>JAIYDS010000237.1 GCA_027487385.1 Acetobacteraceae bacterium | reverse complement strand
TCACCCACGCGGGTGATGTTCTTGCCCATGAGCTGGAAGAGCGGCAGGGCGCGCTCGAAAGCGGCCTCGGGGGCGCCGATCATGATGGTCAGCGCCGCGTTCTTCGCGCCGATCTCGCCGCCGGAGACGGGCGCGTCGATGTAGTCGCAGCCCAGCGCGTTGATCTTGGCGGCGAAATCCTTGGTCGCCGTCGGGCTGATCGAGGACATGTCGATGACGAGCTTGCCGGCCGAGAGGCCCGCGGCCACGCCATTCGCGCCGAACAGCACGCGCTCCACATCGGGCGTGTCGGGGACCATGAGGATGATGATCTCGGCCGCCTGCGCCACCGCCGTGGCGTCCGCCACGATGGTGAAGGCCGCGCGCGTCTCGGCGGAGAGCGAGGCGCGCTCGGGCGCGATGATGCTATGGCCCGCCTTGGCGAGGTTCTGCGCCATGGGCAGGCCCATGATGCCGAGGCCGATGAAACCGATGTTCATGTGGGGATGTGTCCTTCGTTCTGAGGAAAGGGGGGGCCGTCTGATGACCGGAGCGCCGAGGGGCGCGGAGGTCTGAATCAGCCGGCCGGTGGCTAGGCTGTCCGATACTTCGCGAACCAACCCAAGCCTGCGGCGGTCTCGGCCTTCGGGCGATACTCGCAGCCGATCCACCCGCGGAAGCCGCTCGCATCGATCGCGTTGAAGACGAAATCCCAGTTCACCTCGCCCGTGCCCGGCTCGTTGCGGCCGGGATTATCGGCGACCTGCATGTGCGCGATGTAGGGCAGGAGTTCGGCGGCCTTGCGTGCCACGTCGCCTTCGGTGATCTGGCAATGGTAAAGGTCGAATTGCAGGCCGACGCGGTCCATGCCGAGCCCGTCGATGATGCGGGTGGCTTCCTTCGTCGTGTTCAGGAAGAAGCCCGGAATGTCGCGGTGGTTGATCGGCTCGATCACCGGCTTCACGCCGACCTTGGCGCATTCCTCCGCGGCGAAGTCGAGGTTGGCCGCGTAGGTGGCAAGCAGCGTGTCGCGCGAGGCACCGGCGGGCGTCAGGCCGGCCATCACATGCAGCCGCGGGCACTTCAGCACCACACTGTATTCGAGCGCACGCTTGATACCGTCGCGGAATTCGGCGCGGCGCTCCGGCAGGCAGGCCATGCCACGCTCGCCCGCGTTCCAGTCGCCCGGGGGCGCATTGAACAGCACCTGGGAGAGGCCGTTGTCCGCCAGGCGCTTGGCGATCTCGGCCGCTGGAAACTCATAGGGGAAAAGGAATTCCACCGCCTCGAAGCCTGCTGCGCGCGCGGCGGCGAAGCGGTCGAGGAAGGGCACCTCGTTGAACATCATCGAGATGTTGGCGGCAAATTTGGGCATGCTGGGCGTCTCCGTTCGGCGTCAATGCGCCGTTGCCTGGGTTGCAAGATGCCCCAAGGGCCCTGTCTTGCCCAGGTGGCATGGATTGGCGAGGCCTGCGCCCGCGGATAGCATTGCGGCATGCGGCTGGTGCATTTCGTCACCCATCCCGAGGTCGTGATCGACCCCGACGTCCCTGTGCCCGAATGGCCGCTCTCGGCCGAGGGGCTGCGACGCACGCGGCGGGTGCTGGACCAGCCCTGGTTCGCCCGCACGCGGAGCCTCTTCACCAGCGCAGAACGCAAGGCGACTGACATGGCCGCGATCCTCGGTGCGCATCTGGGCCTGATGCCATGCATCCTGCCGGCGCTGGGCGAGAATGACCGCTCTGCCACAGGCTATCTGCCGCGCGCCGAATTCGAGGTGGTGGCCGATGCCTTCTTCGCCGCGCCGGAAGACAGTGTGCGCGGCTGGGAGCGCGCGGTGGATGCCCAGCGGCGTGTCCTGGGCGCCGTGGACCAGGCGCTCGCCCTGGCGGCGGTGAAGGGCGACATCACGATTGTCGCGCATGGCGGCGTGGGCGCGCTGCTGCTCTGCCACCTCAAGGGCGTGGCCATCAGCCGCGCACAGGATCAGCCCGGCGAGGGCGGCGGCAATCGCTTCACCTTCGAGGCGGAGAGCCGCGCGCTGCTCCATGGCTGGCGTCCGATCGAGGCCTGAGATCAGGCGTTGCCGCTCAGGTAATCCATCGCCGCGCGCACGCCCTCGGGCTTGTGCGGGATGCCCGCGATGCGCAGCCCCATCTCGATCCCCGTGAGCGTGCCCATCAGGTGCAACTCGCCGATATCGCCCAGATGGCCGATGCGGAAGACGCGATCATTCAACTGGCCGAGGCCATTGCCGAGCGACATGTTGAACCTCTCGCCGATCGTGGCGCGCAGGCCGTTGGCGCTGTGGCCTTCCGGTAGGCGCACCGCCGTCAGCACGGAGGAGTAGTGGCGCGGCTCGTCGCACTGGATCTCCAACCCCCAGGCGCGCACGGCGCGGCGCGTGGCCTCGGCCATGCGGTCATGCCGGGCGAAGACATTGTCGAGCCCTTCCTCGAAGATCATGTCGAGCGCGGTGTCCAGCGCGTAGAGCATGTTGGTGGCCGGCGTGTAGGGGAAATAGCCGGTCGCGTTGGAAGCGATCATGGGCGCCCAGTCCCAGAAGCTGCGCGTGAGCTTTGCGCTCTTGCTGGCGGCGATGGCCTTGGCCGAGACGGCGTTGAAGGAGAGGCCGGGCGGCAGCATCAGCCCCTTCTGCGAGCCGGAGACGGTGACGTCCACGCCCCAGGCATCGTGCTTGAACTCCATGGAGCCGAGGCCGCTGATCGTGTCCACCAGCAGCAGCGCCGGGTGGCCGGCGGCGTCAATCGCGGCGCGGACCTCGGCGATGCGGCTGGTGCAGCCCGTGCTCGTCTCGTTATGGACGACGCAGACGGCCTTGATCTCATGCCCCTTGTCGCCGCGAAGATAGGCCTCGATGGCGTCCGGCTCGGCCGCGCGGCGCCAGTCGCCCTTGAGGAATTCGGGGCGGATGCCCAGGCGCTCGGCCATTTCGCGCCAGAGGCTGGCGAAGTGGCCGGTCTCGCACATCAGCACCCGGTCATTGGGGCTCAGCGTGTTCACCAGCGCCGCTTCCCAGGCGCCGGTGCCGGAGGCCGGGAAGATGATGACGTTGCTCTCGGTCTGGAAGATCTTCTTGACCTTGCCCAGCACCTGCTTGCCCATCACGCCGAAATCCGGGCCGCGATGATCCATCGTCGGGTTGTCGAGGGCGCGCAGCACGCGGTCCGGCACGTTGGAGGGGCCGGGGATCTGCAGGAAATGGCGGCCGGGCGTGGTGCGGGTCTGGAAATAGGCCATGGGGTCCTCCTGGGGTTGCCCCCCTCATGCCCCGAACCCGCCTCCTCTGCCAATGAGTTCGGCTTGTGCGGGGCATGAGGATTATCCATCTGGCGCGCGCGTGATCCGGGGCTAGAAAGGCGCCATGAACGCCATCGCACCCCACATCGGAGATTCCCGCCTGGCCCGCAGGCTGCAAAGCGAGACGGAAGGGGAGGTGCTTTTCGCCCCCGCCGATCGCGGCCGCTATGCGACCGATGCCAGCATCTATCAGGTCGAGCCCATCGGCGTGCTGGTGCCGAAATCGGCCGCCGATGTGGAAGCCGCCATGGCGATCTGCCGGGAGGAGGGCATTCCGGTGTTGCCGCGCGGTGGCGGCACCAGCCAATGCGGGCAGACCGTCAACCGCGCGCTGGTGCTGGACTGCACCAAGCATCTGCGCCGCGTGTTGAGCGTGGAGGGCGACACGGCCCGCGTGGAGCCGGGCATCACGCTCGGCGCGCTGAACGAGGCGTTGAAGAGCACGGGGAAATTCTTCCCGGTGGATCCCTCCACCTGGCAGCGTTGCACCATCGGCGGCATGGCGGGGAACAATTCCTGCGGCTCGAAATCCATCCGCTACGGGCTGATGGCGGATAATGTGCGCGCCATTGACGCCATCCTCGCCGATGGCTCGCGGCACGTGTTCGGCGAGAACGCGCCCAATACCGATCTCGTCGCGCGGCTGCACAGCCTGGGCGAGCGCGAGGCGGCCGAGATCGCGGAGAAATTCCCGGCGCAGCTGCGGCGCGTCGGTGGCTACAACCTCGACGCGCTGACGCCGGATGCGCGGGCGAATGGGCGCGGCAATCTCGCGCGGCTGCTGGTGGGGAGCGAGGGCACGCTCGCCTTCTCCGCCGCGCTCGACCTCAAGCTCTGGCCGATCAAGCCGCGCAAGGTGGTGGGCATCTGCCAGTTCCCGACCTTCCGCCGCGCCATGGAAGCCTCCAAATATCTCGTCTCGCTGGACCCCGAGGCCGTGGAGCTGGTGGACCGGACGATGATCGACCTCGGCCGTTCCATCCCGATCTATCGCGCGACCATCGACCAGATGGTGATCGGCGAGCCGGACAGCCTGCTCATCGTCGAATTCCATGGCGATGATGATGCGAAGCTGAAGCGCCAGCTGGCCGCGCTCGATGAGATGATGGGCGATCTCGGCCTGCCGGGTCAGGTGGTGCACGCGGTGGATGCCGGCTTCCAGGCCGCCATCGCCGAGGTGCGCGAGGCGGGGCTCAACATCATGATGAGCCAGAAGCAGGATGCGAAGCCGGTCTCCTTCATCGAGGATGCGGCGGTCAGTCTCGAAGACCTGCCCGACTACACCGAGCGCCTGACCGCCGTCTTCGACGAATACGGCGTGAAGGGCACCTGGTATGCCCATGCCAGCGTCGGCTGCCTGCATGTGCGGCCCGTGCTGAACATGAAGGAGGGCGGCGATGTGCGCAAAATGCGCGAGATCGCCGAGCGCTGCTTCGCGCTGGTGCGCGAGTACAAGGGCAGCCATTCGGGCGAGCATGGCGATGGCAT
>JAIYDS010000273.1 GCA_027487385.1 Acetobacteraceae bacterium | reverse complement strand
GGCCGGTCCGCCGCGCCGCGCCGCCGCGCCGTCGCATAGGCGCGCAGCAGGGTGGTGAGGTCGGCCACCAGGCCCGAGCGGTCCTCGACCCGCAGCGATTCCGGCGCGCCGCGGGCGAACACCTCGCGCCCCAGCTGGGCGCGGCTGCTGAGCCAGGCGGCGGCGGCGCGCATGCGGTCCAGCTCGGCCAGGCGCTCGGTCAGGCGATGGGCGGCGAGGATGGGGTCTTCTTCCTCCGGGCCGCGCTCCTCTTCGGGCAGCAGCAGGCGCGATTTCAGCCAGGCGAGCCAGGCGGCCATCACCAGCCAATCGGCGGCGAGTTCCAGCCGCACGCGCCGGGCGCCCTCCACGATCGCCAGGAACTGATCCACCAGCGCCAGGATGGAAATCTGCCGGATATCCACCTTCTGGGCGCGGGCCAGCTCCAGCAGCACGTCCAGCGGGCCCTGATAGCCTTCCAGGTCGAGCTGGAGCGATTCCTGGATCGCGGCCATCAGGGGCGCAGCCCGGCGGCACGGATCACGAGGTCGAAGGTGGGGCGGACGATCTCGCGCACGAAGGCGTCCATCGGCTGGAAGGCGGGGATCAGCGCCGGCAGCAGGAACAGCACGCCGATGACGATGAAAAGCCCTGCCGGCTCCAGCCGCGCATAGGCCATGGCCGCGCGATAGGGCAGCAGCCCCGTCACGATGCGGCCGCCATCGAGCGGCGGGATGGGAAAGAGGTTGAACAGGCCGAGCACCAGATTCGCCAGGATGGAAAGGGCCAGGAAGCGATAGACCAGCGCCATCGAGTCGGCCGAGAGCGTGTTCTCCAGCAGCCCTGCCGGGTGGATCAGCAGCGCCGCGATCATCGCCAGTGCGAAATTCATGGCCGGGCCGGCGGCGGCCACCAGCATCATGCCGGTGCGGGGGTTGTAGAGGTTGCGGATGTCCACCGGCACCGGCTTGGCCCAGCCGAACATCATGTCCACCCGCCCCGTCGCCAGAAGCTGGGAGACGAGCAGGATGCCCGGCACCAGCAGCGTTCCCACCGGGTCCACATGGCGGATCGGGTTCAGGGAGAGCCGGCCCATGAGCTTGGCAGTGGGGTCGCCCAGCGACAGCGCGGCATAGCCATGCGCCGCCTCATGCAGGGTGATCGCGATGATACTGGCCAGCACCGCGACGGCCAGCTCGGGGAGCATGTCTAGCATGGCATCTGAGCCGGATCGCCTTTGGTGGGAGCCATGGAGCCTCCGGCGGCTGGGGCCGGGGCCCCAGACCCCTTTCCTTGACGACGATGCATCCTCATCAAGTCATTGTTGAAACGGAGAAAAAAGATGGGGTCTGGGGCCCCGGCCCCAGCCGCCGGAGGCCTCTTTTTTCCTTTTCCCTGAATGCGCCTTCCATCGGTCAACCTCAGAGAGATTTGGCGAAAGGCGTTCACCCCCCTCAGGCCGCGCGCTTCTGGCCGCGCGAGGCTGCAAGGCGCCGCAGCGCCGCGTCGGTGAAGGAGGGGCAGGCTTCCAGCACGGCCAGGCTCTCGGCGAACACGCCCGAGCAATGCAGCACCGCATCGCAGCCCGCGCCCAGCGCCGCCTGGGTGAGTTCAGGCAGCGTGCCGGAGAGCGCCTTCATCCCGAGATCATCGGAGAGCAGGAAGCCGTCAAAGCCGATCTCGCCGCGGATCACCTCGGCGATGACGCGCGGCGAGAGGGTGGCGCAATGCGCCTCATCCAGCGCGGTGTAGAGGATGTGCGCCGTCATTCCCCAGAGATCAGCGGCGCCGAGCGCCTGGAAGGGCGCGAAATCGGCGGTCAGCTCCGCGCGGCTCGCGGTCACCACGGGCAGCGCCTCATGGCTGTCCAACATGGCGCGGCCATGGCCGGGGATGTGCTTGAGGACGGGCTGCACGCCGGCCTGGCGCAGGCCCGTGATCCAGGCCCCGGCGAGCCGCGTGACCTCGCGGGGCTCGGCCGAGAAGGCGCGGTCGCCGATCACTTTGTGCATCCCGGGCAGGCGCAGATCGAGAACCGGGGCGCAGACCACGTCGAAGCCCACGGCGCGGCATTCGGCGCCGATCGCGGCCGCCTCGGCCTGGGCGGCCTCGGAAGGGCCCTGCTCGAAGCTGGCGGCGGGTGGATGGGCGCGCCAATGCGGCGGCTTGAGACGGGCGACGCGCCCGCCTTCCTGATCCACCAGGATGGGCGCCTCGGCCCCCAGCGCCTCGCGGATTTCGGCGGTCAGGGCGCGCAGCTGAGCGGGATCGGCCACATTGCGGGCGAAGAGGATGGCGCCGAGCGGGCGGTGGCGGCGCAGCAGCGCCGCCTCCTCCGCGGTGAGGCGATGCCCGGCGACGCCGATGATGGCGGGCTTCATCTCAGCCCCCCACCGGGATGCAGGGGATTTCGCGGGCGCGCAGCGTCTCGCAGAAGGCGCGGGCGGCGGCGGCATCGCTGAAACCACCGGTGCGCAGGCGCCACAGCGTGGGTTGCCCCTCGCGCTCCAGCTGGGTGATGACCGGCTGGCGGCCGGCCAGTTCCGGCACGCGGCGTTGCAGGCGCTGCCAATCGGCCCGGGCGCCCTCCTCGCTGCGGGTGGCGGCGAATTGGACCATGAAGCGGCCACCGGCGGCGGGTGCGGGCCGGGCGGCCTGCTGCGCCGGCGGCGGCGGGGCCGCGGCGGGCCGGTCCGGCGGTGCGGCGGCCACCGGG
>JAIYDS010000153.1 GCA_027487385.1 Acetobacteraceae bacterium | reverse complement strand
GACCGCGAGCTCTGCCTGCTGATCCAGGAGGAAAGCGACCGCATCCGCAAGCTGGTGGACCGGATGGAGATGTTCTCCGACCGGCCGATCACGCGGCGCGCGGTGAATATCCATTCGGTGCTGGACCATGTGCGGCGCGTCGCGCAATCGGGCTTCGCCTGCCACCTGCGCATCGTCGAGGAATATGATCCCTCGCTGCCCGCCGTCTGGGGCGACCGCGACCAGCTGATCCAGATTCTGCTCAACCTCGTGAAGAACGCCTCCGAGGCGCTGAGCGATGGCGGCGCCTCCGGCGGCACGGGCGAGATCCAGCTGGCGACGGCCTATCACCACGGCGTGCGCATCGCCGTGCCTGGCTCCAGCGAGCGCGTGCACCTGCCCTTGCAGGTCACGGTGCGGGACAATGGGCCGGGTATCCCGGAGCCGCTGCGCTCCACCCTCTTCGAGCCCTTCGTGACGACCAAGCGGGGCGGGCAGGGGCTGGGCCTCGCCCTCGTCGCCAAGCTCGTGGCCAATCACGGCGGGCTGATCGAATGCGACAGCCGCCCCGGCCGCACCACCTTCCGCCTGTCCCTGCCGGCCCCGCCGCCCGGCGAGGCGGCCCCTGAGAGTGACGAATGACCGAATCCCGCACCATCCTGATCGCCGATGATGACCGCGCGATCCGCACCGTCCTCTCCCAGGCGCTGACCCGCGCGGGCTACAATGTGCGCGCCACCTCCTCGGCCTCCACGCTGTGGCGCTGGGTGGAGGATGGCGAGGGCGATCTCGTCGTCACCGATGTGGTCATGCCCGATGAGAACGGGCTGGACCTGCTGCCCCGCATCAAGCGCATCCGCCCGGATCTGCGCGTGGTGGTGATGTCGGCGCAATCCACCTTCACCACGGCCGTGAAGGCGGCGCAACGCGGCGCCTTCGAATATCTCCCCAAGCCCTTCGATCTGAAGGAGCTGCTCAATGTGGTGGAGCGCGCGCTCGCCCAGCCCGCCACCGCCCTCGCGCCCGACGAGGAGGCCGAGCCCGGCGAGCGCCTGCCGCTGGTGGGCCGCAGCGCGGCCATGCAGGAAATCTACCGCACCGTGGCGCGCCTCACGACCGCCGACCTGACCGTGATGGTCACGGGCGAAAGCGGCACCGGCAAGGAGCTGATCGCCCGCGCGCTGCATGACTATGGCAAGCGCCGCCAGGGCCCCTTTGTCGCCATCAACATGGCCGCCATCCCGCGCGAACTGATCGAGAGCGAGCTGTTTGGCCATGAGCGCGGTGCCTTCACCGGCGCGCTCACCCGCGGCGTGGGCCGCTTCGAGCAGGCGGCCGGCGGCACGCTCTTCCTGGACGAGATCGGCGACATGCCGGCCGAGGCGCAGACCCGCCTCTTGCGCGTGCTGCAGGAGGGCGAGTTCACCACCGTCGGCGGCCGCCAGCCGGTGAAGGCGAATGTGCGCATCGTCGCCGCCACGCATCGCGACCTGCGCGCCTCGATCCGCGCCGGGCTGTTCCGCGAGGATCTCTTCTACCGGCTGAATGTCGTCCCCATCCGCCTGCCGCCGCTGCGCGAGCGGACGGAGGACATCCCCCTGCTGGCGCGGCACTTCCTCGACCGCGCCCGCGCCTCCGGCCTGCCCCTGAAGTCGCTGAGCCCCGAGGCTCTGGAGCGGCTGAAGCGCCATGCCTGGCCGGGCAATGCGCGCGAGCTGGAAAACCTGATGCGGCGCCTGGCCGCCCTCTACCCGCAGGAGATCATCGGCGAGGAGGCGGTCGCCGCCGAACTCGCCGAGGCCGAGGCGCCCTCCGATGGCGCGCCGCGTTCCAGCGAGACGCTGGAGCAGGCGGTGGAACGCCACCTCAAGCTCTTCATGGCAGCACACAAGGATGGCATGCCCATCCGCGACCTGCATGACCGCGTGATCGCGGAGGTGGAGCGGCCGCTGCTGCGGCTGGCGCTGAGCGCCACGCGCGGCAACCAGATCAAGGCGGCCGCCTTGCTGGGGCTGAACCGGAACACGCTGCGCAAGAAGCTGCGGGACCTGGAACTGCCCGTGGTGCGCGGCCTCTCATAAGCATGGCCAAGCCCGCCCGCGTGCCCCTGCTGCGGCGCCTGGCCGACATGCTGCTGGGCCGCGGCGTGACGCTGGGCCTCGCGGTCGGCGCGCTGGTCATGGGCATCCTGACCTTCGTGCTGCTCTCCGATGGCAGCCCCTTCGGCCCGACGCGGCCGGGGCAGGTGGTCGGCATCGTGCTGGTCAACCTGGCGGTGATCCTGCTGCTGCTGGCCTCGCTGGCCGGGCAGCTGGTGCGGGTCTGGGCGGAGCGGCGGCGCGGTTCGGCCGGCTCGCGGCTGCACACGCGGCTGGTGCTGCTGTTTTCGGTGGTTGCCATCGTGCCGGCCATGCTGCTGGCCGGCTTCTCGGCCATCTTCTTCAACCTCGGCATCCAGGCCTGGTTCAGCGACCGGGTGCGCACGGCCCTCGAAGCCTCGCTGGTGGCGAGCCGCGCCTATTTCGAGGAGCACCAGAACAATATCCGCGCCGATGCGCTGGTCATGGCCAATGACCTGAACCGCGCCGTGGTGCTGCTGCCCGACCAGGGCCTGGCCTTCGCCCGCGTGCTGGCGACGCAGGCCGGTGCGCGCGGCCTGACCGAGGCGGTGGTCTTCGAGCCGCTGCTGGGCCGCATCGTGGCCCATGCCGGCGTCAGCTCGGCCTTCATGCTCTCCCCCCCGCCCGACTGGGCCATCGAGATCGCCACCGGCGGCGAGGTGGCCGTGGTGGCGGTGGAGGAGGAGAACCGGGTGCGCGCCATCGTGGCACTCTCCCCCGCCTCCGGCCTCCAATTGATGATCGGCCGGCCGGTGGACAGCTCGGTGCTGGAGCATATGCAGCGCACCGAGCAGGCGGTGACCGCCTATCAGGCGATCGACCGCAACCGCGAGGGGTTGCAGATCACCTTCGTCATGATCTTCGCCATCGGCGCGCTGCTGGTGCTGCTGGCGGCGGTGCTGGTGGGCCTCGTGCTCGCCAATCAATTGGCCGGCCCCATCTCCCGCCTGATCACCGCGGCCGAGCGGGTGCGCGGCGGCGACCTCTCGGTGCGGGTCGAGGAGGGCGATGGCGATGATGAGATCGGCAGCCTGAGCCGCGCCTTCAACCGCATGACCAACCAGCTCGCCGGCCAGCGCAGCGAATTGCTCGAGGCCTATCGCCAGATCGCCGAGCGGCAGAACTTCACCGAAGCCGTGCTGGGCGGCGTCTCCGCCGGCATTGTGGGCCTGGACCAGGAATTGCGCGTGAACCTGCCCAATCGCAGCGCGAGCCTGCTGCTGGGCCTTGACCTCGAGCGCGAGATTGGCCGGCCCATGGCCGAGGTGGCGCCGGAATTCGCGGGCCTGCTGGCCCAGCCGGGCAGCACGCGCACGGCGGAAATCCGCGTGGGCCCGCCCAATGCGCGCAAGACCCTGCTGGCCCGGCTTTCGCCCGAGATGGACGCGCAGGGCCATGTGCTGACCTTCGACGACATCTCCGCCCTCCTCACCGCCCAGCGCCAGGCCGCCTGGGCCGATGTGGCGCGGCGCATCGCCCATGAGAGCAAGAAGCCGCTGACCCCCATCCAGCTCAGCGCCGAGCGGCGGAAGAAGCGCTACCTCAAGCAGATCACCCACGACCCCGAGACCTTCACCGCCTGCACCGACACCATCGTGCGCCAGGTGGGCGATATCGGCCGGATGGTGGATGAATTCAGCGCCTTCGCCCGCATGCCCCAGCCGGTGATCCGGCCCGAGGAGATGGGGCGCCTGGTGCGCGAGGCGCTGGTGCTGCAGCAGCAATCCCGCCCCGAGATCGCCTGGACCACCGACCTGCCGGAGGAGAAACTCCATGCCGCCTGTGACCGCCGGCTGATCAACCAGGCCCTGACCAACCTGCTGAACAATGCCGCGGACGCCATCGCCATGCGGGCCCAGCGGGACGCCGAGGCGGGCCTTGCCCCCGCGCGGCCGCTCGGCCATATCCGAGTGGGCTTGTCGCCGGCGGGGGAAACGCTGATCATTTCGGTGGAAGATGACGGTATCGGGTTGCCGGAAGGCGATGAGCGGGACCGTCTGACCGAACCCTATGTGACGCACAAGACGAAGGGAACCGGCCTTGGTCTCGCGATCGTGAAGAAGATCATGGAGGATCACCGCGGCAGTATCCGGCTGGGCGATGCGTCCGAAGGCCAGGGCGCCCGGGCCGAACTGATCCTGCCCGCCCTGGAGGCGGCTGCCGTGCCGGTCGGTGCCGGGAAGGAGGAGGGTGGCCATGGCGCATGACATCCTGATCGTCGATGACGAGCCCGACATCCGGAGCCTGATCGACGGCATCCTGAGCGATGAGGGCTACGAGACCCGCCAGGCGCACAACTCCGACACGGCCATCGCCCATTTCCGCGCCCGCCGGCCCTCGCTCGTCATCCTCGATATCTGGCTCGCCAATTCGCGGCTGGATGGGCTTGGCATCCTCGATGCGCTGCATCGCGAGGAGCCGCATGTGCCCTGCGTGATGATCTCGGGCCATGGCACCATCGAGACGGCGGTGCAGGCGATCCAGCAGGGCGCCTATGACTTCATCGAGAAGCCCTTCAAGAGCGACCGTCTGCTCTTCATCGTCGCCCGCGCCCTGGAAGCGGCCAAGCTGCAGCGCGAGATCAGCGATTTGCGGCTGCGCG
>JAIYDS010000059.1 GCA_027487385.1 Acetobacteraceae bacterium | reverse complement strand
CCTCCATGTTCGAGCCCATCCATGGCTCGGCCTTCGACATCACAGGCAAGGGCATCGCCAACCCCATCGCCACCTTCTGGACCGCCTGCATGATGCTGGAGCATCTGGGCGAGAAGCCCGCCGCCGCCCGCCTGATGCGCGCCATCGAGATGGCGACGGCCAAGGGCGTGCTGACGCCCGACCTCGGCGGCACGGCCACCACAAAGGACGTGACGGCGGCCGTGGTCGAGGCTATCCGGGCGGACAACCAATAAACATCTCCTGGGGGAAACCACCATGATCACCCGTCGCGCCACGCTCGCCCTGCCGCTGCTCGCCACGCCCGCGCTCGCGCAGGGGAACTTCCCCTCACGGCCGCTCAACATCCTGATCCCCTTCGCCGCCGGCGGCCCGACCGACATGATCGGCCGCCTGATGGCCGAGGGCATGTCCAAGGATCTCGGCCAGACCGTGACGGCCGAGAATGTGACCGGCGCCGGCGGCACCATCGCCGCGGCGCGCGTCGCGGCCTCGCGCCCGGATGGGCACACCATCCTGCTGCACCACATCGGCCTGGCCGCCGCCGCCACCCTCTACCGCCAGCTGCCCTTCAGCATCGAGCGCGGCCTGGCGCCGCTCGGCCTCGTCTCCCACACGGGCATGACCTTCGTGGCGCGGCCGGATT
This sequence comes from Acetobacteraceae bacterium, assembly GCA_027487385.1. Lineage (GTDB taxonomy): Bacteria > Pseudomonadota > Alphaproteobacteria > Acetobacterales > Acetobacteraceae > Roseococcus. The sequence goes on along the minus strand of JAIYDS010000059.1, from coordinate 8,455 downwards.
TCCCGGCGAACGACCTGCGCGGCTACATGCAGGTGCTGCGCGAGCGCGGCGACGCGCTGAACCTCGGCCATAGCGGCCTCGGCGGTTCCAACCAGCTCTGCGGCATGCTGCTGCAGCACGCGGCCGGGCGCAGCGCCACCACCATCGTCTTCCGCGGCTCGGCGCCCGCCATGACGGAAATGATGGCCGGCCGCCTGGACATCAGCTGCGAGCAGGCGACGGTCGCCGCCCCCTTCATCCGCGACAACCGCATCAAGGGCTTCGCCGTGACGCTGCCCGAGCGCATCCCGGGCCTCGACCTGCCCACGGCGCGTGAGCAGGGCGTGGACCTGGTGATGTCCGCCTGGCACGGGCTTTACGTGGCCGCCGGCACGCCGGTGGAAATCCAGGCTCGCCTCGCCCAGGCGATGCGCGCCGCCCTGCGCGAGGAACGCCTGCGCGCCCGCTACGCCGAGACGCTGACCACCGTGGCCGCCGAGAACGAGGTCAGCCCGGAATACCATGCCCGCTTCCTGGCGAGTGAGATCGCGCGGCTGCGGCCGCTGATCGTGGCGGCGGGGCAATTCGCGGATTGAACCGGAAGAGCCGGATCGGTTCGCGCCCCCCCGGTCAGCGGGGCGGCCTGCTGATCCCCGCTTGGCGCCGCCGGTGTTGACCGCCCGGTGGCGCCTGGGTACCCCCCTCCCGTGACGCGGGACCGTTCTCGACCGGAAGGCACTCCTTGCGGACCGGGTTGGCCACGTCCTAGCCTCCGCGGAATTCCATGACCGACGCGCAACCGACCGAGATCCAGCAGCGCCTGGCCGCGATCGCCCAGCTTGGCGGCCGCGGCGATCTTCCGGGGGCCATGGAAGCCACCGCCGCGGCGCTGCTGGCCGATACGCCCGAGGGCTGCGCGAATGAGCTGGAGATCCTGAGCCTCGCCGAGACCATCCTGGCCCACCCAACCCTCGCCAAGCGCCGCCGCAGCGCGACGGCGGAATTGCTGGGCATCTGTGCGCTCCGACGCAACGACCTGACGGAAGCCGCCGCACATTTCCGCCGCGGCTTCAACTGGCGCCCGGAGGAAACTGTCGTGGCTCGCCAGCTGGTTGGTACCCTTCAACGCCTTGGCGAGATGGACGAGGCGGCGGCTGTCCAGGCCGAGCATGACGCGCTGCTGGCCCAGGCCATTGGCAAGCTGGCGCGGTGGCAGGAGCCGGCGCGCGATGCGGGCAGCCCCGGCGCGCTCTATCTGGACCTGCTGGAGAAGGCGGTCAGCAACTGGTTCTATGGCGACCCCTCCCTGCGCGGCAGCCAGACAATCCCCTTCGATCCAGCCAGACGCGAAGTGGGGCGCGACATTCCGCAACAGGCGCATTCCATGATCGGCCTGCGCCGGCTGCGCCATTTGCGTTGTGTGGCCGAGCAGGTGCTGCGCGACCAGGTGGCCGGCGATTTTCTCGAAGCTGGCGTCTGGCGCGGCGGGGCCTGCATCCTTCTGCGCGGCGTGTTGGCCGCGTACGGCGTGAAGGGCCGCCGCGTGGTGGTGGCCGACAGCTTTGCCGGCCTGCCGCCACCCGACCCGCGCCACCCGAAGGATGCGGCGACGCTGTTTGATTTTCACACTCGCCCCGAGCTCGCGGTTTCGCTGGACAGCGTGAAGCGGAACTTCGCGGCCTATGGTCTGCTGGATGACCAGGTCGAGTTCGTGCCGGGTTTCTTTGCCGAAACCTTGCCCGGCTGGGCACCGGGCCGTCAGCTTGCCATCCTTCGCCTGGATGGCGATCTCTACAGTTCCACCATGGATACACTCGAGGCGCTGTACGACCGCGTGGCGCCGGGCGGCTTCATCATCGCGGATGACTACGGCGTGGTGGTCGACGCCCGCCGCGCCATACTCGACTTCCGGCGCGCGCGTGGGATCGATGCGCCGATGGAGGCGATCGACGGCGACGCGGTGGTCTGGCGCAAGCCCGGGGGCCCCCCGCCGCAACCCATCGCATCGCCGGTCAATGCCCTGCGCGAACTGCCCTGGCATGTTGCTCCTGCGCTATTTGGCGCCCCGCGTGCACGGCTTGAAGCATTGGAGCAGGGCCTGGCGCGCCTCGTGTCACGGGCACCCATGGAATTGTCTCTGGGCGTCCTCCAGGCGCGCGTCCTCGCTTTGTTGGGTGAGCCGGCGAAAGCCGAAGCAGCCTTTCGTCGGGTCTGCGCGGGGCATCCCGAGCAGCCATTGCCGGCCGAGTTGCTGATAGCGCATCTTCGCCGCTTCGGCCCGGCCAAGGCCCTGGCGGAAGCCCACTCGGCGGCGGTCGCCCGCTTTGGTCCGCGTCCAAATTTCGGCGAGCCTCCGGCTTAGGCAGACGGCCCATTGGCGCCGGAGGAAGCGCATCCTGGATTTGCGACGCAGCGCCTCATCCGTCTCGTTGGCGCATGATGCGTTGAGGCGGAACCGCCGAGACGCTGAATCATTCTCTCAGCAAAGTCTGGAGCGTGCGGGGTGAACGCAGCACGCTCTGGTCTTGGGGGAGGACAAAGCTGCTTGCAGCCATACCGGGCTGGGTGCCGCCCGCGCCCGGGTCAACGCCTCCGCCAATCCCGCAGCCGCCCCGGCGCCTCAGCCATCGCGGCTTCATCCCCGCAATAGCTGAAGCGCAAAAACCGCGCCCCGCGCGTGCGGTCGAAATCCACGCCGGGGGTGGCCGCGATGCCGGCACCTTCCAGCATCCGCGCGGCGAAATCCACGCTGTCATTCGTCAGGTGCGACACGTCGCACCACAGATAAAACGCCCCATCCGCTGCCGCGATCCGGTCGAAGCCCGCGCGCGGCAGGCCTTCCAGGAGGCGGGCCCGGCTGCGGGCATAGGCGGCCTTCTTGGCCTCCAGCTCCTCGACGCAATCCATCGCCGCCCGCGCCGCCACCTGCGCCACATGCGGCGCCGAGATGAACATGTTCTGCGCGAGGCATTCCACCGGCCGCACCAGATCCTCCGGCAGCACCAGCCAGCCGATGCGCCAGCCCGTCATGCACCAGTATTTGCTGAAGCTGTTGACGATGACCGCACTCTCGGAAAACGCCGCGGCACTGCTCTCGGCCACGCCGCCCCAGGAGAGGCCGTGGTAAATTTCGTCGGAAATCAGCCGGACGCCCTTGGCGTGGCACCAGGCCGCAATTCGGGAAATCTCCTCCGGCGTCAGCATGGTGCCGGCCGGGTTGCAGGGGCTGGCGATCACAAGGCCATCCGGCAGCGGGTCCAGCTGTTCCAGCATGGCGAGGCTCGGCTGGAAGCGCGTCTCCGGCCCGCATTCCAGCAGCACCGGCTCCATCCCCAGCGCGGTCAGGATATTCGCATAGGGCGGGTAGAAGGGCGCCGCCATGGCCACGCGGTCGCCCCGGTCGAACGCCGCCAGGAAGGCGAGCGGGAAGGCGCCGGACGCCCCCACCGTGACGGCGATCCGCGCGGGCGGGACGACCAGACCGTAATGCTCCAGGTAATGCCGCGCGATCCGCTCGCGCAGGGCCGGGAGCCCGAAGGCTTCCGTGTAGCCGAGCGGCGCGCCCGATCGCAGCGCTTCCATGGCGGCGGCCACGGCGCCGGCGGGCGCGGCCGTGCCGGGCTGCCCCACCTCCATGCGGAGAATGCCGGGCGCCCCCACCGGCAGGCTGGCCGCGCGCGCATTGGCCGCCGCGATCACATCCATCACCAGGAAGGGCGGTGCTTCCGCCCCCCGGCCGACCTTGAGGCTCACCGGTCCGTGGCGCCCAGCGCCACGCCCGCGCCGCGCGGGTCGGACAGCGTCGTGCAGAGCGAGGGCCAGCCCGGCAGATAGCGCGGGCACTGGCCGATCTGCGAGCGGCCGGGCTCGGGCACGATCTGCACCCCCGCCTCGGCCGAGGCATTGCGCAGGATCTGGGCGGCGAGCGGGCCGGCAACGGCCATTGGCGCCGCCTCCTGGCCCGAGCCCGCGACGGCCATGCGGAAGGCGCGCAGATTGGGGTTCCAAGCCACGGCAGCGGAGAGCAGCGGCGGTTGCACCCGGCCGATTCCCGGCGCGGCGGCGGCCAGGAAGCCCATGCCAGGCACCATGCGCCCGGTGCCGAACAGGTTGTTCATGGTGAAGGCGCAGCTCACCGCATTGCCCTCGCGGTCGAAGACCATCAGCCCGGCACTGGCCGGCAGGCTGCCGGGCATGGTGGCGGGCAGGCCGGCCTCGACCAGCAGCGCCTGGGGATCCCCGCCGGAGCGGACCCGCGCGGCCGAAGCGACCGCCATGGCGCGGGATTGCGCATCCTCCAGCGTCTGGCTGGATTGCAGCGCCTGGAAGGCGGCCGCGGCAGCCAGGCCGCCATCGGCCGGCGGCGGCAGGAAGGCGATCCGGTCGCCCGAGCGCGCATCCACGAGGACCGGACGCACCACCTGCGGCAGGGCCGCGCGCAGCTCGGCCACGGTGATGGTGCCGGCGCCGATCTGCGCGGTCGCTTCCTCGACGCGGCGGGCCAGGGCGCCCAGATGCATATCCCCCACGCCCGAGACGCGCAGCGCGGTCAGAGTGCCGCCCAGCGCCGGGTTCTGGAAGCGGTCCCCCACCTGGATCGGCCGGCCATCCGGTGTCGCGAAGACGGCGCGGGATTGCGGATCGGCGAAAAGCGGCCCCTGCACCGCCACCAGATCGGCATGCAAGGCCCGGGACATGGGGGCGCCGAAGCGGGCCAATTGCTCGGCCGGGGCCATCAGCTCCTCGAAGGGCCGGCCGCGCGGCATGCGGGCCTGCAGCGCGAAGAGGCCGCGCGCCATCAGCGGCACGGCAGCCGGGCGATCCGCATTGGCCGGGATGCCGCTGCGCGCACCGGGCAGGAAGACCAGCGCCTCAGGGTCGTTGCGACGGATATCGTAGAGGATGCAGGCGCCGCCTCCGCCCAGGCCGACGCGCGAAGGAAGCGTCACCGTCAGCGTGAAGGCCGCGGCCAGCGCCGCATCCGCCGCATTGCCACCGGCCGAGAGCACGTCCCGCGCCACCGCCGCTGCCACCGGCTCCTCCGTCGCGACCCCGCCGAGGAAGCCGCGCACGAAGCCCGGTGTGCCCGAGGGGGTGGGGTTGCCCAGCACGGCGGTGGTGGCGTTGCGCGTCGCCTCACAGGCGGTCAGCGCCAGCCCGGCGAAGAGCAGCGCGAGGACCCGGGCGGGCCGCCGGCTGGTGGCGAGTGGGGCGTGTTCGGCCCGCGCTGTCGTATTCATGCGGATGACGCTTTGTCCCTCAGCGGCCGGCAGCTCCGGCGGGTGCTTGGGATTAGACGCCTTCGCCCCCCCAAGCAACTTGCCAGGATGCGCGCCCCGCGACGGGGCGGCGGGAATCGCCTATGCTCCCACCCGGATCGCATGACGGGGTGAAAGATGCGCAGACGTGACATGGTGGCCCTGGCCGCCCTGCTGCCGGGCAGCGCCCTGGCCCAGGGCCTCTCCGCCGAGCAGCGGGCCGAGGTGCTGCAGATCCTGCGTGACGCGTTGCGCCAGGATCCCAGCATCCTGCGCGACGCCATGGTCAGCCTGGAACAGGCCGAGGTCGCCGAGCGCGCCACCGCACAGACCCGCGCCATCGCGCAGCACGCTGATTCCCTGTTCCGCGACCCGGCCGATGCGGTGAAGGGCAATCCGCAGGGGCGCGTCACCATCGTCGAGTTCTTCGATGTGCGCTGCGGCTTCTGCAAGCAGCTGCATCCCACCATGGCGCAGCTCATCCAGCGCGAGAATGATGTGCGCGTGGTGCTGAAGGATCTGCCGATTCTCGGCCCCAATTCGGTCACCGCCGCCCGCGCCCTGATCGCCGCCCAGCGGCAGAACCAGTATGGCGCGCTGTATGACGCGCTGATGCGCCTGCGCGAGGAGCCGACCGAACCGGTGCTGCGGCGCGAGGCCGAGCGGCTGCGGCTGGACTGGGCGCGGCTGCGGCGGGACATGGAAGACCCGGCCACCCTGGCCCGCATCGAACGCAACATCGCCCTGGCCCGCGCGCTGGATATTCAGGGCACGCCGGCCATGGTGATCGGGACGACGCTGCTGCCGGGCGCGGTGGACCTCGCCACCTTGCAGCGGCTGACGGCGGCCGAGAGGGGCTGAGGCCCCTCAGACACCCCGGCAAGAACCTCGGGTTCTTGCATCTCCGTGACATGGGATGGAAGCGATGAGCGAGCATTATCAATCGGGTTTCGGCAACGGGTTCGAGACGGAGGCGCTGCCGGGCGCGCTGCCCATCGGCCGAAATTCGCCGCAGCGCTGCGCCTATGGGCTCTATGCCGAGCAGCTCTCCGGCTCGCCCTTCACGGCGCCGCGCGCCAGCAATGAACGCTCCTGGCTCTACCGCATCCGGCCGACCGTCGCGAATTGGGGCCGCTTCGCCCGCGCCGATGCCGGCCAATGGCGCAGCGCCCCCTGCGCCGAGGTGGACATCCCGCCCGCCCCCCTGCGCTGGGACCCCATCCCCCTGCCCAGCCAGAGCCTTTCGCTGATCGAGGGCATCCACACCATCACCACCGCGGGCGATGTCGGGACCATGGCCGGCATGGGCGCGCATATCTACCTCGCCACCCGCTCCATGGCGGATGAAGTCTTCTACAATGCGGATGGCGAGATGCTCTTCGTCCCGCAACAGGGGCGGCTGCGGCTGGTCACGGAATTCGGTGTGATCGGCATCGAGCCGGGCGAGGTCGCGGTCATCCCCCGCGGCGTGAAGTTCCGCGCCGAACTGCCGGACGGCGCGGCGCGGGGCTACCTCTGCGAGAATTACGGCGGCGCCTTAACCCTGCCCGAGCGCGGCCCGATCGGCGCCAATTGCCTGGCCAATCCGCGCGATTTCCTGACGCCCGTCGCGGCCTATGAGGATCGCGATGCACCCACGAAGCTCATGGTGAAATGGGGCGGCACGCTCTGGGCCACGGAGATCGCGCATTCGCCGCTGGATGTCGTCGCCTGGCACGGCAATTACGCGCCCTACAAATACGACCTCCGGCGCTATTCGCCCGTGGGCCCGATCCTGTTCGACCATGCCGATCCCAGCATCTTCACCGTGCTCACCGCGCCCTCGGAGACGCCCGGCACGGCCAATGTGGATTTCGTGATCTTCCCCGAGCGCTGGATGGTGGCCGAGGACACCTTCCGGCCGCCCTGGTACCACATGAATGTGATGAGCGAGTTCATGGGCCTGATTTACGGCGTCTATGACGCAAAGCCCGGCGGCGGCTTCGCGCCGGGCGGCTTCTCGCTGCACAACACCATGCTGCCGCATGGCCCGGACATGGCCGCCTTCGAGGGCGCCAGCAACGCCGAACTCAAGCCGCACAAGCTGACCGGCACGCTGGCCTTCATGTTCGAGACGCGCTTCCCCCAGCGCGTGACTGCCTATGCGGCCGGGATCGCGCAGTTGCAGGCCGAGTATCCCGCCTATGGCGCCGCGCTGCGCCGGCATTTCGACCCCACCCGACGCTGATGGGCGGCGCCCCCGCGTGACGAAGATCCAAGAGACTGAGTCTCTTGGTGGGAGAGCGCGAGAGGGCAAAGCCCTCTCGCACCTTCGTGCCCCCCTGCGGGATCTTGGTAGATTTCGCTCGCCCCGCCGGCCCACCCCCAGCTTTTCCGCCGCCGCGCGCCCGATTCCGGCGCCCCGCGGCAGGCAGGGCGCAAGGCTTGCCCGCTTTCGCCCTCGGTGCGATGTTGCGGCCGCACCGCAACATCACGTCAGACCGCCCGCGCCACCTGGCGCCCAAGGGCGGCGCAAAGGGCAAAGAGGCTATGGCAAAGATCAAGGTGAAAACCCCCGTCGTCGAGATGGACGGGGATGAGATGACGCGCATCATCTGGGGGTTCATCAAGGACCGCCTGATCCTGCCCTATCTCGACATCGACCTGAAGTATTACGACCTCGGCATCGAGTATCGCGACCAGACCGATGACCAGGTCACGGTGGATGCCGCCAACGCGACCAAGCAGTATGGCGTGGGCGTGAAGTGCGCGACCATCACCCCCGATGAGGCGCGCGTCGCCGAGTTCGGCCTGAAGAAGATGTGGCGCAGCCCGAACGGCACGATCCGCAACATCCTCGACGGCACGATCTTCCGCGAGCCCATCATCTGCAAGAACGTGCCGCGCCTCGTTCCGCACTGGTCCAAGCCGATCGTCGTCGGCCGCCATGCCTATGGCGACATCTACCGCGCCGCCGAGACGAAGATCCCGGGCGCCGGCAAGGCCACGCTGACCTGGACGCCCGCCGATGGCGGCGCGCCGATCGAGCTGGAGGTCACGAACTTCCCGGCCGGCGGCGGCGTGCTGATGGGCATGCACAACACCCGCGCCAGCATCGAGGGCTTCGCCCGCGCCTCGCTGAACTACGGCCTGTCGCGTGGCTACTCGGTGTATTTCAGCCACAAGAACACCATCCTCAAGGCCTATGATGGCGAGTTCAAGGACATCTTCCGCAAGGT
>JAIYDS010000306.1 GCA_027487385.1 Acetobacteraceae bacterium | reverse complement strand
GGCTCGCCTCGCCATCCACCACATGTTCCAGCCGGCGCGAGGTGAGCGCCGCGCGCAGCGCCTCCCCCTCCTCCAGGTCGAGCGCGTGGCGGGCGAAGACCTTGGTGGCGCGGGTGGCGAGCGGGCTGTCCAGGTAGATCGTCGTCTCCGGCACCTCGCCCGCCTGCATCAGGCCGACCAGGTCCATCACCACCTCCTGCGCGCGCTCCACCGCGAAGGTCGGGATCAGCAGCGGGCCGCCGCGCCGTGCGGCGTCGCGGACGATTTCGGCGATGGCGGCGCGGCGGGCGGGCTGGTTGATCTCCGGGCGGTCCTCATCGCCATAGGTGCTTTCGCAGATCAGGTGGTCCACGCCGCCCGTCTGGCTCCCGAGCGGGCCGGTCGGGTCGGGCTGCATGGCGCTGATGTCGGGGCCGATATCGCCGGAGACCAGCACGCGCATCCCGCGCTCGAATTCCAACTCGATGGAGGCGGAGCCCAGCATATGCCCCGCATTCCACCAGCGCGCCCGCAAGCCGCCCACCGGCGTGATCCATTGCCCATAGCTGACGGGGGAGAAGGCGCCGAGCGTGTCCTCCGCATCGGCGGCGGTGTAGATGGGCTCCACCTCGTCGCGGCCGCGATGGCGGTTGCGGCGGTTCAGCATCCGCACCTCGCTTTCCTGGATATGCCCGGAATCCGGCAGCATGCAGGAGCAGAGGTCGATCGTGGCGGCCGTCGCGTGGATGCGGCCGGCGAAGCCCTGCTTCACCAGGCGCGGCAGCAGGCCCGAATGGTCGATATGCGCGTGGGTGAGCAGCACGGCCTCGATCTCGCGCGGGTCAAAGGGAAAGGGCTCGTGGTTCAGGGCCTTCAGCGTCTTGGGCCCCTGGAACATGCCGCAATCCACCAGCACCTTCTGCCGCCCCCATTCAAACAGCAGGCAAAGCCCGGTGACGGTGCGCGCGGCCCCGCAAAAGGTGAGTGTGACCTCCATGGCCTGTTCCCCCTGATGATCGCGCATCCGGCCCGATCCTGACGCCCTGGCGTCAGGTGAATCGGCCCGGCACTGGAATCGCGATCTTCCGGGGCGCATCATGCGCCGCATCCGGCCCATTCTCCAGCCGGAAGGAACGGCCCATGACCGAGCACGAGCCCCATTCCCCCGCCTATCGCCTGGCGCTCTTCGACCGCGACTTCCTGCTGAGCCCGGCCATGCGCGGCGTGCGGCTGCAGGTGGAGTTCACCAAGGCGGATGACATCCTGCGCTCGGCCGGCATCCGCTCCACCATCGTGGTCTTCGGCAGTTCCCGCGTGCGGGAGGATGGGCCGCCGGCCCAGGCGCGCTGGTATGACGAGGCGCGGCGCTTTGGCCGCATCACCTCCGAGCGCGGCGGCGCGCTGCATCCGGTGGCCGGCGCGCGGGACCATGTGATCGCGACCGGCGGCGGCCCGGGCATCATGGAGGCCGCCAATCGCGGCGCGCATGAGGCCGGCGCCCCCAGCATCGGCTTCAACATCCGCCTGCCGCATGAGCAGGCGCCCAACCGCTACACCACGCCGGATTTCACCTTCCAGTTCCATTATTTCGCGCTGCGCAAGATGCACCTGGCGATCCGCGCCCGCGCGCTGGTGGTCTTCCCCGGCGGCTTCGGCACGCTGGACGAGTTGTTCGAATTGCTGACGCTGCGGCAAAGCCAGCGCCTGGGCCATGTGCCCATCGTGCTGGTGGATGAGGGCTATTGGCGCCGCATCATCCACTGGGACGCCCTGGCCGAGGAGGGCATGATCGACCCGGGCGAATTGGCCTTGCTCCGCTTCGCCGAGGATGCCGATTCCGCCTGGGCCGCGCTGGACATCAAGCCGCCGCGGTGAGGCCCCTGGCCAGCCCGCCCGGCCCGGCGCAAACTCGCCCCATGTCCTCCGAATTGCCGATCAGCCGCTTCCCCGTCCCTGCCCTGGACGCGCTTCCCGAGGATATTCGCGCGCGGCTGCTCGCGGTGCAGGAGAAGGCGGGGTTCATCCCCCATGTCTTCCTGCTTCTCGCGCATCGGCCCGAGGAATTCCGCGCCTTCCTGGCCTATCACGACGTGCTGATGGACCGCCCCGGCCCGCTCTCCAAGGCCGAGCGCGAGATGATCATCGTCGCCACCAGCAATGCCAACCAATGCCTCTATTGCGTGGTGGCGCATGGCGCGATCCTGCGCATCCGCGCGAAGAACCCGCTGATCGCCGACCAGATCGCCGTGAATTACCGCAAGGCCGACATCACGCCGCGCCAGCGCGCCATGCTGGATTTCGCCATGAAGGTCGCCTTCGAGGCCTATGCGGTCGAAGACGCGGATTACGCCACCCTGGCGGGGCACGGGCTGGATGCGGAGGCCGCCTGGGACATCGCGGCCATCGCCGGCTTCTTCGGCATGTCGAACCGGCTGGCCAATGTCACCAGCCTGCGCCCCAATGCTGAATTCTACACCATGGGAAGGTGATCAGGCCCAGAGCCGCTCGCGCTGGAGATTGGTGTAGAGCCCGGCCACGAACTCGCCATAGCCGTTGAAGAGCCGTGTCGGCACCCGCTCGCCCGAGCCGAGCAACCGCTCCGTCGCCTGGGACCAGCGGGGATGCGCGACCTCCGGATTCACATTGGCCCAGAAGCCGTATTCGGAGGGCTGGATCCGGAACCAGAAATTCTCCGGCCGGCGATCCGTCAGCGTGATGCGCACCACGGACTTGCCCGACTTGAACCCGTATTTCCACGGAAACACCACGCGGAAGGGCCCGCCATTCTGCGCCAGCAGCGGCTTGCCATACATGCCGACGGGCATGAAGCTCAGCTCGTTCATCGCCTCGGCGATGGTGCAGCCCTCCACATGCGGCCAGGG
>JAIYDS010000280.1 GCA_027487385.1 Acetobacteraceae bacterium | reverse complement strand
GGCGACGAGGCCTATTCCCAGGCGCGCGAATTCATGCGGATGCTCATGCCCGAGCATGTCCGCAAGATCCAGGCCTATCGCGACGGCACGGTGCCGCTCTTCTCGCGCTTCAATGCCGAGGCGCAGCTGGATGCGATGCATGAGCCGACGGTGCAGCTGCGCTCCGGCGGCTATATCGTCATCAACCAGACCGAGGCGCTGGTCGCCATCGACGTGAACTCCGGCCGCTCGACGCGCGAGCGGAACATCGAGGACACGGCGCTGCGCACCAACCTCGAAGCCGCCGAGGAGATCGCCCGCCAGCTGCGCCTGCGCGACCTGGCGGGGCTGATCGTCGTTGACTTCATCGACATGGACGCCAACCGCCACAATGCGATGGTGGAAAAGCGCATGAAGGACGCGCTGCGCACGGATCGCGCGCGCATCCAGGTCGGCCGGATCAGTCATTTCGGCCTGCTGGAGATGTCCCGCCAGCGGCTGCGGCCCTCGCTGGCCGAGACCACCTTCGTCACCTGCCCGCATTGCCTGGGCCGCGGCACCGTCCGCGGGCTGGAAAGCAGCGCGCTGGCCGTGCTGCGCGCGGTCGAGGAGGAATGCGCCAAGCGTCGCGCCGCCGAGATCACGGTGCGCGTGAATTCGCCGGCCGCCCTCTATCTGCTGAACAAGAAGCGCGATCGCCTGGCCGATATCGAAAGCCGCTGGGGTGTCACGGTGCTCTTCGATCCGGATGACACGCTGCACGGCGCCGAGACGCGCATCGAGCGCAGCAAGACGCCGCCCGCGCCGGTGAGCGAGCGCCCGGCCGCGCTGCGCATGGATTACGCCGCCGAGGAAGAGGTGGACGACCTGGTCGAGGAGACCGCCGAGGAGACGGCGGCCGCCGATGCCCAGGAAGCCGGCATGACCGCCGAGGAACGCGCCCGCCGTCCGCGCCGCCGCCGCCGTGGCCGCAGCGGCCGCCGCGAGGGCGCACCGCCGGAGCGCACGGAGACCGCCGAAGTGCCACCGGCGGAAGCCGAGGCCGCCCCCGACGCGGAAGCCCCGGCCGAGGAGGAGGAAGCCCCGGCCACAGAGGCCGCCGAGGGAGATGAGCGCTCGCCGCGCCGCCGTGGCCGCCGTGGCGGTCGCCGCCGGCGTGAGGGTGAGGCTCCGCTGGACGCCACCACCGAGGCGCCCGAAGCCGAGGCCGCACCGAGCGCGGCGCCCGCTTATGCCGGCCCAACGCCTGCCGACCCGTTTGGTGGCGCGCCGGATTCGCTGATGGCGGCCATGGAGGCGGCCGAGGCCGCCGCCGAAGCCGCGCTCGCTCCGCGCCCGGCCCGGCCGGCCGCGCCGGAACCCAGCACCACGGAAGCCCCGGCGGAGCCTCCCGCAGCTGAGGCCGCGCCGGTCGCGGCGCCGGCCGAGGCCCCGCCCGCCGCGGCAGCCGAGCCGGCCGCCACGCCGGTCGAGGCCGCACCTCCGCCGCCTCCGGCCGAACCCGCCCCCATGGCCGCACCGCCTCCGGCCGAGCCGGCGCCAGTTGCGGCCCAGCCCGCGGCTGCGCCCGAGCCGGTGATCGGCCCGCCCATCCTGCCCAAGACGGTGGAGGAAGTGGCCGCCGAGGCGCCGCGCCGTGGCGGCTGGTGGAAGCGGTGAGCCAGGCCGAACCGCCGGTCCTCGTGCGTCGCGAAGGGCCGGTGGTTCATGTCACGCTGAACCGCCCCGCCCGCCGCAACGCGATCGGCGGCGGGATGGGCGAGGCGCTGGACGAGTTGCTCGACGAACTGCGCGGCCATGCCACGGCGCGGATCGTCGTGCTGCGGGGCGCCGGCGGGCATTTCTGCGCCGGGCTCGACCTCACCGAGGTTATCGCCGGCACGCCGGAGGAGCGGCTGGCCGCCATGCAGGCGCGCAACCGCCGCGTGGGCGCGCGTTTCGAAGAGATTTCCAACCTGCCCCAGGTGGTGATCGCCGCGGCCGAGGGCGCGGCGCACGCCGGGGGCCTCGGCTTTCTCTGCTGCGCGGACATCGCCTTCGCCACCGCCGATGCGCGCTTCGCGGCGCCCGAAGCGCGGCGCGGCCTGGTGCCGGCGCAAATCCTGCCCTGGCTGGCGCGGCGCATGGGCCGGCCGAATGCGGCGCGCATGGTGCTGGAGGGCGGCGTGCTGACTGCCGAAGCGGCCGCCCGCCAGGGCCTGGTTCATGAGGTGGCGCCGGATCGCGCCGGGCTGGAGGCGCTGGTTGCGTCCAGCATCGCGCAATTGCTGGAGGGCGCTCCGGGCGCCCTGGCCGAGACCAAGCGTCTGATCGCGGCCCTCGGCCCGCTCTCGCCCGAGGGCTATGCCGAGGCCGGTGCGCAGGCCTTTGGCCGCACCGCGGCCGGGCCGGAGGCGGCCGAGGGAATTGCGGCATTTCGTGAGAAGCGCAAGCCGAGTTGGGCGCAGGGTTAATCCCACAGCTCCCGACTTCGACCGATCAGATTGCCCTCACGCGAAGGGGAAAAACGGCCTCCGGCGGCTGGGGCCGAGGCCCCAGCCGCCTTTCCGTCTATAAAACAAAAACAATCGCTTGCGCGAGATCAACTAGGATTTGGGGTCTGGGGCCTTTCGGCCCCAGCCGCCGGAGGCCGCTTTCACGCCCTGAGTTTCCCTGAGCGGGTCTTGGCATATGCGAAAGGCCGCGCGAGGCGGGAGGCTCTTTCCCTACCGCGGCGTCGCCGTCTCCTGCCCCGCCGCAAACGCCCCGATGGTGGTCCATTGCCCCACCAACTGGCCATTCGGGCGCAGTTCATAGACGCCCATGCTCGGGCCGCTTCCACCGCCCAGGCTGAAGGCCGTGGCGAGGGTCAGGCCGCTGACCATGCCCACCCCTTCGATCACATCCGGCCCGATGACCCAGCGGAGCCGAAAGCTGAGCAGGCCGACCTGCTCCAGCTCCAGCGTGCCGATATACTCGCTGCCATCGGGGTTGGTGCCGGTGACGTCATACATGCCGCTGCGCTGGGCCGCGGCGGGGAGCGCGAGGCCAATCACGAGGCACAGGGCCAGGAACGCACGCGTCATCGGGCTCGTCTCCATCAGGCGGGGGTCACTTCACCGTGGCCACCCGCAGCGCATTGGTGGTGCCCGGTGTGCCAAAGGGCACGCCCGCTGTCACCACCAGCTCCTCGCCGAGCCGCGCGAAGCCCTCCTGCTGGGCGGCGCGGCTGGCGCGGGCCACCATTTCCGTCATCGAGTGGATATCCTGAACCACCAGGGGATGCACCCCCCAGACCACGGCCAATCGCCGGGCCGATTGCAGCGCGGGCGTGAGGCCGAGGATCGGGCAATCCGGCCGTTCCCGCGCCACGCGCAGCGTGGTCGAGGCGGTGCTGGTGAAGGTGGCGATCACCTGGGCATGCACCGTATGCGCCACCTGTGCGGCGGCGGCGGCGATGGCGCCGGCGCTGGTGGGCTCGGGCGCTGGCCGATTCGCATCGGTCTGGGCGCGCCAGCCGGGGTCCTGCTCCACCCGGCCGACGATGCGGTCCATGATGTTCACCGCCTCCAGCGGATATTGCCCGGCCGCCGTCTCGGCCGAGAGCATCACCGCATCGGCGCCGTCGAAGACGGCGTTGGAGACGTCGCTCGCCTCGGCGCGCGTCGGTGAGGGCGCGGTGATCATGCTTTCCAGCATCTGGGTCGCGACCACCACCGGCTTGCCGAGCTGCCGGGCGGCGCGAACGATGCGCTTCTGCACCAGCGGCACCTCCTCCGTCGGCATTTCCACGCCGAGATCGCCGCGCGCCACCATCACGCAGTCACACAGCTCCAGGATGGCATCCAGGTTCTCGACGGCCTGGGGCTTTTCCATCTTCACCATGATCCAGGCGCGGCCGGCGGCGATCGCCTTGGCTTCGGCCACATCCTCGGCCCGCTGCACAAAACTCAGCCCGACATATTCGATGCCGAGCGGCAGCACGAAATCGAGATCGGCGCGGTCCTTCTCGGTCAGCGCGGGGATGGGCAGCGCCACGTCGGGGACGTTCACGCCCTTGCGGTCGGAGAGGGCGCCGCCCACCACCACCTCGGTCTCCAGATGGTCGTTTTCCACCTGGCGGACCACGCGCAGCTTCAGCTTGCCGTCATCCAGCAGCAGCGAGGTGCCGATGCGCGCCGCGTTGATGATCTCGGGATGCGGCAATTGCACGCGCTTCACATCGCCGGGCGTGGGGTTGAGGTCGAGGCGGAAGCGCTGGCCGGTGGTGAGCTGGACGCGGCCGGCGGCGAATTTGCCGACGCGCAGCTTGGGGCCCTGCACATCGGCCAGGATGCCGATGGGCCGGCCGGTCTTGCGCTCCACCTCGCGGATCATCTGGATGCGGCTCGCGTGATCCTCATGGCTGCCATGGCTGAAGTTCAGGCGAAACACGTCGGCGCCCTGCCGGAACAGCTTCTCGATCATCTCCACCGTGGCGCTGGCCGGGCCGAGGGTGGCGATGATCTTGGTGCGGCGGTGCCGGCGCAGGGGAATGCGGGAGGCCATGCGGGGAAGTCCTTGGGTGTCCGGGGCGGCGAGTGGCCTGGCCCCCAGCTGCTCGGGCGGCAGGTTGAAGAGGCGCGCGACATCCGCCAGGCGATCGGGCGGGATGCGCTTCCATTGGCTGACGGCGGCGGTGGAGATGTTGAGCGCCGTGGCGATGCGGGTGACGGCACCACGGCGGGCGAGGATGTCTTCGAGAACGGGGTCGCGCATGGCCTTAACTTACACAAGGTAAGCCGAGGCGCCAGTAAAGCTTTCGTAGCTTAATTTTGCTAAGAAAAGAGCCTCCGGCGGCCGGGGTCACGGACCCCAGACCCCATTCCAAAGAAAGGGGTCTGGGGCCCCGGCCCCAGCCGCCGGAGGCCTATTTTGCTGTTTTCGTCACGAGGATCGCCCGCACATCATTCACATTGGTCAGTGTGGGCCCGGTGGTGACCAGCCCATGGCTCGCCGTGAAGACATCCAGGCTGCGATGCGCGGCGAGCAAGCCGCGCGGATCAAGCCCCGCCGCCCGCGCCGCGGCCAGCGTCCCCGGCCCGGCGATGGCGCCGGCATGGGCGGATTTGCCGTCAATCCCGTCCGTATCGGCGCAAAGCGCCCAGATGCCCGGCGCGCCGTTCAGCGTGAGGGCCAGCGAGAGCAGGCATTCCGTGTTGCGCCCGCCGGCGCCCTGGGTGCCCTTCTCCATGGTCACCGTGGTCTCGCCGCCGGAGAGCAGCACGCAGGGCGCGGCAAGGGGCAGCCCATGGCCTGCCACGCTGCGCGCCATGCCGGCCAGCACCGTGCCGACATGCCGCGCCTCGCCCTCCAGCGCATCGCCCAGGATGAGGGGCGTGAGGCCCTGGGCGCGGGCCGCCTCGGCCATGGCGTGCAGCGCCATCATGGGGGTGGCGATCATCCGCAACTCGCAGCGGGCCAGGCGCGGATCGCCGGGCTTGGGGGATTCCTCCAGGGCGGCCGCCAGATGCGCCACCACCGCAGGCGGCAGCGCCATGGCGTGATGCGCCACCAGCGCCCGTGCCTCGGCGTAAGTGGTCGGGTCGGCGACGGTGGGGCCGGAGGCGATCACCTCCGGGTCGTCGCCCGGCACGTCGGAGATGGCGAGCGTCACCACCCGCGCCGGATAGGCCGCGACCGCGAGCCGCCCGCCGGAAAAGGCCGAGAGATGCTTGCGGATGCAGTTCATCGCACCGATCGCGGCGCCGGATTCCAGCAGCGCCTTGTTGGTGGCGATGAGGTCCTCCAGGCTCAGCCCGGCGGCCGGCAAGGTGGAGAGGGAGGAACCACCGCCCGAGATCAGCGCCAGCACAAGGTCATCGGCCGTCAGGCCTTGCAGCAGGCCGAGCATCTCGGCGGCGGCGGCGGCGCCCTCGGCGCAGGGCACGGGGTGGCTGCCGAAGCGGAGCGCAATGCGTTCCAGCGGCAGCCCGGCCCCATGCGGCGCGATGACCAGGCCGGTGAGCGGCACATGCGCCCAGGCCGCCTCCACCGCCTGCGCCATCTTGGCCGAGGCCTTGCCGACGCCAACCACGATGACGCGGCCCTTGGCGGGGGGTTCGGGCAGATGCGCCGCCAGCACGGAAAGCGGGTCGGCGGCGCGCACGGCGGCGTCGAACAGGGCGCGGAGCGCCTCGGTGGCGCGGGTCTCGGTCCATGGGGTCATGGGGCGCATCATGGGCGGGCGGGGCCGGGGCGTCACCCCCGCAGCACGGCGAGGATCTCCGCGCTGGCTCGGGCGCGATGGGCGGCGGCGGCGGCGCGGGCGGCATCGGCGTCGCCGGCCATGAGGGCGGCCAGCAACGCCTCATGCTCCAGCCCCGAGGCAATGGGCTCGGGCCGGCGCGTCGCCGTCAGGCTGCGGGCGCGCTGGGCCTGGTCCGTCGCGGTGGCCGCCAGGCGCGCCAGCTTGGGGTTGCCGCAGCCCTCCACCAGGGCCCGGTGGAAGCGGTCATCGGCGGCGGCCCAGGCGGCGCGGTCGCCCTGGGCCAGGGCCTCGGCCATGTCGCGCGTCGCGCGCGCCATGGCGGCGAGCGGTGCGGGGCGGCCCTGGGCGGCGAGCAGGGCGGCGGCGGCCCCTTCGAGGGCAATCAGCACCTCATAGGTCTGGCGCAAATCCTCGGGATCAATCGGCAGCACCCGCACGCCCTTGCGCGGCAGGACGCGCAGCATCCCTTCATGCTGCAGGCGCAGCACCGCCTCATGCACCGGGGTGCGGCTCATGCCGAGCTGTTCGGCCAAGGCCTGTTCGGCGGTTTCCACGCCGGGCGGCAGCAACCCCTCCAGGACGCTGGCCTTGAGCGCGGCATAGGCCGCATCGGCCAGCTTTTCGCGCGGGGGGGCGGGCGCGGCGGCGGTGACGCGCAGGGGGGAGGGGTTGACTTCCATACTAGCTTCCATACCAGTCAGCGCAGCAGAAGGAAACCGCGCATGCGCACCCACAAGATCGCCGCCATCCCCGGAGATGGCATTGGCCAGGAAGTCATCCCCGCCGGGCTCGAAGTGCTCCGCGCGCTGACCGAGCGCGCCGGCGATTTCGCGCTGGAGGTGGAGGAATTCCCCTGGGGCAGCGATTTCTACCGCGCCACCGGCCGCATGATGCCGGAAGATGGCCTGACCACGCTGGAAGGCTTCGACGCCATCTATTTCGGCGCCGTGGGGGACCCGCATCTGCCGGACAGCCTGACGCTCTGGGGCCTGCGCCTCAACATCTGCCAGGGCTTTGACCAATACGCGAATATCCGCCCGACGCGCGTCCTGCCCGGCCTGGAATCGCCGCTGCGCCACCTGGCCCCGGGCGGGCTGGACTGGGTGATCGTGCGCGAGAACAGCGAGGGCGAATATGCCGGCCATGGCGGCCGCGCCCATCGCGGCCATGCCATCGAGATCGCCACCGAGACCTCGATCTTCACCCGCGTCGGCGTGGAGCGCATCATGCGCACCGCCTTCCAGATCGCGCAGAGCCGCCCGCGCAAGTTGCTGACGGTCGTCACCAAATCCAACGCCCAGCGCCATGGCATGGTCTTCTGGGACGAGATCGCCGCCGAGGTGGCGAAGGATTTCCCCGATGTGACGATGGAAAAGGAGCTGGTGGACGCCATGGCCGCCCGCATGGTCCGCAAGCCCGCCAGCATCGACACGGTCGTCGCCACCAACCTCCACGCCGACATTCTCTCCGACCTCGCCGGCGCCCTGGCCGGCTCGCTCGGCGTGGCGCCGACCGCGAACCTCGACCCCTCGCGCCACCGCCCCTCGATGTTCGAGCCCATCCATGGCTCGGCGTTCGACATCACGGGCAAGGGCATCGCCAACCCCATCGCCACCTTCTGGACCGCCTGCATGATGCTGGAGCATCTGGGCGAGAAGCCCGCCGCCGCCCGCCTCATGCGCGCGATCGAGATGGCGACGGCCAAGGGCGTGCTGACGCCCGATCTCGGCGGCACGGCCACCACAAAGGACGTGACGGCGGCGGTGGTCGAGGCTATCCGTGCGGATAACCAATAGTTCACACCCCGGGAGCACCTCCATGATCACGCGCCGCGCCGCCTTGGCCTTGCCGCTTCTCGCCACGCCCGCGCTCGCCCAGGGGAATTTCCCCAACCGGCCGCTCACTATCATGATCCCCTTCGCCGCCGGCGGACCGACCGACATGATCGCCCGCCTCATGGCCGAGGGCATGTCCAAGGAACTCGGCCAGCCCGTCGCGGCCGAGAACGTGACCGGCGCGGGCGGCACCATCGCCGCGGCCCGCGTCGCCGCCTCCCGCCCCGATGGCCACACGCTGCTGATCCATCACATCGGCCTGGCCGCCGCAGCGACCCTCTACCGCCAGCTGCCCTTCAGCATCGAGCGCGGCTTGGCACCCCTTGGCCTCGTCTCCCACACCGGGATGACGCTGGTGGCGCGCCCGGATTTCCCGGCCAACGACCTGCGCGGCTACATCGCGCAGCTGCGCGAGCGCGGCGATGCGCTGAACCTCGGCCATAGCGGCCTCGGCGGCTCCAACCAGCTCTGCGGCATGCTGCTGCAGCACGCGGCCGGGCGCAGCGCCACCACCATCGTCTTCCGCGGTTCCGCCCCGGCCATGACCGAGATGATGGCCGGCCGCCTCGACATCAGCTGCGAACAGGCCACCGTCGCCGCCCCCTTCATCCGCGACAACCGGATCAAGGGCTTCGCCGTGACGCTCCCCGAGCGCATCCCGGGCCTGGATCTGCCCACCACCCGCGAACAGGGCGTGGACCTGATCATGTCCGCCTGGCACGGCCTCTACGCCGCCGCCGGCACGCCGCCCGAAATCCAGGCCCGCCTCGCCCAGGCCATGCGCGCGGCCCTGCGCGAGGAACGCCTGCGCGCCCGCTATGCCGAGACGCTGACCACCGTCGCCGCCGAGGCGGAAATCAGCCCGGAATACCACACCCGCTTTCTGGCGAGCGAAATCGGGCGGCTGCGGCCCCTGATCATCGCGGCTGGGCAATACGCGGATTGAAGAAGCCAGGGCTCTGCCCTGGACCCGCCGGGGCCGAGAGGCCCCGGACCCCAGCTGTGGAGTGGTTTGCTTGTGTGTGAGGGAGTTACGCCTTGCCGGAGACCACCGCACACGTTGACAAGACGACAAAATCGTGATCGCGAATCGCGATTCGACTTGACGAATCTGGCTAGCGCTGTAAGGTGAAGACAATCCAGTTTCGGCTGGAGGGAGATCGTTTAATGCGATCGGCGGGGGCCTTGGGCCCCCGTTTCTATTTCGGAAGCCACTTCTTTCCCCACCCATCCTTATTGTGGGTTTTCGGATGACGAGCGTATTTCCATCGCTCAAGGATATCGACAACTTTAGAACCAAAGTCGTCGGGCTGGGTTTCGCCCAAGCGCTCTAACTTCATTGCGCGAAAACTCGGGTGCGCCAGCAAGTCAACCACTTGCATGGCAGGACAGTTGTCTTGTTTTATTGCAAATTTTATTTCGCCAGAGGTCAAGCATGCCTGCATGACGCGAGGTCTGATATGGAGTGTTCCATTATCATACAAATCGCGAAACGCCTTCTTGACGCGTTTATCAGATTTTTTGTCTCTGCTTTCAATTACGACATCACCAACATAACTATGTCGATTCATCCAAAGAATATATCGCTCGATCAGGGACTGCAGGCAGTAGTCGTAAGGATCTTTGGTCCATTCGCCATAAAGAGCGATGTGCTGAGACTTGTCGATCGTTGTCGTCGTTGCAAGATATGGCAATTCTCTGAAAAGGCGTAACAAACCGCTATCAAACGCTGTTCCGACCTCAAGGTCCTTGAGAATCGAAAAAGGTCCTTCCCGGCGCACTATTTCGCGGCGGTGAAAGACCACCCGGTCGCCGCCGGCACCAAAAATTCTGCGCTTCAGCTCTAAGAGCCTCGGATTGAATCGCGAGTCGTAAAGATCAACACGGGTTACGATCCCACTTAAGCTGAGATAACGCTCGTTCGGGTTGGCTGAGTTGACCTTAAGTCCGCCATTGCCCACTTCATCAATGAAGAGCCTGCATCGATTCGACATAAATGCGACGTAGAGAAAGCTGAAGATTCCACGCAAGTGGGAAACGTAAATTGTAAGTTTGTTGCGCCTTAGGGTATCGGAATTCCTGAAAGTGATAACCTTAAGCCATCCTTACCTAAGCCACCCCGCCAGCCGACCCGGCGCCTCCGCCATTGCGGCTTCATCCCCGCAATAGCTGAAGCGCAGGAACCGGGCGCCGCGCGTGCGGTCGAAATCCACGCCCGGCGTGGCCGCAATGCCGGCGCTCTCCAGCATGCGCGCCGCGAACGCCACGCTGTCATTCGTCAGGTGGGAGACGTCGCACCACAGATAAAACGCGCCATCGGCCGCCGCGATCCGATCAAATCCCGCTCCCGGCAGCCCCGCCAGCAGCCGCGCCCGGCTGCGGGCATAGGCGGCCTTCTTCGCTTCCAGCTCCGCCACGCAATCCATCGCCGCCCGCGCCGCCACCTGCGCCACATGCGGCGCCGAGATGAACATGTTCTGCGCCAGGCACTCCACCGGTCGCACCAGATCCTCCGGCAGTACCAGCCAGCCGATGCGCCAGCCCGTCATGCACCAGTATTTGCTGAAGCTGTTGACGATGACCGCACTCTCGGAAAACGCCGCGGCACTGCTCTCGGCCACGCTGCCCCAGGAGAGGCCGTGATAGATCTCATCCGAAATCAGCCTGACACCCTTCGCGTGGCACCAGCGCGCGATCGCCGCCAGCTCATCGGGCGCCAGCATGGTGCCGGCCGGGTTGCACGGGCTCGCAATCACCAGTCCATCGGGCAGCGGGTCGAGCTGTTCCAGCATGGCGAGGCTCGGCTGGAAGCGTGTCTCCGGCCCGCATTCCAGCAGCACCGGCTCCATGCCGAGCGCGGTCAGGATATTCGCATAGGGCGGATAAAAGGGCGCGGCCATCGCCACCCGGTCGCCGCGATCAAACGCCGCCAGGAAGGCCAGCGGAAAGGCGCCGGAGGCGCCCACCGTCACCGCGATACGCGCCGCGGGCACGGCCAGCCCGTAATGGTCCAGGTAATGGCGCGAAATCCGCTCGCGCAGGTCCGGCAGGCCGAAGGCCTCGGTATAGCCGAGCGGCGCGCCCGATCGCAGCGCCTCCATGGCGGCCGCCACGGCCCCGGCTGGCGCGGCGGTGCCTGGCTGGCCCACCTCCATGCGCAGGATGCCCGGGGCGCCTGGCGGCAGGCCCGCCGCGCGCGCATTGGCCGCCGCGATCACATCCATCACCAGGAAGGGCGGTGCCTCCGCCCCCCGGCCGACCTTGAGGCTCACCGGTCGGTGGCGCCCAGGGCCACGCCCGCCCCGCGCGGATCGCTCAGCGTGGTGCAGAGCGAGGGCCAGCCCGGCAGGTAGCGCGGGCATTGGCCGATCTGCGAGCGGCCGGGCTCGGGCACGATCTGCACCCCGGCCTCGGCCGTCGCGTCCCGCAGCATCTGCGCGGCCAGCGGGCCGGCGACGGCCATCGGCGCCGCCTCCTGGCCCGAGCCGGCCACGGCCATGCGGAAGGCGCGCAGATTGGGGTTCCAGCCCACGGCGGCGGAGAGCAGCGGCGGCTGCACCCGGCCGATGCCCGGCGCGGCGGCGGCCAGGAAGCCCATCCCCGGCACCATGCGCCCGGTGCCGAAGAGGTTGTTCATGGTGAAGGCGCAGCTCACCGCATTGCCCTCGCGGTCGAAGACCATGAGCCCGGCGCTGGCCGGCAGGCTGCCGGGCATGCTGGCGGGCAGGCCGGCCTCGGCCAGCAGGGCCTCGGGGTCGCCGCCGGAGCGCAGCCGCGCGGCCGCGGCCACGGCCATGGCGCGGGATTGCGCATCCTCCAGGGATTGGCCGGATTGCAGCGCCTGGAAGGCGGCGGCGGCGGAGAGGCCCCCATCGGCCGGGGGCGGCAGGAAGGCGATCCGGTCGCCCGAGCGGGCATTGACGAAGACCGGGCGCACCACCTGCGGCAGGGCCGCGCGCAGCTCCGCCACCGTGATGGTGCCGGCGCCGATCTGCGCCGTGGCTTCCTCGACTCGCCGCGCCAGCGCCCCCAGATGCATGTCGCCCACGCCCGAGACGCGCAGCGCCGTCAGCGTGCCGCCCAGCGCCGGGTTCTGGAAGCGGTCGCCCACCTGGATGGGCCGTCCATCGGGCGTCGCGAAGACCGCGCGGGATTGCGGATCGGCGAAAAGCGGGCCCTGCACGGCGGCCAGGTCGGGATACAGCGCCCGGGACATGGGGGCGCCGAAGCGGGCCAATTGCTCGGCCGGGGCCATCAGTTCCTCGAAGGGGCGGCCGCGCGGCATGCGGGCCTGCAGCGCGAAGAGGCCGCGCGCCATCAGCGGCACGGCGGCCGGGCGATCGGCATTCTCGGGGATGCCGCTGCGGCTGCCGGGCAGGAAGACCAGCGCCTCGGGGTCATTGCGGCGGACATCATAGAGGATGCAGGCGCCGCCCCCGCCCAGGCCGACGCGCGACGGCAGGGTGACGGTCAGGGTGAAGGCCGCGGCCAGCGCCGCATCGGCCGCGTTGCCCCCGGCCGAGAGCACGTCGCGCGCCACGGCGGCCGCCACCGGCTCCTCGGTGGCGACGCCGCCCAGGAAGCCGCGGACAAAGCCCGGCGTGCCGGAGGGGGTGGGGCTGCCCAGCACGGCATTGGTCGCGTTGCGCGTCGCCTCGCAGGCGCTCAGCGCCAGCCCGGCGAAGAGCAGCGCCATGATGCGGGCGGGACGCCGGTTGGTGGCGGATGGGGCGTGTTCGGCCCGCGCTGTCGTATTCATGCGGATGACGCTCTGTCCCTCAGCGGCCGGAGCTCCGGCGGGTCCCTGGGATTAGACGCCTTCGCCCCCCCAAGCAACTTGTGGGGCGCGGGCGCCCCGCCCCGGGGAGCGCGACGTGGTCGCCAAAATGGCCTATGATCTCGCCCTGACCGCATAACGGGGGACGAGATGCGCAGACGAGACTTCGCGGCCTTGGCGGCCCTGCTGCCGGGGACGGCCCTGGCCCAGGGGCTGAGCGCCGAACAGCGCGCCGAGGTCCTGCAGATCCTGCGCGACGCGCTGCGCCAGGACCCCACGATCCTGCGTGACGCCATGGCCAGCCTGGAGCAGGCCGAGATCGCCGACCGCGTGGGTGCCCAGACCCGGGCCATCGCCGAGAATGCCGAGGCGCTGTTCCGCGACGCCGGCGACGCGGTGAAGGGCAACCCCCAGGGCCGCGTCACCATCGTCGAGTTCTTCGACGTCCGCTGCGGCTACTGCAAGCAGCTGCACCCCACCATGGAGCAACTCCTCCAGCGCGAGCGCGATGTGCGCCTGGTGCTGAAGGACCTGCCGATTCTCGGACCCAATTCCGTGATCGCGGCCCGCGCGCTGATCGCCGCCCAGCGCCAGAACCAATATGCCGGCCTCTATGATGCCCTGATGCGCCTGCGCGAGGAGCCGAGCGAACCCGTTCTCCGCCGCGAAGCCGAGCGGCTGCGCCTGGATTGGCCCCGGCTGCGGCGCGACATGGACGACCCGGCCACCCAGGCGCGCATCGAACGCAATGTGGCGCTGGCCCGCCGGCTGGATATCCAGGGCACGCCCGCCATGGTGATCGGGACGACGCTGCTTCCGGGCGCGGTGGACCTGGCCACCTTGCAGCGGCTGACGGCGGCCCAGAGGGGCTGAGGGGCGCTGCCCCTCAGACACCCCGGCAAGAACCTCAGGTTCTTGCATCTCCGTGACATGGGATGGAAGCGATGAGCGAGCATTATCAATCAGGGTTCGGCAATGGGTTTGAGACGGAGGCGCTGCCGGGCGCGCTGCCCATCGGCCGCAATTCGCCGCAGCGCTGCGCCTATGGGCTTTATGCCGAGCAGCTTTCCGGCTCGCCCTTCACGGCGCCGCGCGCCAGCAATGAGCGCTCCTGGCTTTATCGCATCCGGCCCACCGTCGCGAATTGGGGCCGCTTCGCGAAGGCCGATGCCGGGCATTGGCGCAGCGCCCCCTGCGCCGAGGTGGACATCCCGCCCGCGCCCCTGCGCTGGGACCCCATCCCCCTGCCCAGCCAGAGCCTTTCGCTGATCGAGGGCATCCATACCATCACCACCGCCGGCGATGTCGGCGCCATGGCCGGCATGGGGGCGCATATCTACCTCGCCACCCGCTCCATGGTGGATGAGGTCTTCTACAACGCGGATGGCGAGATGCTTTTCGTCCCGCAGCAGGGGCGGCTGCGGCTGGTGACGGAATTCGGCGTGATCGGCATCGAACCGGGGGAGGTCGCGGTCATCCCCCGTGGGGTGAAGTTCCGCGCCGAATTGCCGGATGGCGCGGCGCGGGGCTACCTGTGCGAGAATTACGGCGGCGCCTTCACCCTGCCCGAGCGCGGACCGATCGGCGCCAATTGCCTGGCCAATCCGCGGGATTTCCTGACCCCCGTCGCCGCCTATGAGGACCGCGACGCGCCCACCAAGCTCATGGTGAAATGGGGCGGCACGCTCTGGGCGACGGAGATCGCGCATTCGCCGCTGGATGTCGTCGCCTGGCACGGCAATTACGCGCCCTACAAGTATGATCTGCGTCGTTATTCGCCCGTCGGTCCTATCCTTTTCGACCATGCGGATCCCAGCATCTTCACCGTGCTCACCGCGCCTTCCGAGACGCCGGGCACGGCCAATGTGGATTTCGTGATCTTCCCCGAGCGCTGGATGGTGGCCGAGGACACCTTTCGCCCGCCCTGGTACCACATGAACGTGATGAGCGAGTTCATGGGGCTGATCTATGGCGTCTATGACGCCAAGCCCGGCGGCGGCTTCGCGCCCGGCGGCTTCTCGCTGCACAATACCATGCTGCCGCATGGTCCTGACATGGCCGCCTTCGAGGGCGCGAGCCAGGCCGAGCTGAAGCCGCACAAGCTGACCGGCACGCTGGCCTTCATGTTCGAGACGCGTTTCCCCCAGCGGGTGACGCCCTATGCCGCCGGCATCGCGCAGTTGCAGGCGGATTACCCGGATTACGGGGCCGCGCTGCGCCGGCATTTCGATCCGACGCGGCGGTAGGGGGGGGCGCCGCGCCCCAGGCTTGCCCCTCGGGCCCCCCGGTGCGATGTTGCGGCCGCACCGCAACATCACGTCAGACCGCCCGCGCCACCCGGCGCCCAAGGGCGGCGCAAAGGGCAAGCTGGATATGGCAAAGATCAAGGTGAAAACCCCCGTCGTCGAGATGGACG
>JAIYDS010000097.1 GCA_027487385.1 Acetobacteraceae bacterium | reverse complement strand
AGCGGCGAGGCGGTGCTGGCCGATGGCACCACCATCGCCTTCGATGATTTCCGCGACGCCGATGACCTGATGGCGCCGATGGTCGAGGTGCTGACCACCAATGGCGATCACATCCTGGTGCCGGTGGAACGCCTGGTCGCGCTGGATTTCGACGCGCCCCGCCGCCCGCGGGATCTCGCCTGGCGCCGCACCACCATCGAGCTGGAAGGCGGCACCGAGGGCGTGGTCTACATGCCCACGATCTATGCCGCCGCCCCCGGCCAGCCGGACCCGGTGCGGCTCGGCCGCGTCACGGAATGGAGCGAAGGGGCGGGCCCGGTGCGCGGCCTCGGCCAGCGCATCTTCCTGATCGGCGAGGAAGCGGTGGCGCTGGCCGATCTCTCCGCCATCCGCTTCACCTGAGATGAGCGGCTCGGGCGAGCGCAACCTGCCGGGCTCCGGGCGCGGCCTGAGCCAGCGCGTGCGCCTGCCGCTGCTTGACCGTCTGCTGGATGCCGATCCGGGCTCGCCCCGCGATGCGCCGGTCTCGCCCGCCATGGCGCTGGAGGTGCTGCGCGCCGCCGTGCGGCGGGATCTGGAGGCGCTGCTCAACGCCCGCCGCCGCCGCTGGCCCCTGCCGGCCACCACGCCGGAACTGCCGGCCTCGGCACTTGGCTATGGCATTCCGGACGCGACCTCCGGTGCCTATGCCATGCCCGACCGGCGCGAGGAGCTGGCACGCGAGGTGGAGCGCGTGATCCGCCGCTTCGAGCCGCGGCTGCAGCAGGTGCGCGTGGAACTGCGCGAGAGCGGCAATGAGCTGGACCGCACGCTGCGGCTGAAGGTGGATGCCGTGCTGCGCACCGACCCGATCCCCGAGCCGATCAGCTTCGAGACGGTGATCGAGGCGGTCTCGCACGAGGTTCGCGTCACGGAGCGGGGCGGATGAGTCTCCCCACCAACCCGCCTTCGGCGTCTTTGCGGGGGCCCCGGCTTGGCTTTGGCTCTCGGAGCGTGTGCCGCTCTGGCGTGGCAAAGCCACGCCGCCGACCAGGGCCGGGCTCCACGGACTTCCTTTTTCGCGAAGTCCTCCACGATCACGGGGTGGCGCGCGGATGAGTGAGAGCCTTCTCCCCTTCTACAACCGCGAATTGGCGGCGCTGCGCCGCCTGGCGGGCGAATTCGCCGAGGCCTATCCGAAGGTCGCGGGGCGGCTGCGCATCACCTCCGACGGCACGGTGGATGACCCGCATGTGGACCGGCTGCTGGAGGGCGTGGCCTTCCTCGGCGGCCGCGTGCAGCAGCGGCTGGAAGACGAGCTGCCCGAGATCACCGATGCGCTGCTGGAGCTGCTGAGCCCGCATCTCCTGGCGCCGGTGCCGAGCATGACCACGCTGCGCCTCGCGCCCAAGCCCGAGGCGCGCGGCCCGGCGGTCGCGCCGCGCGGCACGCCGGTGGAGACCGAGCCGGTGCGTGGCGAGGCGCTGCGCTACGTCACCTGCCACGCCGTGACGCTCTGGCCCGTGCAGATCGAGGCGGTGCGGCTGATGGGCCTGCCGCTGGCGGCGCCCGCCAATCCCCGCGCGCCGGGGGCCTCCGCCTGCCTGCGCATCACGCTCCGCACCCTGGTGCCGGACCTGACCTTCGCCGAGACCGGGCTCGACACGCTGCGGCTCCATCTGCGCGGGAGCCCGCAGGTCTCCGCCGGGCTGCATGAGCTGCTCGCGACCTCCTGCGTCGGCATCGCGCTGGCTGATGGGCCGGGCGATCCGGCGCCCACCCTGCTGGGCCCGGAGCGCATCCGCCCCGTGGGCTTCGAGCGGGACGAGGCCGCGCTGCCCTGGCCGCAGCGCGCCTTTGACGGCCATCGCCTGCTGACCGAGTATTTCGCCCATCCGGAGAAGTTCCTCTACCTGGAGCTTTCGGGGCTGGAAGCGCGCAGCCTCTTGCAGCAGAGCGACCGGATGGAGGTCTTCCTCTATCTCGGCCGGGCCGCGCCGGAGCTGGAGCGCAGCGTCGCCGCCGATACGCTGGCGCTGCATTGCACGCCGGCGGTGAACCTCTTCCCGCAACGTTGCGAGCCGATCACCATGGATGGCACGCAGTCCGACTGGCTGGTGCTGCCCGATGCGCGCCGGCCGGCGGCGCTCGAAATCCATCACGTCCAGGATGTGCGCGAGAGCCGCCCGGATGGCGCGCGCCGCGTGGTGCTGCCCTTCCAGCGCCTGGCGCGCGAGGGCGGGCCGGAGGAGGATGCGGCGCCGATGCACTGGCTCGCCCTGCGCGGCCCGGCCACCTCGCCGCTCACCGGCACCGAGACGCGGCTGATGCTGCGCGACGCGCTGTTCGATCCTGACGCGCCGGCCGATGGCGTGCTGACCATCACCGCGCTTTGCCTCAACCGGGACCTGCCGGAGCAATTGCCCTTCGGCGGCGGCCAGCCGCGGCTGCGCATCGCCGACCCGACCTCGCCCGCCGGCGGGGCGGAATGCCTTTCGGCACCCACGCCGACGCTGCGGCCGCGCCTGCGCGAGCGTGGCGCCTGGCGCCTGGTTTCGCATCTGGCGCTCAACCATCTCGGCGTGATGGGCGGGGAGGATGCGGCCATCGCCCTGCGCGAGATGCTGCGCCTGCACGACATGCGGGACACGCCGGAAAGCCGGGCGGCCATCGCGGGGCTGCTCGCCGTGCATGCCGGGCCCGGCGTGGCACGCATTCCGGGGCAGCGGCCGGGCGTCTTCGTCCGCGGCCTCGATGTCTCGCTCACCTTCGAGCCGCAGGCCTGGTCCAGCGGCGGGCTCTACCTGCTGGGCGCGGTGCTGGAGCGGTTTCTCGCCTTGCAGGTCTCGGTGAATGGCTTCGTGCGGACCCGCGCCCTGCTGCGCGGCCGTTCCGCGCCGGTGGCGAGCTGGGCGCCGCGCAGCGGGACGCGCGTGCTGCTGTGACCACGCCGGAGGAGGACCCCGAGGCCACGATGGTGCTGCGGCCACGCGCCGCGGCACCCCCGCCTGCCCAGCCCCTGCCAGCCGAGCCCGCGCCGGCCCAGCCCGCGCCGGCCACACCCCAGCCCGCACCACCCCAGGCACCGGCGCGGCCCGCGGCCCCCAGTCCCATGGCGCTGCTTGCCAGCCAGCCGGAGCGCTTCGATTTCGATCAGGCGGCCTTCGTCATCGCGCGCGGGCGCGATGCGGTGGAGCTGCCCTATGGCAGCGTGGCCCGCCTCGGCCTGCCGCTCGCCGAGGTGACGGCGGCTGATCCGGCCACGGGGAAGCTCACTACGCCGCTCTTCGGCCTGATCGGCCCGGGCGGCACGCTGCCGCGCCATGCGACGGCGACGGCCGGGGCCGAGCAGCGGCGGCGCAACCAGGCGCTCCAGGCCTTCCTCGACATGCTGGCGCGGCGCTTCACCGGGATGTGGGTCCGCGCCGGCGCGAAATACCGCCCGATGCGCGACCCCAAGCCGGCGGAAACGGGGCTCGACGCGCTGATCGGCATGGGCACGCCCGGGCTGGCGGGCCGGCTGACCGTGCCCGAACCCAGCCTGCGCTACCATGCCGGGCATCTGGCCGCGCGCACCCGCAGCGCCGAGCGGCTGCGTGCCCTGCTGGCCGAGGAGGCCGGCGCCGAGGTGGAGATCGTCGAATTCGCCGGCGGCTGGCTGCGCCTGCCGCCCACCGAGCAGTCCCGCATGGGCCGCGCCCATGGCCGGCTCGGGGTGGATGCGGCGATCGGCGCGCAGGTCTGGGACCCGCAGGCGCGCTTCATCATCCGGCTTGGCCCGCTCGATGCCGAGCGCTTCGCGGAATTGCTGCCGGGGCGGCCGCTCTTCGAGCGGCTCTGCGGCCTGACGCGGCTTTTTGTCGGGCCCGAGCAGGATTTCGTGCTGAATCCCATCCTGGCCGCCAGCGCCGTGCCGGCGACGCGGCTGGGCGAGGGCGGGGGCCGGCTGGGCCTGACCAGCTGGATGGGCCAGCCCAAGCCCAGGAAGGCGCCCGCCGGCGACGCCTATCTCCGCCCGCCGCCGCTATGATGCCGAGGAACCAGGGCATCGCCCCGAGAATGCGGCCGGCGCGCGGCGACTGCCTTCCCCACCCGAACAACATGCCTGCGGCGCGCAAGCCAAGCGAGCGGAGCGAGCGCCGGCGTTTGAGGACGAAAATAGCATGACCTCCTGGGCGCATGGCTATGTCGCGGACAGCCCCTACACCTTCGCCTATCAGGCCGCCCAGGCGCCGGGCAGCCTGGCCCTGATCTGCGCCATGATGGGCGTCGCCTGGGAACCCCGCGCCCGCATGGTGGTGGCCGATATCGGCTGCGGCCGCGGCTATACGGTGAACACGCTGGCCGCCGCCAATCCCGGCTGGACGGTGCTCGGCCTGGACTACAACCCCGCCCATATCGCCGAGGCCATCGCCGTCTCGGAGGCGAGCGAGCTGGAGAACACCATCTTCGTCGAGGCCGATCTGGCCGAGATGACCGATGCCGAGATTGATCGCCTGCCCGAGATGGATGTGATCAGCCTGCATGGCGTCTGGACCTGGGTCTCGGATGCGGTGCGGGCCGGCATCGTGCGGCTGATCTCGCGCCGGCTGAAGCCGGGCGGGCTCTGTTACCTCGGCTACAACGCCATGCCCGGCTTCGGCGCGGACATGGCCTTGCAGCGGCTGTTCCGGCATCTTTCGGCGCAGCAGCGCGGCGGCAGCTCCCCCATGCGCGTGCGGGCCTCGCTGGAGACGGTGAAGCAGCTGCACGCCACGCGCCCGGCCAATCTGCCGGCCACGCCCATGCTCAAGCGCATCGCCGAGGATGACACGCCGCTCGACCCCGCCTATCTCGCGCATGAATTCCTGACGGCGCATTGGCGCCCGGTCTTCTTCGAGGATCTCTGCGCCGATCTGGCGCCGGCCAAGCTCGATTATGTCGGCAGCGCGAGCCTGCATGAGAACGTGCCCGACCTGCTTTTCTCGCCCGAGCAGCGCGCCATCTATGACAGCATGCCGGCCGGCTCGGCGGCGGAATTCATGAAGGACCTCTGCATCGGTCGCATCTTCCGGCGGGATGTCTTCGTCCGCGGCCTGCGCCGCACCGATCCCGTGGCCGCGTTGGACCGCATCGTGCTGAGCGCGATCCGCCCGCTGACGGAGGAGACGCCGAAGCTCAGCGTGCCGGTGGGCCAGGCGGAGATCGGCGCCGAGCTCTGGGGGCCGATCGCCGCCGCCCTGAATGAGGGGCCGCAAAGCCTGGGCCGGTTGCGCAGCCTGACACCCGGCCGCTCGCCGAACCCGGCCGAGCTGGTGACGGTGATGAGCGGCGTCGGCCTCGTCATCCCCGCCCTGCGCGATTCCGGGCCGACCGAGGCGACACGCCGCTTCAACCGCCACATCGCCGAGACCTATGCGATGGAGGGCCGGGCCGGCGGGCAATTCGCCATGGCCTCGCCGGTGCTGGCCAGCGGGCTGCCCTGCCTCTGGCTGGAGCTGGCCGTGGCCATGCAGCCCGAGATCGCGGCCGGCGAAGCCCCGCCGCCCGAGCTGATCGCGACCCGGCTGATGCCTGATCTGGAGGGCGAGGCGATGGAAAGCGCCATCCGCATGGTCCGCACGCTGCTGAATGAGCGCGTGCCGATCTGGCGGCGCTTCGGGATCATCTGAATGGCGGCCTGGTCGCGCGGCTATGCGGCCGCGAGCCCTTATCGCATCGCCTTCCAGGTGGCGCAGAATCCGGGGCATCTGGCCGTGGTCTGCGCCATGGCGGGGGTGGATTGGCAGCCGCATGAGGCGCTGCGCGTGGCCGATCTGGGCTGCGGGCGCGGCCATGCGGTGAATGCGCTGGCGGCCGCCAATCCCGGCTGGACCGTGCTCGGCATTGACACCACTCCCGGCCAGCTGGCCGAGGGGATGGAACTGGCGGCGCGCGCCGGGCTGGGCAATGCGCTCTTCCTGGAGGCGGACCTGGCGCGGTTGAGCGAGGCCGAGCTGGAGCGCATCGCGCCGCTCGATGTCGTGATGCTGCACGGTGTCTGGAGCTGGGTCTCGGATGAGGTGCGGGCCGGGGTGCTGCGCTTCCTGCGGCATTGCCTGAAGCCGGGGGGCATCGCCTATCTGGGCTATAATGCGCTGCCGGCGGCGGGCGTGGATTTCGCGCTGCAACGGCTGCTGCGGCATCTGGCCGGGGATCGGCAGGATGCGGCGGCCGCGGCGCTGGCCATGGCGCGGCTGCGCGAGGTGGCGCCCGCCTTGCCACTGCGGCCCAGCGCGATGCTGACGCGGCTGCTGGCCGATCCACCGGTGCTGGAACCCGGCTTCGTGGCGCATGAATTCCTGACGGCGCATTGGCGACCGGTCTTCCACGAGGATCTCTGCGGCGATCTGCGCGCGGCGAAGCTCGATTTCGTCGGCAGCTGCAACCTCTTCGAGGCCTTGCCCGCGCTGCGCTGCGAGCCGGCCGAGAACGCCCTGCTGGAGGCGCTGCCGGAAGGCGGGGCGCGCGAATTCGGGATGGACCTTTTCCTGCCGCGCGGCTTCCGCGCCGATCTCTTTATCCGCGGCCCGCGCCGGGTGGACCCGCAGGCCGCCATGGCCCGGCTGGTGCTGGGTGCCACGCGCCCCTTGCCGGCGGAGAGCCCCAGTCTCGGCACCGGGCGGGGCAGCGTCGCCATGGCGGAGCCCGCCTGGGAGGCGCTGGCGGCGGCGCTGGCGGAGGCGGAGGTGCTGCCGCTGGGCGAATTGCAGCGGCGGATCGGGCCGGGCGCGCCGAAGCTGGCCGAATTGCTGGCCATCCTCATCGGCACGGAGCTGGCGGCGCCGGTGTTCCGCCGGCCGGAGCGCAAGCCGGCCGCCACGCGCTTCAACCTGGCCGCGGCGGCGCAGCACCACTGGGCGGAGGGCGGCCATTACGCCCTGGCCTCGCCGGTCGCGGCGGGCGGGCTGCCGGCGAATGCGCTGGAACTGGCCCTGGCGGCGGCGCTGCTGGACGGCGCTGACCCTGATGATCCCGGGGCGCTGGCGCGGCGGCTTGAGCCCGGATTGGAGGAGGATGGTTTGGCGCGGGCGGCGGCCCGCATCACGGAGATCTGGGAGGCGCGGATTCCCGCCTGGCGGCGCTTCGGGGTGATCTGAGGCCGAAGCGGTTTGGCCTGAACGGCAGGCGCGGGCGCCCGAGCCGGAGAAAAAGGGCCTCTGGCGGCTGGGGCCGGGGCCCCAGACCCCATTCCCTGGAGAGCTCCCTCACCCCGCGCCTGGCCCCAAGGAAAGGGGTCTGGGGCCCCGGCCCCAGCCGCCGGAGGCCTTTTCTTTTTCTTTCCTTGCGGTCCTGAAAGCGTCGGGCTTGATGCGACGTGGCACGAGGCATCGCCGCCCGATTTGCGGGCGCTTTGCCCAAGATGCGCCCGCTCCCTGTTCCTCCGCCGCCGGTCATCCCGTGGAATCGTTGCGATGCGCCTTGCATCCGCCATGATCCGCGGGCAGATACGGCTGGCCTGTGCATCGCGCGCGGGAGAGAATCGGCCGGCAGCGATGCCGACCGGTCGCCGAAGGCGCAACCGGCCCCCGGAAACGCTCAGGCAAAAAGGGCCGCGCGCGGGTGGGCACTCTGGAAAGCTCGTTCTCCGAAAGGGGGCGGCACCGACGGAGTAAGGAGCTGCTCACGGTTTTCAGCCGGCTCTGAATCTCTCAGGTATCTCGGACAGAGGGGGGTCACCACACTCAATTGCCGCGCGGCGGCAGGGGGATGCGTGACCGAGTCCGAATCACTTCACACCACGCCTTTGGATGCGCTGAACCGCGAATTGGGCGGCCGCATGGTGCCCTTCGCCGGCTATTCCATGCCCGTGCAATACCCGGCCGGCATCATGGCCGAACACCTGCATTGCCGCGCCCAGGCGGGCCTTTTCGACGTCTCCCATATGGGCCAGGCCGAACTGGTCGGAGAGGGCGCGGCCGCCGCGCTGGAGCAGCTCACGCCGGCCGATGTCCAGGGCCTGAAGCCCGGCCGCCAGCGCTACGGGCTGCTGCTGAACGAGGCGGGCGGCATCGTGGATGACTTCATGTTCGCCAATATGGGCGACCGGCTCTTCCTGGTGGTCAACGCCTCGCGCAAGCATGTGGACCTGCCGCTGATCGAGAGCGTGCTGCCGCGCGGCGTGACCCTGCGCCCGCTGCCGGATCGCGCGCTGCTGGCGCTGCAAGGCCCGGCCGTGGCCAGCCTGATCCCGACGCCGATGAGCTTCATGGGCATCATGGAGATGGAGATCGCCGGCATCCCCGTCATCGCCTCGCGCTCCGGTTATACGGGCGAGGATGGGCTGGAGATTTCGGTCGCCGCCGAACAGGCGGAAAAACTCGCCCGCGCGCTGCTCGCCATGCCGGGCGTGATGCCGATTGGCCTTGGCGCGCGGGATAGCTTGCGGCTGGAGGCGGGGCTCTGCCTTTACGGCAATGACCTGGATGAGGGGACAAGCCCGGTCGAGGCCAATCTCGTCTGGTCCATGGGCAAGCGTCGCCGGATGGAATGGAATTTTCGCGGCGCCGATGTGGTGCGCGAGCATCTCGACCATGGCGTGAAGCGCCTGCGCGTCGGCATCCGGCCTGAGGGGCGCCAGCCCGCGCGCGGGCATACCGAAATCCGCAAGGGTGGCGCCGTCATCGGCGAAATCACCTCGGGCGGCTTCGGCCCTTCCATCGGGGCGCCCGTCGCCATGGGCTATGTGGCGCGTGATGCCGCGGCCGATGGCACGGCGCTTGATCTCATGGTCCGCGACAAGCCGCTTCCGGCCCGCGTGACCCCCATGCCCTTCCAACCCCACCGCTACGCACGCTGAGGCCGAACCCATGAGCGACATGAAATACACCAAGGACCATGAGTGGATTCGCTTCGAAGGCGAAGTGGCCGTGATCGGCATCACCGACCATGCGCAGAACGCGCTGGGCGACGTGGTCTTCGTGGACCTGCCCGAGCCCGGCCGCGAGGTGACGGCGGGCGAGGCGGTCGCCGTGGTGGAGAGCGTGAAGGCCGCCTCCGACGTCTATGCCCCCATCGCCGGCCGCGTCACGGAAGTGAATAGCGGCCTGGTGGATGAGCCCGCGCTGATCAACAGCGAGCCGACCGGTGCCGGCTGGTTCTTCAAGATCACTCCCGCCGGCGCCCTGCCGGAGGATCTGATGGACGCCAATGCCTATGCCGCCTTCGTGGAGAGCCTCGCATGAGCATCCTCGCTGAACTCACGGCCCTGGAAGACCAGGGCGAATTCATCCGCCGCCATATCGGCCCGACGCCGGGCGAGATCGCCTCAATGCTCGCCACCATCGGCTGCTCCGATCTGGAGGAGATGACGGCGCGCACCGTGCCCGCCGCCATTCGTGGCGTGGATTTCTCCACCCTGCCGAGCCCGGTGAATGAGGCGGCGGCCATCGCGGAACTGCGTGCGCTGAGCGAGCGCAACATCCGCAAGCGCTCGCTGATTGGCATGGGCTATCACGGCACGCACACCCCGCCGGTGATCCTGCGCAACATCCTGGAAAATCCCGGCTGGTACACGGCCTATACGCCCTATCAGGCCGAGATCGCCCAGGGGCGCCTCGAAGCGCTGGTGAATTTCCAGACGCTGATCACCGACCTCACGGGCCTGCCCGTGGCCGGCGCCTCGCTGCTCGATGAGGGCACGGCAGCGGCCGAGGCGGTGACGCTCGCCCATTCCACCCATAAGGGCAAAAGCGATGTGCTCGTGGTGGCGGCCGATTGCCATCCGCAGACCATCGCCGTGGTGCAGGTCCGCGCCGAGCCGGTGGGCATTCGCGTGGTGCTGGCCGCGCCGGCCGCGCTGCCGGCGACCATCGCCGCCGAGGCGCCCTTCGCCGTGCTGACGCAATATCCCGGCACGACGGGCGAGCTGCGCGACATCACGCCCGAGATCGAGGCCGCCCATGCGGCCGGCGCGCTGGCCATTGTCGCGGCTGACCTGCTGGCGCTGACGCTGGTGCGCCCGCCGGGCGAGATGGGCGCTGATATCGTCGTCGGCTCCTCGCAGCGCTTTGGCGTGCCGCTGGGCTATGGCGGCCCGCATGCCGGCTTCATGGCGGTGCGCGATGCGCTGAAGCGCTCGATGCCCGGCCGCCTGGTGGGTGTTTCCATTGACGCCGCCGGCGCGCCGGCCATGCGCCTCGCTTTGCAGACGCGCGAGCAGCATATCCGGCGCGAGAAGGCGACCTCCAACATCTGCACGGCGCAGGTGCTGCTGGCGGTCATGGCCTCGATGTATGCCGTCTGGCATGGGCCGGAGGGGCTGAAGCGCATCGCCCGCCGCGTCGCCTTGCAGGCGCGCGTGCTGGCCGGCGCCTCGCGCTTCACGCTGCGCCATGCCGATTTCTTTGACACCATCTGCCTGGAGACGGGCGCCGAGACGGATGCGGTGATGCAGGCGGCGCTCGATGCCGGCTTCAACCTGCGCCGCGTGGATGCGGGCGCCATCGCCAT
The DNA here is from genome assembly GCA_027487385.1 of Acetobacteraceae bacterium. Lineage (GTDB taxonomy): Bacteria > Pseudomonadota > Alphaproteobacteria > Acetobacterales > Acetobacteraceae > Roseococcus. The sequence continues at coordinate 5,373 of JAIYDS010000097.1, read as the reverse complement.
CGCCCTGGATGAGACGGTGACGCGCGAGGAACTCGCCACCCTGGCCACGCTGCTGGGTGGCGCCGATCTTGGCACCATCGCGCCCAAGGGCGGGCTGCCTTCCACCCTGGCGCGCACCAGCGCCTTCCTCAAGGCCGAGGTCTTCCACTCGCACCATGCCGAGCACTCCATGCTGCGCTACATGAAGCGGCTGGAGGACAAGGATGTGGCGCTGAACCGCTCCATGATCCCGCTCGGCTCCTGCACCATGAAGCTGAACGCGACGGCGGAGATGATCCCCGTCACCTTCCCCGGCTTCGCGGAGATTCATCCCTTCGCGCCGACCAGCCAGGCGCAGGGCTATATCGCGATGATCCGGCAGCTGGAGGCCTGGCTTTGCGGGGTGACCGGCTTTGCGGCCGTTTCGCTGCAACCCAATGCGGGCAGCCAGGGTGAGTATGCGGGGCTGCTCGCCATCCGCGCCTTCCACCAGGCGCGCGGCGAGGGGCATCGCAACATCTGCCTCATCCCGAGCTCGGCGCATGGCACCAACCCGGCCTCGGCGGTGATGGCGGGCATGAAGGTCGTTGTCACCGGCTGCGACCGTGACGGCAATGTGGATGTGGAGGATTTGCGCGCCAAGGCCAAGCAGCATGGCCCGAACCTGGCCGCGCTGATGGTCACCTACCCCTCCACCCATGGCGTGTTTGAGGAGGCGATCCGCGAGATCTGCGCGATCATCCATGCCGAGGGCGGGCAGGTCTATATGGATGGCGCCAACATGAACGCGCAGGTGGGCCTCACTTCCCCCGCCTCCATCGGCGCCGATGTCTGCCATTTGAACCTGCACAAGACCTTCTGCATCCCACATGGCGGCGGTGGGCCGGGCGTGGGGCCGATCGGCGTGGCGGCGCACCTCGCCCCGCATCTGCCGAACCACCCGCTGGTGGCGGAAGCGGGTCCATCCACGGGCTTCGGCCCGGTCTCGGCCGCGCCCTTCGGCTCGGCCGCCATCCTGCCGATCAGCTACGCCTATATCCGCATGATGGGCGGCGAGGGGCTGACGCGCGCGACGCAGGTGGCCATCCTCAACGCCAATTACATGGCGGCCCGCCTGCGCGACCACTTCCCCATCCTCTACCGGGGCGGGCAGGGCATGGTGGCGCATGAGTGCATCCTGGATTGCCGCGGCTTCCAGCAGAATGGCGGCGTCCTCGTCGAGGATATCGCCAAGCGGTTGCAGGATTACGGCTTCCACGCCCCCACCATGTCCTGGCCGGTCACCGGCACGCTCATGGTGGAGCCGACGGAGAGCGAGACCAAGGCGGAGCTCGACCGCTTCTGCGACGCGATGATCAGCATCCGTGCCGAGATCCGTGCCGTGGAGCAGGGCCGGATGGACCGCGCGGACAACCCGCTGAAGAACGCGCCACACACCATGGCGGAGGTCCTGACGAGCGACTGGGCGCATCCCTATTCGCGCGAACAGGCCGCCTTCCCGCTGCCCTATGTGCGGATGAACAAGTACTGGCCGCCGGTGAAGCGCGTCGACAATGTCCATGGCGACCGCAACCTGGTCTGCACCTGCGCACCGCTGGAGGCCTATGCGGAGACGGCCACCCTGCAAGCGGCAGAGTAGCCGCCGGGCCCCAGACCCAGGATCGGGGTCTGGGGCCTTTCGGCCCCAGCCGCCGGAGGCCCTTCTTTTACTTGCCGCCCGGCTTCGCGACAGCGGGCGTTACCGCCCGGCTTCATGACAGCGGGCGTTACCGCCCGACTTCATGACAGCGGGCGTTACCGCCCGACCGCATACCCCTGCATCCCCCGCGGATTGGCCCCCGCGAAGATCTGCCCATCCTTCTCCCGCCGCGCGCCGGTCAGCCGCCCTTCGCTCCAATCCCCGCCCATCTCGGCCCGGTGCCCGCGCGCGCGCAGCGCCGCGAGGACCTCCGGCGCGAAGCGGCCTTCCAGCACCAGCTTCCCCGGCTTCGCGCCGCGCGGCCAGAAGCTGCTGACCCAATGCTCGGAGTGGAAGGAGGGGAGGTCGATCGCCTCCTGGATGTTGAAGCCGTGGGCCAGCATCCGGCTCAGCATGATGGGCTGCCACTGGTCCTGCTGCTCGCCGCCCGGCGTGCCGAAGCTCATCCAGGGCTGGCCGTCGCGCAGCACCATGGAGGGCGAGAGGGTGGTGCGCGGCCGCTTGCCGGGCTTGAGGCCATTGGGCAGCGTCTCATCCAGCCAGAACATCTGGCAGCGTGTGCCGAGGCAGAAGCCCAGTTCCGGAATGGCGGGCGAGGATTGCAGCCAGCCGGCCGAGGGCGTGGCGCTGACGAAATTGCCGTCGCGGTCGATGATGTCGATGTGGCAGGTGTCGCCGCCGGCGGCGCCGAGGCGCGAGACGGTGGGCTCGCCCGTGCCGGCGGCCATGGCCATTTCCTCGGCGCGGCGGATGGCGCCGGCATAGTCCACGCCGCGCACCGGCAGGCCGTCCGGGTTGCCGGGCCGGAACTCCAGCGAGGCGTCATGGCCGATCAACTGGCGGCGGAGGGCGGCGTATTCCGGCGAGAGCAGGGTCGCCAGCGGCACATCCACGAAATTCGGGTCACCGTAGAAGGCCTCGCGATCGGCGAAGGCGAGCTTCATGGCCTCGGTGACGTGGTGCACGTAATCCTCGCCCACCGGGTCCATGGCGGCGAGGTCGTAGCCGGCCAACAGGGCCAGGGTTTGCAGCATGGCCGGCCCCTGGCTCCAGGCGCCGCATTTCAGGACGGTGGTGCCGCGGTAATCGAGGCGCACCGCCTCCTCGATGCCCGCGCGCCATTGCGACATGTCATGCGCCGTGATCACGCCCGCATGGCGCGTGCCGGAGGTGTCCATGGCGGGCTGGCGCGCGAAACGCTCGACGGCCTCGGCGACGAAGCCCGCATACCAGGCGCGTCGGGCGGCCTCGATCTCCATTTCGCGCGAGCGACCGGGCGCCTCGGCCTCGCGCAGCACGCGCTCATAGGTGTCGGCCAGAGTCGGGTTGGCATAAAGCTGGCCGGGCTGCGGCCCGCCATTGCGCAGCCAGAGGGCGGCGGAGCTGGTCCATTCCGCCTCGAAGAGCGGGCGCACGGTGGCGACGGTCTGGCAGATCCGCGCCACCATATGCGCGCCGTTGCGGGCATAGGAGATGGCATAGGCCAGCACGTCGCGCAGGCGCCAGGTGCCGTGGTTCTGCAGCATGGTGGCCCAGGCGTCGAAGGCGCCGGGGATGGGGGCGGGGAGGAAGCCGGTGCCCGGCATCATGTCCAGGCCCAATTGCCGGGTGATCAGGTCCACGCTCAGGCCCGCGGGCGCCGGCCCCTGGCCGCAGATGACAATTTCGCGACCCAGCTTGGCGTCATGCAGGATGATGGGGCAATCACCGCCGGGGCCGTTCAGATGCGGCTCCACGATCTGCAGGGTGAAGCCGGCGGCGGCGGCGGCGTCGAAGGCATTGCCGCCGCGCTCCAGCACGGCCATGCCGACCTGGCTCGCCAGCCAATGGGTGGTGGCGACCGCGCCGAAGGTGCCGGCGATCTCGGGGCGGGTGGTGAACATGGGATGACCTTTCGAATGCGCGATGATCTGGGCGAGGATTCGGTCCTTGGTCAACCGGCCTGGGTGGCGGTGGCGGGCCCGTCAGGCGCGGGCAAGGACACGCTGCTGGACGCGGTGCGCGCGGAACTGTCGGGGGATGGGCGGTTTCACTTCGCCCGCCGTAGCATCACCCGGCCTGCGGTTCCCGGCGGGGAGGCGCATGAACCGCTCTCGCCCGAGGATTTCGAGGCGGTTCTGGCGGGGGGCGGCTTCGTGCTGCATTGGCGCGCCCATGGCCTGGGCTATGGCATCCGCCATGCCGAGGCGCCGGCCGGGCGGGTGGCCGTGCTGAGCCTCTCGCGTGCCGTGCTGGCGGAGGCGGCCAGGTTGCGCCCGTTGCGGGTGATCGAAGTCACCGCGCCGCCGGCTTTGCTGGCCGAGCGCCTGGCCCGGCGCGGGCGGGAGGATGCGGCCAGCATCGCCGCCCGCCTGGCGCGCGAGGTGCCGCTGCCGCAAGGGCTGGATGTGCGGCGCGTGATGAATGACGGCCCGGTCGCCCATGGCGCCGCGCGGCTCAGATCCGCGCTGGAAGCGGTGGCCGCTTCTTGCGTTGGGGCCGGTTTTCGGCCATAGGGCCGGCACCGCTGGGCAAGGGCCCGGCGGAAATCCACACGCGGTGCTCCCTTCCTCACGGCAAGGGTCCGGTCCCGGCGATCCGCCGGGGTTTGCACCGCGGAGGCTCAACCGGACTGATACGGAAGGAAGTTCGACCATGGCGATGCCAGAAGTTTCCCTGCGCCAACTGCTCGAAGCGGGCGTGCATTTCGGCCACCACACGCGGCGCTGGAACCCGCGCATGGCGCCCTACATTTTCGGCGTGCGCAACCAGGTGCATATCCTGGACCTGCAGCAGACCGTCCCGATGCTGGAGCGTGCGCTGCGCACGGTGCGTGACACGGTGGCCGGCGGCGGCCGCGTGCTCTTCGTCGGCACCAAGAAGGCGGCGGCCGAGTATGTGGCCGAAGCCGCGACGCGCTGCGGCCAGTATTACGTGAACCACCGCTGGCTCGGCGGCATGCTGACCAACTGGAAGACCATCACGGGCTCGATCAAGCGCCTGAAGGAAATGGATGCGCGCCTGCAGGGCGACATCCAGGGCCTGACCAAGAAGGAAATCCTGATGCTGACGCGCGAGCGCGACAAGCTCGACCGCGCGCTGGGCGGCATCCGGGAGATGGGCGGCCTGCCCGACATGATCTTCGTGATCGACGTCGTGAAGGAAAAGCTCGCCATCCAGGAAGCCAATACGCTGGGCATTCCCGTGGTGGCCGTGGTGGACAGCAACTGCGATCCCACCGGCGTCACCTTCCCGATCCCGGGCAATGACGACGCGATCCGCGCCATCAACCTCTATTGCGACCTGATCGCCGCCGCCGTCTTCGACGGCATCTCGGCCGAGATGGTGGCCTCGGGCCGCGATGTCGGTGCGATGGCGGAGCCGGTGGCCGAGGATGCGGTCATCGAGGTCGCCGCCGAAGAAGCCCCCGCGGCGCAAGCCTGAGCCTGAGACAGAAGGAGCAAGACGATGGCTGAAGTCACGGCTTCCATGGTTCGGGACCTGCGCGATGCGACGGGTGCCGGCATGATGGATTGCAAGAAGGCCCTGGTGGAAACCGGCGGCGACATCGAGGCCGCGATCGACTGGCTGCGCAAGAAGGGCCTCTCCGCCGCGGCGAAGAAGTCCGGCCGCGTGGCCGCCGAGGGCCTGGTGGGCGTCGCCTCCGGCCCGCATGTGGCCGCGATGGTGGAAGTGAATGCCGAGACGGATTTCGT
>JAIYDS010000289.1 GCA_027487385.1 Acetobacteraceae bacterium | reverse complement strand
GAGGGCTTGTTCAGCACATTGGTGCCGCACATGTCCTCCATCGTGGCCGGCAGCAGCGTCACGCCGCGGCCCACCGCATCGCCCTTGAACAGGTTCAGCAGGTTCTCATGCGTCAGCGGCGTGGGGCGCAGCGGGGGCGCCTCGGCCACCTGCACGCCCAGCGCCTCGAAGAGCGGCGCCCATTGGCCGCCGGGCGAGCCCACGATCTCGTAATTCGCACTCTTGCGGCGGATGTCGTCATCGGCCGGAATGGCGGCGAGCACGGGGATGCCCACAGCCTTGGCGAAGGCCTGCGCCTCGCCCGTGCCGTCATCCTTGTTGATGACCAGGCCGGCCACGCCGACATTGCCGCCGAGCTTGCGGAAGTAATCCACCGCCGAGCAGACATTGTTCGCCACATAGAGCGATTGCAGGTCGTTCGAGCCGACGACGATGACCTTCTGGCACATGTCGCGGGCGATCGGCAGGCCGAAGCCGCCACACACCACGTCGCCCAGGAAGTCGAGCAGGACATAGTCGAAATCCCACTCGTGAAAGCCGAGCTTCTCCAGCAGTTCGAAGCCATGGATGATGCCGCGCCCGCCGCAGCCGCGGCCGACTTCCGGGCCACCCAGCTCCATGGCGAAGACGCCGTCGCGCTTGAAGCAGACATCGCCGATGACGACCTGCTCGCCGGCGGCCTTCTTCTTGGAAGAAGTCTCGATGATGGTGGGGCAGGAACGGCCGCCGAAAAGGAGCGAGGTGGTGTCGCTCTTCGGATCGCAGCCGATCAGCAGCACGCGCTTGCCCTGTGCCGCCATCATGTAGCTGAGATTCGCCAAAGTGAAGGATTTGCCGATGCCGCCCTTGCCGTAGATCGCGATGATCTGCGTTTCCTTCTTGGCAGGGATCACCTCCAGCGAGGCGGCGTCATCGGCGGCGGAAGGCGACATTTTCCCGGTCACGGCATTCATCCTTGCTTCCTCCAATCGAGAACCATTTTCAGGCAGCGCGCATCGCCGAAGGCGGTGCGATAGGCATCGGGCGCGTCACTCGCGGCCTGGCGATGCGTGATCAGGTGATCGAGCGAGAGCTTGCCCTCGCTGATCAGCGCATTGAGTGCGGCCATGTCCTGCGCCTGCCACTCGGCGGCGATGCGCATGGTCACCTCCCGCATGAAGGCGGGGGCGAAGGCGAAGGAGAGGCGGTCATAGAAGCCGGCCAGCGTGATCTCGCCACCGGCGCGCAGTCGGCTGACCAGCTGGTCCAGGATGTTGGAGTCGCCGCTCGCATCGCAGATGCGCAGATAGTCGCGCCGCGGGTCATTCTCGGGGGTGAGGACGCTGTAGCCCTCGGCACCCTCGGCGCGCTCGGCGCTGAGTTCCCAGACATTCGGCGCCGGATGGCCCATGGCGATGGTGATGCGCGCCAGCAGGCGTCCGAGCACGCCATGGCCCACGATCAGTTCGGGCGGATGGTCCACGATGGCGTGATAGGCGGTGGCGGCGAGGGCCAGGAGAATGGCCGTGTCGCCGAGCGACTCGTCCACGGGAATGACGCGTGCGCCTGGCGTGACCAGCCGGCCGGCTGCGCCGCCAAAGAGGCCGCGCACATCGCGGAAGCCGCGGGAGCCTGGGATGAAGACGCGGCGGCCGACCATCTGGCCGGAGGCGGGGCCCGCCTGCACGATGCGGCCGACGCTCTCATAGCCGGGGACCAGCGGATAACCCATGCCGGGGAAATTCGGCATGCGACCCAGCCACAGCAGCTTCTCGGTGCCGGTGCTGATGCCCGACCACTCGACATGGACCACCACATCGGCCTCGCCCGGGGGCAGAAGATCGACGCGCTGGAGCATGAGTTGCTCCGGCTTGGTCATGAGGACCGCAATGGTGTCCACGGGTCTAGAGGCCTCCCTTCGATGGCTGGAGTGTCAATTTATCCGGACGGTTAAAAGTGTCAAGCAAAATGGACATTTGGCCGCGCGGACAGAAAACCGGTGTCATGCAGACGCCACCAGCACACGCGTCAGCAGCGGTGTGGCCGTGGGCAGCAGACGCGGTTGGCGGAAGCCGGCCTCTTCCAGCATGGCGGAGAGGCGGGCCGGGCTGCGCGGCCGCCCGGTGCCCATGGCGCGCAGGTAGAAGCCGAAATAGGCGGCCCCCATGGCCTCCGCGCCGCGGGTTTCGGCCATGGGTTCGGCCACCAGCAGCGTGCCGCCGGGGGGCAGGGCGGCGTGGGCCGCGCGCAGCATCCGGGCCACGTCTTCCTCGTCATGGTCATGGAGGACGCGGACGAAACTGATGATATCCGCCCCTTGGGGCAGGATCCCCGCGTGGAAATCGCCGCCCACCGCCCGGGCGCGGGCGCTGAGGCCGGCTGCCGCGAATCGCTGCTCGGCGCGGGCCGCCACCGCGGGAAGATCGAAGAGAATCACGTTCAGCGCCGGAGTCGCGGCCGCCACGGCGCGCAGGAAGGAGCCGTCGCCCCCGCCCACATCCAGCAGGCAGCGATGCTTGGAGAAGTCATAGGCATCAATGACTTCGCCCGAGATCATCGGCTGGGACGCCGCCATCAGCGCGGTGTAGGGCGCGACATCCGCATCGCCCAGCGCCTCGGGCTTCTCGACGCCGGCATAGGGCCAATAGGCGGCGAGCTGCCCGCCGCCGCGCTCGCCGCGCAGCAGCGCCACGGGGTCGGTCAGGTCGGCGTAGAGCATCGCATGGTGCTTCACCATGGATTCGATGGCCGCATTGCCGACCATGACGGCCCCGAGCTGGCCCAGCGCCCAACGGCCATTGCGGCGCTTGGTCAGGCCGAGCGACTCGGCCGCTTCCAGCAGTTGCGCGGCGGCATCGGCCGGCAGGCCGAGGCGGTGCGCCAGCGCACGCTCCTCCTGCGGGCCCTCGGCCAGGATGGTGAAGAGGTCGAGCTTCACGCAAGCGTAGAGCACCTGCGAATAGACGAAGCCCGCCGCCAGGTCGAACAGCGTGCGGGCCCGGCGCCGCGCCATGCCGCGCGTCAGCGGGAAGCGGCCGGCCCAGCGCCGGAAATCGGCGCTGGCCACCAGCCGGTCATGCCAGGCGGCGAGCCGATCCCGCCAGGTGAGGGGAGAGGTCAGGGCCACCATTCTCAGTAGGCGTGGGCAGGAAGCGTCTTGGGCACGAGGCGCCGGGCCTCGTGCCGCATCAGGGCACCCAGCTCGGCCCGGCCGGGGCAGGGGGGGATCGCCTCCACCGCCAGTTCCGCCAGTTCTTCCAGGCGCTTGACGGCACCCTTCAGGCCCAGCTCACGCACCGCACTCGGCCGGTCATGCGCGGCATCCTGGCCGACCGGCTTGCCGAGCTGCTCGGCGTCGGAGATCGCATCGCCAATGTCGTCGGCCACCTGATAGGCCTCGCCCAGGCGCATGCCGACATGGCTCCAGGCCTCGATGGGCCCGCCGGCGGCGGCCGCACCCGCCATGGTGGCGCCGGCGAAGAGGGCGGCGGTCTTGGCGCGGTGATAGGCGGCGACATCCACGCGCGTCTCGCATTCCCAGGCCTGGCCGGCCACGATGCCGAGCGGCGTGCCGACCGAATCGCCCACGATCCGCATCACCGCCCCCAGCCGCTCCGGATGGGCACAGCTGGCCGCGGCACGCGCGATGGTCTGGAAGGCCAGGACGATGAGCGCATCGCCGGCCAGCAGGGCCAGCGGCTCGCTGAAGGCGCGATGGACGGTCAGCCGCCCGCGCCGCGTCGCCGCGTCGTCGAAGCAGGGCATGTCGTCATGCACGAGGGAGGCGCAGTGCAGCATCTCGATGGCGGCGGCGGTGGCATCCACCAGCACGGGGTCATCCATCCCGCAGGCGGCGGCGGCGGCCAGGCAGAGCCTCGGGCGCACCCGCGCCCCACCCGGGAAGACGGCATGATGCATGGCAAGCGACAGCAGGGGCGGCGTGGCCCCGGGCGTCAGCGCCTCGGTCAATTGCCTCTCGATGCGGCGGTTCGCGTCCATGGAGGTGCTCCCTTCGAAGGCGGAAGGATGGCACCGTCGCGATTGACTGTCACGTTTAATTGACAGCATTCTTGGGTGTCTTGGAAAAAAACTGTCAATCTTGCCTGACCAACCGCGTCGGCGATGCAGGAGAGATGCCTTTGCCTTTCGACCAGGCCGAGCCGGGCCTTGGCCCCGGCTTCCACCACACCCCGCCGAAGGATGGCTATGCCTGGTGGTACCTCGACGCGCTGAGCGAGGATCACCAGCATGGGCTGACGATCAT
>JAIYDS010000009.1 GCA_027487385.1 Acetobacteraceae bacterium | reverse complement strand
TTCTGGTCACCCACCACCACCAGGGCGGCGAAGCTGAAGCGACGGCCGCCCTTCACCACCTTGGCGACGCGGTTGATGGTGACCAGCTTATCCTGCAGCTCATCGCCCTGCTCGCGCTCGGGCTGGTTGCGGTTCTGGTCGCGGTCGCGGCCACGGCCACGCCCCCGGTTCTCGCCTTCGCCGCCGCTTCGCGGTTCACGTGCCATAATCTATCTCCCCGCGGCTCAGAAGGACAGGCCGCCCTCGCGGGCAGCCTCCGCCAGCGCCTTGACGCGGCCATGATACAGGAAGGGCCCACGGTCGAAGACGACCGCGGAAACCCCGGCGGCGAGCGCACGCTCGGCCACCAGCTTGCCCACCGTGACGGCGGCGTCCTTGTCGGCGCCCGTCTTCAGGCTGCCGCGCAGATCCTTCTCCAGCGTCGAGGCGGCGGCGACCGTACGGCCCGCCACGTCGTCGATCACCTGGGCATAGATGTGACGCCCGGAGCGGAAGACCGACAGGCGCGGACGGCCAGCGCCCTTGACCTTGATCTGGTAACGGAGCCGCGCGCGACGGCGATCCCGCAATGCGAGTTTGTCGGCCATTACTTCTTCTTCCCCTCCTTCCGGAGGATGACTTCGTTGTCGTACTTGACGCCCTTGCCCTTGTAGGGCTCGGGGCCGCGATAGGCGCGGATTTCCGCGGCCACCTGGCCGACCTTCTGCTTGTCCATGCCTTCGACCTTGATCGAAGTCGGCTTCTCGCAGCTGATCTTGATGCCGGCGGGCACCGGATAGCGGATTTCGTGGCTGTAGCCCAGGTTCAGCACGAGGTCATTGCCGACCACGGCGGCCTTGTAGCCGGTGCCGGTGATTTCCATGGACTTGGTGAAGCCCACGGAGACACCCTTCACCATGCCCTCGACCAGGCTGCGCGTCGTCCCCCAGAGGGTGCGCTCGCGCGTGCCCTTGCCGCGGGGCGAAACGGCCACCTCGTTCGCGCGGATATCGAGATCCACCGCATCCGTCAGATCGAGCTTCAGCTCACCGAGCTTGCCCTTGGCCACCAGCGTGCGGCCGGCCAGCGAGAGCTGGACACCGGCAGGCACGGGGACCGGATATTTACCAACGCGAGACATGTCGGCCCCCTATCAGAACACGCGGCAAAGGACTTCGCCGCCGACATTGGCAGCGCGGGCCTCCGCATCACTCATCACGCCACGCGGCGTGGACAGGATCGAGATCCCGAGGCCGGAGTAGAACTTCGGCAGCTCCTTGATCTTCGAGTAGACGCGGCGGCCAGGCTTGGAGACGCGCTTGATTTCCTTGATGGCGGGCTCGCCCTCGGAATACTTCAGCTCGATCTCGATCTGGCTGACGCCGGCGCGCAGCTCCTCGACGCGCCAGGCGCGGATGTAACCCTCGCGCTTCAGCACATCGAGCACATCGGTCTTCAGACGCGAGGCGGGCGCGACGCAACGCGTCTGGCGCGCGCCATGCGCATTGCGGATGCGGGTGAGCAAGTCACCCAACGGATCGGACATGGACATGTGCCGGGCCCCTTACCAGCTTGCCTTGACCACACCGGGGAGCTGACCCTTATTGGCCAGATCCCGCAGCTGGTTGCGGCTGAGCTTGAACTTCCGGTAATTGCCGCGCGGACGCCCGGTCAACTCGCAACGCAGACGCACGCGAACCTTCGCACCGTTACGCGGCATTTCGGCAAGCTTGATGCTCGCCTCGAAGCGGTCCTCGATCGGCGTCTCGCGATCCATCACGACAGCCTTCAGCGTCGCGCGCTTCTTGGCGTGCGCGGCGGAGAGCTTCTCGCGACGCTTGTTCTTCTGAACTGAAGAGGTCTTGGCCATTTGGTCTGTGGTCCTCCGGAACCTGCCGGCTCACGCCGACGGTTTTCCAATGATTCAGTTGACGAAGGGGAGATCGAAAGCCTTCAGCAGAGCCTTGGCTTCCTTGTCCGTCTTCGCCGTCGTGACGAACACGATGTCCATGCCGCGCACCTGATCAACCTTGTCGTAGTTGATCTCGGGGAACACGATCTGCTCCTTCAGGCCGAGCGCGTAGTTGCCCCGCCCATCAAAGCCGCGATTGCCCGGGATGCCGCGGAAGTCACGCACGCGCGGGAGCGCGATGGTCACCAGGCGGTCCAGGAACTCGTACATGCGCGCCTTGCGGAGCGTCACCTTGCAGCCGATGGCCTGACCTTCACGGATCTTGAAGCCCGCGATCGCCTTCTTCGCACGCGTCCGCACCGGCTTCTGGCCGGCAATGAGCGTGAGGTCGGCGACGGCCGCGTCCAGCTTCTTCTGGTCGCCGGCGGCTTCGCCGACGCCCATGTTGATCACGATCTTGTCGAGCTTCGGCACTTCCATCGGGTTCGAGTAACCGAACTCCTCCTGAAGCTTCGCGCGGATCACCTGAGCATAGGCGACCTGAAGGCGCGTGGGCTCGGACCAGGAAGCGGCCGCGGGGCCGGCGGCGGCCGGAACGGCCTCCGCGCGGCGGCTGCTGCCCTCGGGGGCATCAGCCTTCTTCGCAGCCGGCTTGTTGGCCGGCTTGTTCTTGTTGCCGGGCGCGTTGCCCTTCTTCGTCCCGCTCATGCGTCGAGCACCTCACCAGAGCCCTTGGCCACGCGAACCTTCTTCCCGTCCTCCAGGACGCGGAAGCCGACGCGGGTGGGCTTG
>JAIYDS010000286.1 GCA_027487385.1 Acetobacteraceae bacterium | reverse complement strand
GCACGGCCGAGCGCCAGGTTCGGCAGGTCGAGCAGCGTGCCGGCGCCGGCCTTGTTGGCGCGGGCCGCGGCCGTCCCGAAGACCGCGGCATTGCCGGTGATGAGCGTCGGGCCATCGCCATTGGCACTGTTCACCAGCGCATAGGCCGTGGCGTTCTCGAAGTCGGCCACGCGCCGGCCGATCATGCTGGCGAAGTCGGTGAAGGCGCCGAGGTCGTCGTTCACCAGCATCTGCCGCGTGACGCGTATGCGGCGCGCGAAGGTCTGCAGGAACACGAGCTCCTGGCTTTCCGACATGGTGCCGGCCTGGATCTCGCCGTTCTCGGAGAGCGCCACGAGGTTGGGGAAGTCGCCGACGCGAAGGTGGCGATGCGGCTTGAAGTCGCGGAAGTCGCGACGGAGGAACAGCGTGCGGTAGGTCGGCTGCGCAGGCGCATAGGCCGCCAGCAGCATCTTGTTGGCCGCGGCCGAGAGCAGGGCCGGGAAGTCGCTGGTGGTGTGAAAGGCGCGCTCGGCGAGGATGGTCGGGTTGCGGGGGATGTTCCGCTCGCCCCGGGCGCGGAGCAGTTCGCCCATCATGTCGGAGGGACGCCAGCCCATGAATTCGACGTGGCGGCCGGCGCCGGGGCCGGTGCTGGGCGCCTGGTAGCCGGGCATGGAGCGGGCGGCGAGTGCCTCGGCCATGGCGTCGAGCAGGCTGGACGGGTCGTCCTGGCCGGGGCCGGCCTCCGGGCGCGCCGGCAGGGAGGGGCGCGGCGCGCTCTGGGCGAAGGCGTCCCAGAGGCGACCGCGCAGCACCTCGGGCGAAATGCGGTCGCGGATGGCAGCCTCGCGCATGGCGTCGAGCATGTCAGGGGTCACCAGGCCGCGGGCGCCGGCGAGGACCGGCTCATAGGCGGCGATGCGCTCGACGGCAGCGCGATCCGCCTCGGCGCGGATGGCCTCGAGATCGGGCGGGGTCGGCGCGGCGCGGGTGGGTTCCGGCGGGGCGGTGATGGTCACGGGGTTCTCCAGGGGCGGGGTGATGGGCGGCGACGCCGGGGGCGGCGCCGAAGGGGCAGCCGGGAACTCCGGCGTCGTCTCGGTCATGGGTGGTTCCTTGGGGATGGTCAGGGCGGGTTCGATGGCGGTGGCGGGAGCGCCCTGCGGCTCCTCGCCACGGATCACGGCCAGGCCGTCCACCGGCACGGGCACGATCGAGATCTCGTAGGGCTCCCAATCCACGGCGCGGTGGATGGTCTGGCCTATGGCAGCGTCCGGCCGCGGCTCGTAGCGATGCACCCGGTACCCGACGCTGACTGACTGCAGCGTGCCGTCGGCGACGCGCTGCCAGACGGGCTCCACGTCATCGGCGCCGCTGAATTGCAGGGTGGCGTAGCCGCGGCCGGCCTCGAGGCGGGCCGCGGTGACACGGCCCAGGACATCGCGTGTGCCGGCGCGGCGGTGGGTGTCCAGCACCGGCGCGCGGCCCGAGCGCAGCGCTTCCATGCGGACCGCCTCCGGGCGCATGTCGAGTTCCTCGATGATCGGACCGAGGGGCGGGACGAAGTTGCGGGCCCGCGCGCCGGTGGACCACACCACCTCGACGGTGCGCGCGGCGCGATTGACCGTGACCGGCGCCGCCAGTGCACGGCATGCGGTGATCGAATGCCCATCGGTGGGCAGTCGATCGGGCGCAGCGTCGGGATCCGGCGCAGGGATATCCCTGCCCGGCTCGATCGGCTCTGTCATGTGCGAGAATCCTGGGCTTAGGGCGCCGTGAAGCCCTGGAGATTGGCGATCACCACTGCGCCCGCCGTCACCGCCTGGATGTTCAGCGCGGCATTGGCCGTGGTGCGCAGCGGGGTTGGGAAGTCGATGTTGGTCGGCCCAAGGTTCGCCGGCAGCAGCGCGCGCCAGATCGGCGTGGTGCCGTCGCGGATCTGGAATTCCGTCGCGGTCGCGCTGGCGTTCTGCACCTGCATCCCCGTCACGTAGCGGCGAATGCCGGCGCCGCCTGGGGCCTGCACCGCGGTGTCGCTGCCGGTGGCGATGCCGGCCAGCGGCCCCGCATAGGTCCAATCGGCCTCGGGGATGGCATAGGGCTTGGTGACGATCGCGCCGATCAACGTGGCCAGCAGGTCGACGCCACGTGCGGTCGTCACCGCCACCGGGTTGGCGGAATAGCCGGTCGCCGCCAGCACGGGCACGGCACCCGCCGTGTTGCGCGCCTGGCCACCGACCACGCTGAGCGCGGGGGCGGCGGCGCTGAGCACGTTCACCCCGATCCCCTGGCCGGCGACGGCATTGGCGCGGCCTGCGGTGATGGCGGTGGTGAGCTCGGCGTAGTCGGAGATCGAGACGAATTGCAGCCGCAGATCGGTGTTCGAGGCCGGCGCCAGATTGCGGCTGATCGTCGCCCAGCCGGTATTCACATAGGCCCCGGTGAAGGTGGAGCCGACCAGGTCGAAGTTGTTCGCATCGATCACCGTGATGGTGAAGGTACCGTTGGCGCCGGGCACGCCGGCGACATTGGCCACGGTCACGGAGTCAGAGGTCGCATAGCCATGCGCGGCGCGGGTGATGCGCACTGCGCTGCTGCCATTGTTGGCCACCGCCGAGATGCCGTGGAAGACCTGCCGGTTCCGCACGCGGATGCGAAAGCGATACAGCGCAGCCGGATCGGGCAGCTGCTGCTGGCGGGCGTAGGAATTGGCGCGCAGCCCGGTGCCGTCCAAGGCGCGGCCGTGGAAGTAGCATTCGTCGCTGTTCGGCTCGAGTTCCAGCACCGACCAGCCGGCCGGGGCCGTGGTCGGGATGGTGACGCCCGAGGCGGTGCCGAGCCGTGGCGCGCCATCGCTGCCGACCTCGTAGTTGGCCAGCGTGGCGCTGATGCCGTCCAGGCGCCACGCGACGATGTTGCGCTCGTCGGGCATGCCTGTCTCGGGCGTGATGCTGACCAGTTCCAGCCAGGCGGTCTGGCCAGCGATGCGCTGGCTGAGGTTGAGCGCCACCATCGCGCGCAGCGGCAGCATGAAGCTCTGGCGGCTGAGCAGAACCAGCTCGTCATCCAGCGTGGTGCCGGTGGAGATCTGCGCGCTGCCATTGGCGATGGTGAGCGTCATGCCGCTGCCGGTGGCGAGCACCTCCCAGCGGGTGGCGTTGAGGACGTCGCCTGCGAAATTGTCGCGGAAGCGCCGGCGCATGCTTTTGACCTTGAGCATATCGTCGGCCCAGTCGTAGCCGCCTGGGATCATGGTGTGGCTCCTGTGGGTTCGGCACGCGGGCTGGCGGCACCGGTGGCGGCGATCTCGATGGCGGCGAGCTGGGCTGCGTCCTGGGCAGCGCCGGACTTCGCGACGCGGCGCGGATCGCTGTCGAGCGAGAGCCCGGCCTCGTCGAGCAGGGCATTGGCCTCGCGGATCATCTCCACGACCTGGCGGAAGTCGTAGCCGAAGGCGCCGACCGCCTCGGGCTGTGGCACGAATCCGGCGCGCACCTGGGCGATGAGGGCGGTGGTGTCCTTGAGCGGGTCGATCATCTCGTGCGCCGGCGGGACGTGCGACAGGCCCTCGGGAACCTCGGCACCCCACAGGCCAAGCAGCGCGCCCTGGGCGTGAAAGCGATCGGCGACGGGCCGGACCAGCATGGGGATCAGCATGCCGTACTGCACCTGCTCGCAGAGCCGGCGGAACTCGATCTTGCCGGCCCGCAAGCTGGAGTAGTTCGCCTGGCTTAGATCGCCGGCGACCTGGTCATAG
The DNA here is from genome assembly GCA_027487385.1 of Acetobacteraceae bacterium. Taxonomy (GTDB): domain Bacteria; phylum Pseudomonadota; class Alphaproteobacteria; order Acetobacterales; family Acetobacteraceae; genus Roseococcus. The sequence continues at coordinate 2,660 of JAIYDS010000286.1, read as the reverse complement.
GTCAGGCCGGCACCGACGGCGGAGGCTTCCAGCGCACGGCGGGCGAAGGCAGCGTGGCTGCCTCCGCCGGAGGGGTTCACCACCTCCACGGATCCCATGCCGCGGCGATAGAGGATCATCCCCGGCTCGAAGCTCTCGACCGTGCGGCCCTGCGCGTCGCGCAGCAGGCCCGACGCCGGGCCGGTCATGGCGTCGTCGCCATCCTCGGACACCACCGCCGCCAGGCAGGCCTCGATCTTGGCCTTCATAAGCAGCGCGGCCTCGTAATCGCCGAGGTCGCGCAGGCGGGTGAGAACGGGCGCAAGCCAGGAGACATCGCGCAGCTGACCGGGCCGGCGCTTGCGATAGATGTGCAGCACATCGCGGGCGGGGACCCGCTGGCTGCTGAGCCAGGTGGCGCCGCCCGGTAGCACCCAGGACGCGCCGGGATGCGCGCGGTGCAGCCAATAGCCGACTGGCTCGCCGGCCTCGCCCAGGCCAATGCCCTGCAGCGTGGGAACGCCCTCGATGACGCCCTGCCGCGCCGTGTCGAGGTGATCGCTTTCCAGCACCTGCAGGCGCAGGCCGATCGGGTTGGCAGGCGTGACCTCGGCGGGCAGCAGGCGGACGAAGCATTCGCCGCTCTCGACCACGGCGCGCATGACCAGCGCCTGCAGGCCATAGAGGTCGAGGCGGCCCTCGGCGTCGCAGGCGGTGCTGTCGGACCAGCGGCGCCAGGCCTCGGCATGGGGCTTGTCAGGCCAGCGCGTCGTGATGCCCGCACCCACCGCATTTCCGGTCCAGAGATCGACGATGCGCGCGGCATACGGATCGTTGCGGACGGCGTCACGGGCGCGGCGCGCCACGGTGGGTGCGGCCGCGCCGACCTCGGCCGTGGCGCTGCTGCCCGACGCCGCCCAGCTCGAGGCACGGCTGTCCTGCGCCGCGGCATAGCCACGCAGCGCGTGCCAGGCATCTCGAAGGCGGCCCATCACCAGCTTCCCTCCCGCGAGAAGCTGGCGAAGGTGACGCTGGGTCGCCGCGCGGCGCTGTTCTCGGCGCCGTGCAGCACTGAAAGCGCGCGGCCCAGTTCATCCAGCGAGCGGTACTCGACCGTGCGGCCGTCGAAGGTCACGCGCGTGGTGCCGCCGGTGAAGGCGGCAGCGAGCACGGCGGCGCGGGTGCCAGCAGGCTGCGCCAAAGCCCAGGCGAGGACGGTCGGATCCATGGTCGTCCTCCTTTCAGCGAAGCCAGCCGCTGCGTGGCGCGAGCCAGCCCCGCGGGCGCTGGGTGTCGGGCGCCGGCGCCGATCCGACCTGCGGCGCCGGCGATGGGTCTGCGACATTCCCACCGGCGGGAAGTTCGCTCGCACGCAGCGGTGCATCCGCCGCCTCATCCCGCAGCCGCGCCCAGAACTGCTCGCCATAACGATCGGCGCCGAGCAGCCACAGCGCGGCGCGGGCCAGGACGGCGCAGTCCAGCGCCTCGTTCCGCTCGCGCAGCTTGGCCCATTCCTGCCGCGCAAAGCCGCGGCGATCCTTGGTGGTGCGCAGCTGCTCGGCGACCAGCTGCTTGACCCATTCGACGTCGATCGCGCGCGGCAGATGCACCCAGCCGGGCGGCAACTCCTCCGCGTCGCCGCAGCCGAGCCAGAGCCGGCGATAGAGATCGGCCTTCCAGGTGGAGACCGACACCGTCCAGAGCTTGAGGCCGCGCCGCAGCTTCTGGCCGTTGACCAGCGCATCCACCGGCGTCGGGCCCTGGACGGGCTGCGCCCGGTTCCAGCCGTCAATGCCCTTGGTCGGCGCGATCCGCGGATCTCGTAGGCGGCGGAGGTGGCCATAGACGGCGGCGGTATCGCGGCCGCCCGTGTCGACACAGAGCCGGGCGACGCGCATGGCACCGCCGCCGTGGCGCGGCCAATCGCGCGCCAGCAGCGTGGCGAGTTCGTCCCAGGGCTCGCGGTCCCGCGGGCTGCCGGGGATCACGATGTGGTCCACAAGCCAGGACGAGAAGCCATCCGCCCAGCCCCAGACGTCGCATTCAAGCCGGTCGTCCTGCACGTCCACGCCGGCGGTCAGTACCAGCGCGCCCGTGGGCACCACGCCCATGGCGAAATCCTCGCGGCGCTCGACCAGGCGCTCCCAATCCGGTGCCTCGCCCTGCTCCTGCCAGGTCTCGCCCAGGACCGTGTTCCGAAACGTCTTGATGTCCTCGGGCTTACCCTGTGCCGCCTCCCAATCGCGGGCGATCTGCTCCCAGGACAGCCAGCCCACCGGCGAGTAGAGCGCCGAGATGTGGAAGCCGATGGTGTGCGGATCCTGGCCCTCCACCGTCGCGCGCCATTCCCCGCCACCGAGCATGGCGGTCTTGTCGTGCTCCTGCATGGGGTGGTCGCAGCCAGAGCAGTGATACCGCGCCGTCTCCGGCGCACCCTTCTCCCAAAGCAGCCGCTCGAAGCGTAGCCACTGCATCTCGCCGCACGCCGTGCATGGCACGAAAAAACGCCGCTGGTCGCTGGCGAGGTACTCCCGTTCAATCCGGCTGCGGCCGGCGATGGTGGGCGTGCTGACCAGGAAGGCCTTGCGCCGCCAGCCGAAGGTGCGGGCGCGGGCCTCGGCCAGAGCAATGGGATCGCCCTCGCCGGCGACATCGCCGGGATAGGCATCCACCTCATCGAG
>JAIYDS010000074.1 GCA_027487385.1 Acetobacteraceae bacterium | reverse complement strand
GGCGCAGCCGTGGTGGCGCTGCCGGGCGGCGAAATCGTCCCCGCGCTGGAGCGCGGCGTCATTGACGCGGCGGAGTTCAACAATCCCTCCTCCGACCGCGTGCTCGGCTTCCCCGACGTGGCCAAGAACTACTACATCCAGTCCTACCACCAGGCGGTGGAGACCTTCGAAGTGCTGTTCAACCGGACGCGCTTCGAGGCCCTGCCGGCGGAGCTGCAGGCCCTGCTGCGCAGCTCGGCCGAGGCCGCCTCGGCCGACATGTCCTGGAAGCTGCAGGACCGCTACTCGCGTGACCTGCTCGCCATGTCGCAGACCCAGGGCGTCAATGTCCGCCCGACGCCGCGCCCCATCCTGGATGCGCAGCTCCAGGCCTGGGACCGCGTGATCGCCCGCCAGGAAGCCGACAACAGCAACCCGAATGCCGGCCCCTTCTTCAAGAAGGTCTGCGACAGCCAACGTGACTGGTGCCGCCGCGTCGGCAACTTCATGCTCCGCTACAATGTCAGCCCCGTGGTGTCCTACAACCACTTCTTTGCCCGCGGCTGAGCGGTCCAACATCCAAGATCCGGCCCGGCGAGCTCAGCCTCTCCGGGCCGGTTTTGTATCAGGGGAAAGCAGAAATGACCGATAGTTTAGTCACCGGAGGTTTGGCGGGGCTGGTTGTCGCGGCAATTCTCATCGGCATCGCTTTCTCCACCAATGAATTGGTCAGCCGCGCCCTGCTCGCGGTGGACAAGTTCTCCACCCTGATCGGCCAGACTTTCTCCTGGACGATCCTCCTGCTGACCGCGGCCATCACCTATGAGGTCTTTGCCCGCCGGTTCTTCGCCTCGCCAACCAATTGGGGCTATGACGTGCAGTACATGCTCTACGGCACGCTCTTCATGTTCGCCGGGGCCTACACGCTCAGCCGCAACGGCCATGTGCGCGGTGACTTCCTCTATCGCATGATGCCCGCGCGCCGCCAGGCCGCGCTGGACCTGCTGCTCTACATCCTGTTCTTCTTCCCCGCGATCTTTGCCTTCATGGTGGCCGGCTGGCACTTCTTCGAACTGAGCTGGATGCAGAATGAGCGCAGCATGTTCTCGCCCTCCGGCCCCATCATTTGGCCCTTCAAGGGCATCATCCCCGTCGTCGGCGCCATCATGCTGCTGCAAGGCCTGGTCGAGGTGGTTCGCTGCGTGCGGGCCATCCGTTCCGGCGAATGGCCGCAGCGCCTCTCCGATGTGGAGGAACTGGACCAGATCATCCTCGCCAAGGCGGCGGAGAAGTCGCCCGAGGAACTCGCCCGCGAATTGGCCGAAAACGCCGACGCCGCACTCTCGGTCAAGGGACGCTGACCCGCCATGATTTCTGATGCCGGCCTCGGCCTGACGCAGCTCGTCCTCTTCCTCTTCTTCATCCTGCTGGGCTTTCCCATCGCCTTCACGCTGATGGCGATGGGCCTGTTCTTCGGCTACCTCGGCATGGGCGAGCGCGTCTTCGACCTGTTGATCCAGCGCACCTATGCGGTGATGTCGAGCGACGTGCTGATCTCCGTGCCCCTCTTCGTGCTGATGGGCTACATCATCGAGCGCGCGAATATCCTGGACCGCCTGTTCCGCGCGCTGCAGATGGCCTCCGGCAACATCCCGGGCTCGCTCGCGGTCGCCACCCTCGCCACCTGCGCGCTCTTCGCCACGGCCACGGGCATCGTCGGCGCCGTCGTCACCCTGATGGGCCTGCTCGCCTTCCCCGCCATGCTGCGCGCCGGCTATGACGTGAAGCTCGCCTCGGGCGTGGTCTGCGCCGGCGGTTGCCTGGGCATCCTCATCCCGCCCTCGATCATGCTCATCCTCTATGGCGCCACGGCCGGCGTCTCGGTCGTGCAGCTCTACGCCGCGGCCTTCATCCCCGGCATCACGCTGGCCGGGCTCTACATCGCCTATGCCATCGGCATCGCCATCCTGAAGCCGGAAGTGGCCCCGCGCCTGCCGCCCGAGGAGGTGCAGGTGCCCTTCGGCAAGCTGCTCTGGGCGCTGCTGACCAGCTTCTTCCCGCTGGCGCTGCTGATCGCGATGGTGCTGGGCGCCATCCTGATGGGCCTTGCCACGCCGTCGGAAGCGGCGGCCATGGGCTCGCTCGGCTCCATCATCCTGGCCCTCGCCTATCGCTCCTTCTCCTTCCAGAAGCTGAAGGAGAGCGTCTTCCTCACGGCGCGCACCAGCGCCATGGTCTGCTGGCTCTTCGTCGGCTCCTACATCTTCTCCTCAGTCTTTGGCTATCTCGGCGGCCAGGGCGTGGTGGAGGAGTTCGTGAAGTCCCTCCCGCTGAACAGCTTCACCTTCCTGCTGCTGGCCCAGGCCATCATCTTCATCCTCGGCTGGCCGCTGGAATGGACCGAGATCATCGTGATCTTCGTGCCGATCTTCCTGCCGCTGCTGGATGATTTCGGCGTGGACCCGCTCTTCTTCGGCATCCTGATCGCGCTGAACCTGCAGACGAGCTTCCTCTCGCCGCCGGTCGCCATGGCCGCCTTCTACCTGAAGGGCGTGGCGCCCAAGCACGTGAAGATCGAGGATATCTTCAAGGGCTGCATGCCCTTCATCTACATCGTCGTCTTCACCATGATCATGGTCTATGTCTTTCCTGGCCTGGTCACCTGGCTGCCGGAAGCGCTCTATGGCGGTGATGCCGGCCCGCCCGCCGTCTCCATGGAGGCGCCCCCGCCGGGCGGCTTCCAGGAAGAGGAAATGCCCGAACTGCCGCCGCTCCGATGAGCGCGGCCGAGGCGGCCCGGTTTCTCAGCGACGCCTTCGAGACCGGGCATTCCCTGGCTCCCCTGCCCGAGGACCTCGCCCCCGCCAACCTGGCGGCGGGTGAGGCCATCGTGGCGGAACTGGTCGAAGCGCTCAGCCTGCCGGTCTGCGGCATACGCCTGGCCCCCGGGCCCGACGGGCTGACGCTGCTCTCCGCCCCCATGGTCGAGGCGCGGATGATGCGGGTGGGCACGCCCATCGCCCTTTCCGCCCTGCGCCAGCCGAAAATCTCCGCCGGCATCATGGGCATCCTGGCCGAACCGCTGGAGCGGGACCTGCCGGTCTTCGCGGCCTTCCACCCGGTGCTGGACATCGCGGCCACCCGCTTCACCCAAGGCGCGCCCGACGCCGCGCATCAGGTGGCGGATCTGGGCGGGCTCGGCTTCGTGCTGGTGGGCAAGCGCTGGATCGGCGCGCTGCCCGAAGAAGGCGAGGCGCGCCTCGGCCTGACCGGCACCCGGCCCTATCCGCTGCGCGCACCCCTTGCGGCGCTGATGCGCCAGGCGGGGGCCGAGGCGATCCGCTGGGGCGGGCTGCCGGCGGGGGCGGTGCTGGTGGTGGCCGGACTGGCGACGGGGTCACCGCCCGTGGCAGGGCAGAAATGGTCGGCTTCGATCCCGCCTGTGGGGCGGATTTCGGCGGTGTTGGGATAGAAGAACTGGCCTCCGGCGGCTGGGGCCGAGAGGCCCCAGACCCCAGGAGTTAGGCGGCTCTGAAGGCGGCCAGGCCGCCGCTGCGGAGCAGATTTGAGGGCAAGCGATGGCCGACGATGCGCTCGGCCAGCTTTGCGGCCTCGATCAGGGCGTCGAGATCCACGCCGGTCGCCACGCCCATCTCCTCGCAGAGAAACACCAGCTCCTCCGTCGCGATATTGCCGGGGGCGCCCGGATGGCCGGCGAAGGGGCAGCCCCCCAACCCCGCCACCGCCGCATCGAAGGCCGAGACGCCGAGGCGCAAGCCCGCCGCGGCGCAGGCAATGCCCAGGCCGCGCGTGTCATGCAGGTGCAGCGAGAGCTTCGGGCCCGGGAACTTCTCCCGCACCGCGCCCACAAGGCGTTCGACCAGCACGGGATTGGCCCAGCCCATGCTGTCCGCCAGCGAGATCTTCTCGATCTTGCAGCCGTTCTCCGCCGCGATCGCCATCGCATCGCTCAGCGCCGAAACCGCCTGGGCGGTGGAAACCGCGCCCGAGAAATTGCAGCCGAAGGCTGCCTGGAGCGAAACGCGCGTGATCGGCACCCCCGCCGCCTGGTGCTGCGCCACATGCTTGTGCTGCGCCACCAATTGCTCGGCATGGCTGCGGTTGAGGTTCTTCCGGGTGAAGGCCTCCGACCCGGTGACGGTGATCGAGCCCTCGATCACCAGCCGATCCGCGAAGGCTTGCACGCGGGCCAGCCCCGCCGCATTGAACCAGAGCGCGTTGTAGGCGACGCCCGGGCGGGGCGTGAAACCGGCCACCACCTGCTCCGCATCTGCCCAGCCGGGGACGATCTTCGGGCTGACGAAGCTGGCCACCTGGATCCGCGAAACGCCCGTGGCCGAAAGCGCGTCAATCAGCGCGATCTTGTCCGCCGTCGGGATGGGCCCGGGCTCGATCTGGAAGCCCTCGCGCGGGCCTTCCTCGGTGATCTCGACGCGGGCGGGCAGGTCGCTCATCGCTCAGCGCACCGCATAGACGTCGTAGCGCGGGCCGGAAGGCGGGCGCTGGCCGGTGCCGATGCCGATGATGCGGTTCATCCAGGCGAGATCGGCCGCGCCGGTCTGGAAGCGCAGGGCGGTGCGGAAATAGTAATCGGCCGGGTCCACCGCCTCGCCCGCCGCCAGCCGCGCCAGCACCGCGGGGTCTCCGGTGCGGATGCCGGCATATTGGACATAGACGAGACTGCCGGAGGCCGCCTTGATGGTCAGCCGCACGTCGATATGCGCGGTGCCATCGGCCTCGACCCGCAGCCAATCGGCCGCAGTGCCGCCCAGCACCTCGCCCTGCAGGGCGGGGCCGCTGACCACGCCGCCGGTGACGGGAACGATGCGCAGATCATGCCCGTCCGGGCCTTTGCCAACCATTTGCGGGGCGCCCACGGTGATATCCATGGAAAACAGGTATTCGGTGACGAGCGGCGCAGGCATGAAGAATTCTCCGGGTTTGGCCTGAAGCATGCCCGGCCGGGATCGTTGCGCAAGGGGCTTGCGCAGGGATGGCCGGGCGCCCCATGTTGGCTGACGATTTTCCCCATTTCTCTCAGAGATTCGCCATGAATGCCATGGACCCGCACAGCGTCACGCGTGCCCGCATCGCCGATGCGGCCGAGGCGCTGTTTCGTCAGATCGGCTACCAGAAGACCTCGGTCGCGGACATCGCCAAGGCCTGCGCCATGTCGCCCGCCAATGTCTATCGCTTCTTCCCCTCCAAGAGCGCGATCAACGAGGCGATCACCCACCGGTTGCTGAACATCGTGGGCAGCGAGCTGGAAGCGCTGGCCGCGGGCGAAGGCAGCGCCGCCCAGCGCCTGCGGGCCACGGCGCGGCACCTGTATCTGCGCGATGTGGAACTCTTCTTCACCGAGAAGCGCATGCACGACATGGTGGGTGCGGCCATGAGCGAGCATTGGGGCGTGATCGAAGGCTTCATCGCCCGCGTGCTCGCGGTCTGGGAGGGCCTGCTGCGCGAGGGCATGGCGGCCGGGGAGTTCCGCCCGCTCGACCCCGCCGCGACGGCGATGACCCTCAAGCACTGCCTGATGCTCTGGACCCACCCGATCCTCCTGGCGGATTGCCTGGGGCGCGGCCACACGCGGGAGGCGCTGGAGGCGCAGCAGCAGGCGGCGCTTGATCTGCTGCTGGCCGGCATCGCGAAATGACTCCTGATGATTATTGATTTTCGTCAGTGAATAGTCATTATGGCTCCGTTCACGGAGCCCTGCCATGCGTCCCTCGCCCCTCCTCCTCCTGCTGCTGACCGCCTGCCTGCCCGAGGCCAAGACCGCCTCCCCACCCGCCGAAGACGCCCCCCGCCCGGTCCAGGTGGCGGAGATTCGCCACCTCCCGGCCGATGCCGGGCCCAGCTTCACCGGCGTGGTGCGCGCCCGGCGCGAGGCGGATGTGGCACTGCGCACCGGCGGCCGGATCGCCGAGCGCCTGGTGGATCTGGGCGCCGAGGTGACCGCGGGGCAGGTGCTGTTCCGAATCGACCCGCGTGACCTGGAACTCGCCCTGCGCGCCGCCGAGGCGGATGTGCTCTCCGCCGAGGCCACCGCCAGCCAGGCGGTGAATGATGCCGCCCGCTCCCGCGCCCTGGTCGCGGCCGGCCATGTGGCCGCCGCCTTTCATGAGCAGCGCGAGGCGACGGCCCGCGCCGCCAGCCAGCGCCTCGCCGCCGCCCGCGCCCAGCGCGACCTCGCCCGCAACCGCCTGGAATATGCCGAGCTGCGCGCCCCCTCCGCCGGCCGCGTCACCGCCATCCTGGCCGAGGCCGGGCAGGTGGTGGCCGAGGGCGCTCCGGTGCTGCGCCTGGCGGATCCCTCGGAGCGCGAGGTGCTGGTGCAATTGCCCGAGACCGCCATCGGCGCCATGGAGGCCACCGCCCGCTTCTGGGCGCGGCCCGAGGTGGCGCTGCCGGTGCGCCTGCGCGAGGTGGCGGCCCAGGCCGACGCCAACATGCGCACCTATCCCGCTCGCTTCGCCCTGCCCGATGCGCCGGACTGGGCGCGGCTTGGCATGACGGCGACCATCCAGATCGCGGCCGAGGCGCAGGCGCCCAGCGCGCGCATCCCGCTCTCCGCCCTGCATGATCGCGGCCAGGGACCGATGGTCTGGCGCCTCGCCGCGCAGGGCACCATCGAGGCGGCGCCGGTGACCGTGCTTGCCCTCTCCGAGAGCATGGCGACGATCCGCACCCAGTTGCCCGAGGGCACGCGGATCGTCGCCATGGGCGCACAGCTGCTCGCCCCCGACAGCCGCGTCCGCCCCGTCGAAACCCGCCTGGCGGGGGCGATGAAATGAGCCGCTTCAACCCCTCCGAGGGCGCAATCCGCCAGGGCCAGCTCACCCTCTTCACCATGATCCTGCTGCTGCTGGCCGGCGCCTGGGCTTGGGGCAAGCTCGGCCGCGCCGAGGATCCGGCCTTCACCGTGAAGGTGATGATCGTCTCCGCCGCCTGGCCCGGCGCCACGGCCGAGGAAATGCAGAACCAGGTGGCGGACCGCATCGAGGCGAAGCTCTCCGAGCTGCCATGGCTGGATGTGCTGCAGACCTTCTCGCGGCCCGGCGTCTCCACCATCACCGTCACGCTGCGCGACGACACGCCGCCCGCCGCCGTGGCAGGCCTCTGGTATCAGGTGCGCAAGCGCGTGGGCGACATGCGGCAGACCCTGCCACCCGGCGTGCAGGGCCCCTTCTTCGACGATGAGTATTCCGACGTCTTCTCCGCCGTGCTGGCACTCCGCGGCGCCGACAATGCCGAGCTGGTCCGCCAGGCCGAGCGCCTGCGCGACCGCTTGCGCCGCCTTCCGGGGATCGAGAAGGTGACGCTCTTTGGCGAGCAGCCGCAGCGCATCCAGGTGGAGATCAGCCATGCGCGGCTGGCCACCTTGGGGATCACGCCGCAATCCGTGCTGGACGCGCTGGCGCGACACAATCCCGTGACGCCGGCCGGCACGGTCGAGACCGGCAGCACCCGCGTGAATCTGCGCCTGCCCGAAGGGCTCGACGGGCTGGACAGCACCGCCGCCCTCCCGCTCTCGGCTGAGGGCCGCACCATCCGCCTGGGCGATGTGGCGCGCATCACGCGCGGCCTCGCCGACCCGCCGGAGCGCGCCATCCGGCATCTGGGCGAGCCCGCCGTGCTGATCGGCCTGACCAAGCAGCCGGGCCAGGATGTGCTGCGCGTGGGTGCCGCGCTGAATGCCGAGCTGGCGCGGATCCGCGCCGGATTGCCGATGGGCCTCAGCCTCGATGCGGTCGCCGACCAGCCGCAGATCGTGCGCGAGAGCGTGGATGAGTTCCTGGTGAAGCTGGCGGCGGCACTCGGCGTGGTGCTGCTCGTTTCCTTCCTCTCGCTGGGCTTCCGCGCCGGCATCATCGTCGCCCTCGCCGTGCCGCTCACGCTCAGCTTCGTCTTTCTCTTCATGGTCTGGCGCGGCACCGAACTGGAGCGCATCTCGCTTGGCGCGCTGATCCTGGCACTCGGCCTTCTGGTGGATGACGCGATCATCGCGATCGAGGCCATGGCGGTGAAGCTGGAACAGGGCTGGGAGCGCACGCGCGCCGCCGGCTTCGCCTGGACCACCACGGCGGGGCCCATGCTGACCGGCACGCTGGTCACCGTCGCCGGCTTCATCCCGGTGGGCTTCGCCGCCTCCACCTCGGGCGAATATGCGGGCGGCATCTTCTGGGTGGTGGGCGCTGCGCTCATCGCGAGCTGGCTCGTTGCCGTGACCTTCACGCCCTGGCTCGGGGCGAAGCTGCTCAAGGCCGCGCCGCACAACCCAGCGCATGATGCGCATGACACGCGCGGCTATCGCGCGCTGCGCCGTGGCGTCGAATGGTGCGTGGACCATCGGATCACGTTGCTGGTGGTGATGCTGGTGGTGCTCGCCGCCGGCATGGTCGGCATGGCGAAGACGAAGAAGCAGTTCTTCCCCGCCTCGCAGCGGCTGGAATTGCTGGTGGACATCAACCTCCGCCAGGGCGCCAGCTTCGCCGCGACGGACGCCGTGGCGAGGCGGATCGAAGCCACGCTGCACGATGATTTCGACGTCGCGCATTTCACCACCTATCTCGGCGCCGGCGCGCCGCGCTTCTTCCTGGCGCTGAACCCGGACCTGCCGAACGAGGCCTTCGCCAAGATCATCATCGAAAGCCGCGACGTGCCGGCGCGCGAACGCCTGCGCGAGCGGCTGATCGCGCTCGACGAATCCGGTGCCTTCCCCGAGGCGCGGGTGCGCGTCTCGCGCCTGGATTTCGGCCCGCCCGTGCCCTTCCCGGTGCAGTTCCGCATCGTCGGCCCCGATCCGATGCAGCTGCGCCGCCTGGCCGATGACGCGGTGCCGCTGCTGCGCGCGGTGGCCGGCACGCGCAATGTGCAGACCGATTGGAGCGAGCTGACCCCCGCGCTGCGCCTCGATCTGGACCGCGAGCGCATCGCCCAGCTCGGCCTTTCGCCGCAGGCCGTGGCCACCTCCATGGGCACGCTGCTCTCGGGTGTGACGGCGACGGTGATCCGCGAGGGCACGCGCGGCGTGGAGGTGCGGCTGCGCGCCGTGCCGGAGGAGCGCGCCGCGCTGGACCGGCTGGGCGATCTCTCGCTCGGCACGCCCGGCGGCCCCGTTCCCCTCTCGCAGGTGGCGCGGCTGACGCCGGTGATGGAGGAGCCCATCCTCTGGCGCCGCAACCGCGAGCCCTTCATCACCTTGCGCTCGGACATCCAGCCGGGCCTGCAGGCGCCCGACGTGACCGCCGCCGCCATGCCGGCGCTGGCACCTTTCATCGCGAGCCTGCCGCCGGGCTATCGGCTGGAGGTGGGCGGGGCGACGGAGCAATCGGCCAAGGCCAATGCGAGCCTATTCGCGCTGTTTCCGGTCATGGTCGCGGTGATGATGGCGCTGCTGATGCTGCAATTGCGGCATCTGGGCCGCATGGGCCTGGTCATGGCCACCGCGCCGCTCGGCATTCCCGGCGCGGCGGCGGCGCTGCTGCTGATGGACGCACCCTTCGGCTTCGTGGCGCTGCTGGGCGTCATCGCGCTGGCGGGCATGGTGATGCGCAACACGCTCATCCTGGTGGATCAGGTGCAGCAGGATCTCGAAGCCGGGATCGAACTGCGCGAGGCGATCATCGGCAGTACGGTGCGCCGCGCAAGGCCGGTGATCCTGACGGCGCTGGCCGCCATCCTGGCCTTCATCCCGCTGACGCAATCCGTCTTCTGGGGGCCGATGGCGATCGCGATGATCGGGGGCCTGAGCGTGGCCACGCTGGCCACGCTGCTGCTGGTGCCGGCCTTGCACGCCCTGGCCCTGCCCTGGCGGAAGAAGCCCGCGGCCCAGCAGCCGGCGCCGCTGCGTCCGGAGCCGGTGCCGGCGGAATGAGCGGCGCGGGCCTGCTTGCGCCAGGCGGCTGGTGGCCCATACTGCCGCGAGCCGCCGGCAAGACGCGGCCCGCCCGTCATCCGGCTCGCCGCTTCGCCCCGGAGAATGTCATGACTGCCACACTCGGCATCCGCCCCCTCGACGCCAGCTTCGGCGCGGAGCTCACTGGCCTGCGGATCGCCGGCGACGTGCCCGAGGCGGATTTCCAGGCCTTCCTGGACGCGCTGCACCGCCACCATGTGCTGCTGATCCGCGATGTGCCGAATGACCCCGCCGCGCAGGTCGCTTTCAGCCGGCGGATGGGGCCGCTGGAGCATCACGCCGCCGCCAGCGCCGTGCATCCCACCCATCCGGAGATCTTTTGCGTCGGCAATTACGCCGCGGATGGCATCACCGCCAATTTCGCCCGCGGCGTGGAGCAATGGCACGCCGATAGCAGCTTCCGCGAGGTGCCCAGCGCCGCGTCACTTTTCTACGGCGCCATCTGCCCGCCCGAGGGGGGCGAGACCTGGTTCCTGGATGCCGTCGGCGCCTACGAAGCCCTGCCCGAGGCAACGCGCGCGCGGATCGCGGGGCTCAAGGGCGTGCATTGCCTCTACACCCTTTCGGAATGGAATCGCCGCCACACCCCGGGCCGCGCGCCGATGGATGAAGCGAGGCGCCGCGCCTTCCCGCCCGTGGCGCATCCGCTGGTGCGCAGCCATCCGGTCAGCGGGCTGAAATCGCTGTTTCTCTGCCCCGCCGTGATCAGCCACATCGAAGGGATGAGCGTGGAGGACAGCGCCGCGCTGATCGAAGAACTGATGGAACACGCCACGCAGGAGCGGTTCATCTACCGCCACTCATGGCGTGTGGGTGATCTCGTGGTGTGGGACAACCGCTCCACCCTGCACACGGCGAGCCTTTTCGACCACGAGAAACACCAGCGCCTGATGTTCCGCACGACGGTGGCGGGAAGCGCCCGCGCCGCCTGACGCGCGGCCGCGATTTTTTCCATTTCACGCCGCATCCATTCGCAATTCCGGAACGTATCCCCTTCAGCAGCGAAGGGGCATGCGGGTGGACGGATCTTGCAGGGTGCATGGGGCGGGGCGCTGGCTGCGCGGCGTGATGGACCAGGCCGAGATCGCCGCGGCCCGGCCCGCCCCCCTGGCGCGCCATGCGCTGGAAGATGCCCGCGCCCGGATGCAGGAGACCGGGCAATGGCACCCGCTGCAAAGCATGGGGCGGCGCTGGAATATGGGCTGCGTGGCGCTGGAGATCACGCAGCGCTGCAACCTGGATTGCACGCTCTGCTACCTCTCCGACCATTCGGAGGCGGTGAAGGACATTCCCCTGGCCGAAGTCTTCCGCCGCATTGACGCGATCCACGCGCAATACGGCCCCGGCACCGAAGTGCAGGTGACCGGCGGCGACCCGACCCTGCGCGAGCGGTCGGAGTTGGTGCGGATCATCCGCCACATCCGCGCCCGGGGGATGCAGCCCAACCTTTTCACCAACGGCATCCGCGCCACGCGCGACCTGCTGGCCGAACTCGCGCAGGCCGGCCTGGCCGACGTCGCCTTCCACGTGGACACGACGCAGGAGCGCAAGGGCACCACCAACGAAGCCAGCCTGAACCCACTGCGCGAGGCGTATATCGCCCGCGCGAGGGGGCTCGGCCTGCGCATCGTCTTCAACACCACGGTGCATGACGGCAACCTGGCCGAGATCCCCGAGATCGCCGCCTTCTTCGCCCGCCACGCCGATGCAGTGAGCCTCGCCAGCTTCCAGCTCCAGGCTGAGACGGGGCGCGGGGTGGCGGGCGGCAGCGCGGGGCTCGTCTCCATGCCGCGCGTCATCGGGCAATTGCAGCGCGGCCTGGGCGCCAGGATCTCCTTCGATACCCCGTTGGCCGGCCATGCCGACTGCAACCGCCATGCGCTGACGCTGGTGGCGGATGGCGCCGTGCTCGATCTCTATGACGACAAGCGCCTGCTGGCCGAGATGCTCGATGCCACGGCGGATCTGAAATTCGAGCGGATGCCGCCCTGGCAGGGCGCCTGGCGCTTCCTCGGCCGGCTGGCGCGGCGCCCGGGCCTGGCCCCCCTGCTGCTGCCCTGGGCGGCGCGCAAGGCCTGGGGCTTTCGCGGGGCGCTCTGGCGCACGCGGGGGCGGGCGCATCGCCTGGCCTTCTTCATCCATGACTTCATGGATGCCGGGCATTTGTGCCGCGAGCGCATCGGCGCCTGCATCTTCATGGTGCAGACAGCCGAGGGCCCGATCTCCATGTGCCTGCACAATGCCAAGCGGGACGCCTTCATCCTCCAGCCTCTCGAATTGCCTGGCGTCGGCTGGTGGGACCCGCTGACGGGGCAGGGCCGCGTGGCGCCTCCCCCCGCGGTGGCCGCCCCCGCACTCTCCCCCAAGACCGCCCGCGGCCGCCGGCGCATCGAAATCCGCCACCAGGCGCGGGCATGATGCGCATGCCCCGCCGATCGCTCGGCATGCTGCTGGCGCCCGCCGTGGCCAGGGCCGCGCCCCGCCCCTATGCCGCCTGGCTCGACGCCTGGGAGGGGGTGCTCCGCCAGCATGTGGATGGTGCGGGCCGGGTGGATTTCGCCGGCATCGCCGCCAATCCCGCCTCGCTGGAGGCTCTGGTGCGCTGGGTCGGTGCCCAGGGACCGCGCACGCGGCCCGATCTTTTCGCCAGCACGGCCGAGGTGCTGGCCTATCACTGCAACAGCTACAACGCCGTCGCCATGTGGCAGGTGGTGGAGGCCGGCATCCCCCAGCGGTTTCACCTTCTGGCGCGCTACCAGTTCTTCATGAACACGGCCATCGCCGTGGATGGCGGCTTCACCACGCTGAAGCTCTACGAGGATGCGGTGATCCGTCCGCTGGGAGAGGAGCGCATCCATTTCGCACTGAACTGCATGGTGCGTGGCTGCCCGCGCCTGCCGCGCGAGGCCTTCCGCGCGGAGGCGCTAGACGCGCAACTCGCCGCCGTCACCCGCGAATTCTGCGAAAGCCCCCAGCACATCCGGCCGATGGGGGAGGCCGTGCAGGTCTCGGAAATCTTCCGCTTCTACACAGAGGATTTCGTGCCGGCGAAGGCGCCGAACCTGCTGGCCTATATCAACCGCCACCGCCGCACCCCCCTGCCGGAGGGGCTGCGCCTTGGATTTATCCCCTATGACTGGACGATCAATCGCCAACCGCCGCGCCATGGAACGGGCTGAGCGCTGGGTTCCGCTGGCCATGCCCCTGCCCCGCTGGGCGCTGGCGCTGGCCGGCCTGCTGGCGCTGGTCTTCGCCGCGACGGGCCTGGGCAAGGCGCTGGATGTGGTGGGCTTTGCCCGCATTCTGGGCGATTTCGACCTCTTCCCGCGGGCGCTGCTGCTGCCACTGGCGCTCGCCGTCACGCTGCTGGAATTCGCCATCGCGGCGGGGCTGCTGCAGGCGCCCCTGCGCGCCACGGCCGCCCTGGCCGCCATGATGGTGGCGGCGGGCAATGCGGCGGTGCTGGGCCTGACGCTGGCGCGCGGCATCGCGCTGGAGAATTGCGGCTGCTTTGGCGTGTTCTGGGCGCGGCCGCTGACCTGGGTTTCGCCGCTGGAGGACGGGGTGCTGCTGGTGATGGCCTGGATGGTGTGGCGTGCCGCGAGGGATTGAAAGACAGGGCCTCCGGCGGCTGGGGCCGAGAGGCCCCAGACCCCCGGACCCGTCGCGCCACCACCCCGAAGGATCAGCGCTGCCCCAAGTTTTTGGGGTCTGGAGCCTCTCGGCCCCAGCCGCCGGGGGCCCTTTACCACGTCGAACCCTGCTCGCCCTTCTCGTCGCCCTCCCCGCCGCCGCCCAGTCGGAATTCCCCGCAGGGATCGAACTGGCCGGTCGGCGCCTGGTGCTGAACGGCACCGGCGCGCGCCTCTACTCGGTCTTCGCCATCGAGGTGTATCGCGCGGCGCTCTACCTGGAGGCACCCCTGCGCGACGCCGAGCGTATCCTGGCCAGCCCCGGCACCAAGCTCATCCTCGCCCGCTACCGGCGCGACGTTCCGCTGCGCGGCGTCATCGCCGCCTGGGAGGCGAGCTTCCAGGCCATTTGCGGCTGCCCCCTGCCCGCCGCCTTCCGCGACTGGCTCGCCCCGCTGCCGGCCGGGACGGAGGAGCGGTTTCTCATCCGCCCCGGCGCCGTCCGTCTGGAAGCCACAGGCCGCCCAACGCTGGAACTGGAGGGAGCGGAGTTCGCGCGCACGCTCCTGCTCGCCTGGATCGGGCCGCAGGCGCCGACCGAGGCGCTGCGGCACGGCTTGCTCGGCCTCTCGCGATAGCCGCCACTATCGCGCCAGCAACCCATAGAGGGTTGCGATCACCTCGATCAGGATGAAGGAGGCGACCGCGATCTCCAGGATCAGCGAGCGCTGGCCCTGGATCAGCGAGAGCAGCGTCTGCATGATCTCGCCCACCATCACCAGCTTGCGCTCCAGCGCCTCGCAGCGCTCGGGCAGTTCGAATTCATCGCTGAGCCGCTGATAAAGCCGCTCCAGCCCCGGATGCTCCCAGAGCAGATCCGGCTTGTCGGCGGCCTGGATGCGCGCATTGGCCCGGCCGCGGGCGGCCAGGGCAGCGCCGATGGCCCGCATCAGCCCGCGCGAGAGAAAGCCGAGGCGGCCCTGCTCGCGCAGCCGCGTCACGACCGGCTCCATCCCGTCCAGCGTGCGGGCCAGCGCCATCTCCTGATGGCTGAGGGCCGCGCTCTTCGCCAGCGCATCGGCCAGGATGCCCAGGCGGGGCGTGGAGAGATCCATCAGCCGGATCTCGCCCGTCTCGCTGATCTCGTCGCGCTCGGCGCCGCCCGAGACCCAGGCGCTTTCCTCCAGCGGCACGGCCAGCGGTCCCGCGATGCGGCCGGAAAGCTGCGCCAGCAGGGCGGCGCGCTGCTCGGGGCTCGCGTCGAAGATGACCAGCGCGCCCCAGCGGAAGGCGAAGGCCGGATGGGCCCCGCCCGTGAGAATCACCGGGTCCGCTCCGCTGCCGGCGGCGCGGGAGAGGCCGCGCAACTCAAGCCTTTCCCCCAGCAGCAGGGCGGTGGCGGCGATGGGTGGCGTGCCGCTCAGCGCTGGCGCCAGGGCAGGTTGTCGGCCTTCCAGCCGGCGACGGTGCCGCGATGCCCCTCATGGTCCACCGGGCCTTCGAAGCCATCGGCCACGTTGAAGGCATGCGGGAAGCCCGCCTGCTGCGCCGCCTGGCCGGCCGCCAGGCTGCGTGCGCCCGAGCGGCAGATGTAGAAGACGTTGCTCTCGGCGGTGATGCCGGCCTTGCGCAGATGCTCGACGAAATGGCCGTTCACCTGCATCCCCGGGAAGACCTGCCAGGGGATCAGCACCACCTGCTTGCCCAGGGCGGAGAGGTCCGGCACGCCGACGAAATTCCACTCGGCATCCGTGCGCACATCCACCAGCACGGCCTTGGGGTCGCGCTCCAGCGCGGCCCAGGTGTCGGTGGGCGAGATGTCGGGCACTCCGGTCATGGCATTCTCCTGGTTCTTTCCGCCAGAATGGGGGGAGTTCCGCATGGCAGCAATCGCCGCGTGGGGCCTCGGCGCGCAGAGCACCCTTGCCTAACCCTCGGGGCTTCCTGCTAGGAGAGACGCTCTCCCCGTTCAGGAATCCGCCATGACGCCGCGCCGCTCCCTCCTCCTCGCCACGGGTCTTGCACCCCTCGCCGCGCCGGGGGTGCTGCGCGCCCAACCGGCGCCGCGGCTGCGCCTGACGCTGGACTGGGCCTTCCAGGCGCCTAACGCCTTCGCCCTGGTGGCGCGGGAGCGCGGCTATTTCCGTGAGGCCGGGATTGATGTGCAGATTGATCGCGGCCAGGGCTCGGGCGGCGTGCCGCCGGCGCTCGTCGCGGGCAGCCATGAGATGGGCTATGCCGACATCAACCCGGCCATCCGCTTCCTGGCGCAGAATCCCGATAGCGGCCTGATCTGCGTGGCCGTGCTGCATGACCGCGCGCCGCTTTGCGTCATCACCCGCGCCGATGGGCCGATCCGCACGCCGAAGGATCTGGAGGGCCGCCGCCTCGCCGCCCCGGATTTCGACGCCGGCCGCCAGCTCTTCCCCGCCTTCGCCCAGGCGGCCGGCGTGGATGCGAGCCGCGTCACCTTCATCTCCGTGGCGCCCGCCCTGCGCGAGCCCATGCTGGTCCGGCGCGAGGCGGATGGGGTGACGGGCTTCGTCACCACCTCGGCCCTGGCCTTGAAGGGCATCGGCCTGCCGATGCCGCAGCAGCGGATCATGATGTATTACGACCACGGGCTGAACCTGTATGGCGGCGCGCTGCTCACCACCCGCGCCTTCGCCGAGCGCAACCCCAATGTGGTGCGCGGCGCCGTCGCCGCGCTGATCCGCGGCTTCCGCGACACCCTGGCCAATCCCGCGGGCATGATCCAGGTGCTGCGCCAGGTGGAGCCGCTGACCGATGCGGCCCTGGAGATGGAGCGCCACGAGTTGAACGTGGAGCGCGTGATCATGACGCCGAATGTGCGCGCCAACGGGATCTCGGCGGTGGACACGGCCCGGATGCAGGCGGGCATCACCGCCGTGGAGGGCGCCTTCAACCTGCCCGCGCGCATCCAGGCCGGGCAGTTCTACGTGCCGGACTTCCTGCCGGCCGCGGACCAGCGCCGCATCTGAACGCTTCCCGGGCGGCGGCGCGCGGCCGCCGCCCGGGAAACAGGCATGCCGGCGCGCGAAGGCGCTTCGTTCCGCTTCCTCGCGGTGGGAAGCGGCCGGCCGGGCTGCTAGCTCTGATGGCAGACGAGACCCCTGGATCACCCGGAGCCCCGCATGACGCGCCCCTTTGTTGAAATCGACCGTGTGGCCATGCGCTATGGCGGTGTCGAAGGCACGCTGGCCCTGCAGGAATGCAGCCTGAACGTGCAGCAGGGCGAATTCATCGCCGTGGTCGGCCCCTCGGGTTGCGGCAAATCCACGCTGATGCGCCTCGTCTCCGGCCTCTGGCCCGCGACGGATGGCAATGTCGTGGTGGCGGGCGAGGAGGTGGACCGTCCGCTCTCGCTGGTTGGCATGGCCTTCCAGAACCCGACGCTGCTGCCCTGGCGGACCATCCTCGACAACGTCATGCTGCCGCTGGAGGTGGTGCCCGAGCACCGCAAGCGCCTGCGCTCGGAGCGTGCGAAATACGAGCAGAAGGCGCTGGATCTGCTGAAGCTGGTGGGGCTGGAAGGCTTCGGCGCCAAATACCCCTATCAGCTTTCGGGCGGAATGCAGCAGCGCACCAGCCTCTGCCGCGCGCTGATCCATGAGCCGCCGCTGCTGATGCTGGATGAGCCCTTCTCGGCGCTCGACGTCTTCACGCGCGAGGATCTCTGGGACGTGCTGCAGCAGGTCTGGATGGCGCGGCGGCCCACCGTGGTGCTGGTCACGCATGATCTGCGCGAGGCCTGCTACCTGGCCGACCGGGTGCTGGTGATGTCGGCCCGCCCCGGGCGGATCATTGCCGAGCGGGTCGTGCCCTTCGCGCGGCCGCGCACGCAGGAGACGATGGTGGAAGTTGAATTCACGAAGCTGGTGGCCGAATTGCGCGGCTTCATCGCGCTGGCGCGCAAGGGCGAGGAAGTCACCTGATGTCGAGCAAGGCGCAATCCCGCATCGAGGCGCTGGCCGCCTCGGCCCGCCGCCGCCGCACCCTCCAGGCCTGGCTGCCCTGGCTGGTGATCGCCGGCACCTTCATCCTCTGGGAGCTGGCGACCGAGGTCTTCGGCATTTCCACCTTCATCCTGCCCGCCCCCACCGACGTCTTCGCCGCCGCGGTAAAGTGGTGGAAACCGCTGCTGGATGACAGCCTCCATACCCTGCTCTCCACGCTGGCGGGCTTTGGCCTCGCCGTGGTGGCGGGGCTGCTGCTGGGGGTGGCGATCGGCTCCTCCACGCTGGTCTATAAGGGGCTTTATCCGCTGCTGATCGCCTTCAACTCCATCCCCAAGGTGGCGGTGGTGCCGGTGCTCATCATCTGGTTCGGCATCGGCGTCTGGCCCGCCATCATCACCGCCTTCCTGATCAGCTTCTTCCCCATCGTGGTGAATGTGGCGACCGGGATTGCGACGGTGGAGCCGGAGTTGCGGGACGTGCTGCGCGCGCTCGGCGCCAAGCCTTCGGACATCATCCGCAAGGTCGGCCTGCCGCGCGCCATGCCCTATTTCTTCGCCTCGCTGAAGATCGCGATCACGGTGGCCTTCGTGGGCTCGATCATCGCGGAGAGCGTGGCGCCCAATGCCGGCATCGGGCGGCTGATGATGGTGGCCTCCTCCCGCTTCGACGTGCCGCTGGTGTTTGCCGGGCTGATCGTGACGGGGATGATGGGCATCATGCTCTACTGGATCGCGGAGTTCATCGAACGCCGCACCACCGGCTGGGCCACGCGCGGCCAGGACGCGCAGAACTTCACGCCGGGGGGCTGAACGGTTAACGAGGCGCATGCGCCTCGGATTCCTCACCCCCTCCTCCAACACCGTGCTGGAGCCGGCCATGGCCTGGCTCCTGCGGGATGCCCCGGGGATCACCGCGCATTTCGCGCGGTTCCGGGTGCTCGCCATCAATCTGGGCGAGGCCGCGAACCAGCAATTCGACCCGGCCCCCGTGCTGGCGGCGGCCGAGATGCTGGCCGATGCGAAGGTGGATTCCATCTGCTGGGCCGGCACATCCGGCTCCTGGCTGGGCTTCTCGCAGGATGAGGCGCTTTGCGCCGCCATCACCCAACGCACCGGCATCCCGGCCACCACGGCCACCCTGGCCCTGCGCGATGCGCTGCGCCTGGCGGATGCGCGCAAGCTCGCCTTGGTCACGCCCTACCTGGCCGATGTCCAGGCCGCGATCATCGCCAATCTGACGCGCGAGGGCTTCGAGGTGACGGCCGAGCGGCATCTGGAAGACCCCGGCAACTACAGCTTCGCCCTGCATGACGCGGCCAAGGTGGGCCGGCTGATGGAAGCGGCGGTGACGGAACGCCCAACCGATGCGGTGGTGATCCACTGTACGAATTTCCGCGGCCTGCCGGCGGCGCGTGAGATCGAGACGCAACATGGCGTGATGGTTGTGGATTCCGTGGCCGCCTCGCTCTGGGGTGGCATCCGGGCGGCGGGTGGGGCGCAACCCAGGCGCGAAGACCGTCTCTTTTTTCTCTAATTTGGCTTAAAACAACCTTTCTTGATTAAAAAAGCGTTGCCTTTTGCACGCGGAGGCTGTAGCGGAGGGGCATGCTTCTCGCCCCCCTCCCCCGCGCACCCTCGCCCTTCGCCCTGCCGCAGGACCTGGCTTTCAGCTGGGCCGCGGTGCCGCAACCCGAGGCCCCGGCCCCGCGCTTCAGCCTGCCCCCGCTGCCCATGCCGGCCAGCCCCCCGGGCACACCGGCCCCCGCCATCGCCCTGCCGAATGACCTGCCGCGCCCCCTGGCCGTGCCGCCCGAGGCCAGCCTTCCGCAAAATCAGTCGCCGCCCGCACCAGCCCCAACAGAGCCCGTCGCGGCGCCACGCCCCCCCACGGCCAACCCTCCCATGCCGGGCCCGACCCCTTCCGCCGCGCCGGATCCGCTGGTTCCGCCCGTGCTGCCGACGGCGCCGCTGCCCCTGATCACGCCGCCGCCCCCGGTGAGGGGTCCGGCTGATCCGGCTCAGCTTTTGGAAGCGCTCTGGGCCGATCGCGACGTGCCGGATCTGGACCTTCTTCCGCCGACGCCGCCCCCCTTCCCATGGTCAATGTTATAAAATAACGTTTCGGACGTAACCTGATGAGTTCGTCCGATGCGCCCCTCCTCACGCCTTCCCGCGGCCGCGCTTTCGCTGAGCGCGGCCTTCCTGCCCGGCTCCCTCGCCGCACAGCCGGCTTCCGAGGTGCCGGACACCGTGGTTCAGGCCCGCCGCCTGGATGAGGCGCGGGGCGTCATCTCGCCCACGCTCGGCGCCACCGTCTCCACCCTGGACCGCAACGCCATCGAGGGCCTGCCCCAGGGGGTGGAGGCGCCGATCAACCAGCTCCTCCTGACCTTCCCCGGCGTGGTGCAGGACAGTTTCGGCGAGATCCACATCCGCGGCGAGCACCGCAACCTGCAATACCGCATCAATGGCGTGACCATCCCCGAGGGCATCCAGGGCTTCGGCGCCTATCTGGACGCGCGCGGCCTGCGCTCCTTCTCGCTGCTCACCGGGGCGCTGCCGGCGCAGTTCGGCTATCGCACCGGTGGCGTGATCGACGTGAACCTGCTCTCCGGCGCCAGCAATCCGGGCGGCTGGGCCAGCGTCTATGGCGGCAGCTTCAACACCTTCCAGCCCTCGGTCGGCTATGCCGGGATCTTCAACGGCTGGGATGTCTTCGCCACGGGCGCCTATCGGCAAAGCCTGCAAGGCATCGAGCCGCCCACCGGCTCCTATGATTCCATCCACAACCGGACGGATCAGTATCGCGGCCTGCTCTCCGTCTCGCGGCTGATTGATGATTCCACGCGGATCAGCTTCATCGGCGGTGCCTCGGCCAATCGCTTCCAGATGCCGAACAATCCGGGCCAGCCGCAGGAATTCCCGGTGGATGGCATCACCGATTTCAACAGCGCCCGCCTCAGCGCCCGCCAATGGGAGCGCAACACCTTCGGCATCCTGGCCCTGCAGGGCAGCCGCGATGCGCTGGATTGGCAAGTGGCCGGCTTCGCCCGCCGCTCTTCCACCCATTACCTGCCCGATGTGCAGGGGGAGCTCGCCTTCAACGGCGTCGCCTCCGACATCCGGCGCCAATCCCAGGCGGCGGGGCTGCAGGCGGATGCCTCCTACCAGCTCAATGCCAGCAACACGCTGCGCTTCGGCGTGATGACCATGGCCGAGCGGGTGCGCGCCTGGAACACCTCCTTCGTCTTCCCCGTGGATGCGGATGGCGAGGTGCTGGACGCGCAATTCCCGGTCATCAACAACAACCGCCGCACCTCCTGGCTTTATGGCGCCTATCTCCAGAATGAGTGGCGCATCACGGACCGCTTCACGCTGAATTTCGGGCTGCGCGGGGATTATGCGGACCAGGCGGTGCAGGCGGGCCAGGTCTCGCCGCGCATCAACGCGGTCTGGCGCCCCTGGGACGGCACCACGCTGACCATCGGCTATGCGCGCTATTTCACGCCGCCGGCGCAGGAACTCATCACGCCCTTCACGCTCAGCCAATTCGCCGACACCACCGGGGCACCCCCGGGCACCAGCGGCAATGCGCCGCGGCCGGAGCGCAGCAACTACTTCTCGGCCGGGATTTCGCAGCGGATCACGCCGCAGCTCACGCTCGGCACCAATGCCTGGTACAAGCAGGCGACCGACATGCTGGATCTCGGCCAGTTCGGCCGCGCCCTGGTCTTCACCCCCTTCAATTACGCCCGCGGCGAGACCTATGGCGTGGAGTTCACCGGCCAATGGAACTCGCCCCGGCTGAGCCTTTATGCGAACCTCACCCTCTCCCGCGCCACAGGGCGCGAGATCCGCAGCAGCCAATTCAATTTCGAGCCGGATGAGCTGGCTTATGTCGCCAGCAAATATGTCCGCACCGACCATGACCAGCTGATCACCGGCTCGGCCGGGGCAAGCTATCGGGTGTGGGAGGGTGCCCGCGCCTCGGCCACGCTGCTTTATGGCAATGGGCTGCGGCGCGGCTTCGCCAATTCCGAGAAGCAGCCGAGCTACACCACGATGAATCTCGGCTTTGCCCAGGAATTCCGGGCTTTTGACGGCGGCACCTGGACCGCCCGCGTGGACCTCATCAACCTGACGGACCAGACCGTGCAGCTGCGCGATGGCTCGGGCATCGGCGTGGGCGCGCCGCAATTCCTGCCGCGCCGGGCGGTCTACGCCGGGTTGTCGCGGGCCTTCTGAGTCTGCCAGGCGGGGCGCGGCCAACTGCCTCCGGCACTCGGAAGTAAATAAATTATCAATCTTTGATACATTTCCTTTGCCGTTCCTACTTAGGAATGTTCCAGTCTCGTTCAGAGATGAAAATCTGAGGGAGCGAGACATGCCGACCATCAACCTGGCCAGCCTGACAGCGGCGCAAGGCTTTGCCATTATCAGCGCGGTGGCCGGCAGCCGCACGGGCGTCAGTGTCGGCCGCGCCGGCGACCTGAATGGTGATGGCCTGGACGATTTGCTGATCGGCGGCTCGGCCTATTTCTCAGGCTCTGGCGCAGCTTTTGTTCTCTACGGCCAGCCGGGCGGCTTTAGCGGTCCCGTCAACCTTATCTCGCTCATGCCGGCGACGCAGGGCTTTGTCATCACCGGCAGCAGCGTCTTTGACCAAACTGGCGCCAGCGCAGCTGGGGTGGGCGACGTCAATGGTGACGGGCGCGACGATCTTCTGATCGGCCTCCCAGGTTCCAATTCCGCCAGCGGCGCTGCCGTGGTGATCTTCGGACAGACCAGCAACATCTCCGGCCCGCTGACGACAAGCACGCTAACGTCGGGCCAGGGCGCCCGTTTCGATAGCGGATCAGTTGGCGCCTTTGCTGGGTACCAGGTGGCGCCACTGGGCGACATCAACGGGGATAACGCGGCGGACTTCATCATCGGCGCCACAGAACGGGGCAGTGGGGCCGGTGGTGCCTATATCGTCTATGGCGGTGGCAGCTCCATGAATCCCTTCGGCGGCCTCACGCTGGAAACGATGCCTGTTTCCAGGGGGTTCCGGGTGGAAGGCAACTCCGCCGGCGCCTCCACGGGCGGCATCGGCGACTTCAATGACGACGGCATTGATGATTTTGCTGTTGGTGGCAATGGATCAGTCTTCGTGGTCTATGGCCACGCCGGCACCAGCCCCAACGTCGCTTTGGGCGGGATAACGCCGACGCAAGGCTTTCGCATTGATGGCGGCTTAAATTGGCAATTGGCCAGTCATCAGTACATGCTCGCCTCTGCCGGCGATATCAATCATGACGGCATAGACGATCTGATCGTGGGCGCGGTCGGCGCCAACACCAATGGCGCGGCGTATGTGATTTACGGCAAGCTCGGCGGATATGTTGGATCACTCAACCTTACCACCTTGACCACCGCGCAAGGCTTCGCGATCAGCGGCGGGGCGTCCTTCTTCAGGGCCGGCATTGCCGTGGCGGGCGTCGGCGATGTCAACGGCGATCATATTGACGACATCGCGGTCGGCAGCTTGGGCGTCAGCACGACGCAGCCCGGCACGGTGTCGGTGATCTATGGCATGGCTGGCACGCGCGGCGCGGTCGCTTTGAATAGCTTAACCGATGCAGAGGGCTTTACCGTCAACGGTCCCTCCAGCTACAGCTTCGGGACGACAGGCTTCGGGCTGGCCGCCGCTGGCGATGTGAACCAGGACGGCTTCGCCGATATCATCCTTGGCGCCCCGGGCGCCACCACTGCCGATGCCGGCGCGGCCTACGTGATCTATGGCTTCGGGACCAACATCACCTGCATGGGCACGCCCATGCCCGATCTCTGCACCGGCGGCGCCGGCAATGACCTGCTGACCGGCCTGGGTGCCAACGACACGCTGATCGGCCTGGGCGGCATGGACACGTTGCTGGGCGGGGATGACGACGACCTGCTCGATGGCGGCGCCGACAATGATGTCCTCGCCGGCGATGGTGGCCATGACACGCTGCTCGGCGGGTTTGGTGCCGATATCATGACAGGCGGCCTCGGCAATGACACCTACGAGGTGGATGATGTCGGAGACGTGGTGGTAGAGACCGGGGTCGGCACCGATCTGGTCAATTCATCCATCACCTATACGCTGGGCAATCTTGTCGAAAACCTGACGCTGACCGGTAGCGCCAACATTAACGGCACCGGCAACGGCCTGAACAACGTCATCACGGGCAATACCGGCAACAACGTCCTGGATGGCGGCCTCGGGCACGACACGCTGCTGGGCGGTGGCGGCAAGGACACGCTGCTCGGCGGCCTCGGCAATGACGTGCTGGATGGCGGCACCGGCAATGACAGCATGAGCGGCGGCGTTGGCCATGACACCTACTTCGTGGACAGTTCGCAGGACGTGGTCGTGGAAGGCTCCGGCCAAGGCACTGACCTCGTCAACGCCTCCATCAACTACACTTTGGGTTCCGATGTCGAAAACCTGACGCTGACCGGCACCGGCAACATCAACGGCACCGGCAACACGCTGAACAACATGATCATCGGCAATGACGGCAACAACATCCTCGATGGTGTCAGCGGCGAAGACACCATGAAGGGCGGCCTCGGCAACGATATCTACGTCGTGAACAGCACGGGCGATGTGGTGTTCGAAAGTCCGAATGCCGGGGCAGACCAAGTCTTCTCCTCCATCTCCTACACGCTGACCGCGGATGTCGAGCACCTGACCCTCACGGGCACTGCCAACCTCAATGGCACGGGCAATGGCCTGAACAACTTCATCCTCGGCAATGACGGCAACAACATCCTGATGGGCCTCGCGGGTCAGGACAATCTGTTCGGCGGCTTAGGCGATGATTCGCTCAACGGCGGCAACGATGCCGATGTGCTGAATGGCGGCTTCGGCAATGACACCCTGAACGGCGGCACCGGCCAGGACAGCATGTTCGGCAACCAGGGCAATGATCTCTATCTGGTGGACAGCACGGGCGATGTGGTGACGGAAACATGGAACCAGGGCCAGGACACCGTCATCGCCTTCGTCTCCTACGCGCTGACAGGCTCCGCCTCGGGGGTCGAGGACCTGACGCTCGTCGGTGTGGCCATCAACGGCACCGGCAATGCCCTGAACAACACGATCATCGGCAATAGCCAGAACAACAACCTGTTCGGCGGCAGCGGCAATGACACGCTGAAGGGCGGCAATGGCCATGATGTGCTCCAAGGCGAAAGCGGCTCCGACAGCCTCCTGGGCGGCCAGGGCAACGACACGCTGCTGGGCGGGCTGCAAGCCGACACGCTGCTGGGCGAAGCCGGGAACGATTCCCTGAATGGCGGCGCGCATGCCGACAGCCTCTGGGGCGGCGCGCAGGACGACACCCTGCTCGGCGAGCACGGCAATGACACCCTCTTTGGCGAGGACGGTAAGGACTCGCTGAATGGCGGCGCCAATGCGGACAGCCTGTCAGGCGGCAACGAGGCCGATACCCTGCTGGGCGAGGCGGGCAATGACACGCTGCTCGGCGATGATGGCAATGACCAGTTGAGCGGCGGCGACGATCTCGACGCGCTGTTCGGCGGCAATGGCAATGACCAGCTGAGTGGCGGAAACGGCAATGACCGGCTGACCGGCGGCGCCGGGACCGACATCCTGCTGGGCGGAGCCGGCGCCGACCGCTTCATCTTCCTCTCCGACACGCCCGGCGAATTTGGCGATGCCATCTTCGATTTCACCGCGAACAGCGACAAGATCGAGGTCTCGGCGGGCGGTTTCGGCGGCAACCTCCTCCTCGGCGCGCTCGTC
Organism: Acetobacteraceae bacterium; assembly: GCA_027487385.1. GTDB lineage: Bacteria > Pseudomonadota > Alphaproteobacteria > Acetobacterales > Acetobacteraceae > Roseococcus. The sequence continues at coordinate 7,735 of JAIYDS010000074.1, read as the reverse complement.
GCCAACCAGTTCACCCAGAACACCACCGGGACCTTCACCCAGGCCGACCAGCGCTTCGTCTACCAGAGCAACACGAACCAGCTCTATTGGGATGAAGATGGATCGGTCGGGGTCCACGCGAAGCAGCTTGTCGCGACGCTCTATTGGGCCGGCAGCATGACGAACTTGGATATCTGGGTGGCGGCCTGAAACCGGGCCATCCCGGCCCCGCCTTCGGCTACCTGGCGGCAAAGGCACCGCCTTTGCCGCACCATCACGCCGCGCGCCGATGTGCCGCGAGGAAGCCGCGCAACCCCTCCTGCTGGGCCGGGCTGAGTTGGAAGGCGAGGCCCGTGCGCTTCTGATCGGCCTCCACAACCCGCGCCGGCAGCACGCCCGCCATGCCGCGCAGCTGCAAGGTCACCGGCGTGCCGGAGACGAGGTCCGGCACGCCCGACAGCCCCGCACCCCCCTCTGAGAGATCGAGCAGCGTGACCTCCTGCTCCCGCCCGGCCCATTGCAGCCGCGCCGAAAGGTTCATCGGGAAGCGGCGCGATTGCCGGCGCTCCACCGCCTCGCTGCATTCGCGCACGGTGCGGACCAGCGTGCCGCGCACGCTCTCCAGCGCCGTGGCCGCCGCATCCGCGCTGCTGCGCATGCGTTCGGCCCGATCCGCCGCATCAGCTGCCTCCCGGCCCAGGGAGTCCACCCGACCCGACACCTCCCGCGCCGATTGCGCGGAACTCGCCACCGCGCGCGCGATTTCCTGCGTGGCGGCGCTCTGCTGCTCCATGGCGGCGGCGACACCGGCGGCGATCTGCTCCAGCCCCTCCACCGTCTGGCCGATGCGGCCGATGGCCTCCACGGCGCGGCCCGTCTCGCCCTGCACCTCGGCGATCTGCTGGCCGATCTCCTGCGTGGCGCGCGCCGTCTGGCTGGCCAGGCTCTTCACCTCGCTCGCCACCACGGCGAAGCCCTTCCCGGCCTCACCCGCCCGGGCCGCCTCGATGGTCGCGTTGAGCGCGAGGAGGTTGGTGCGCGCCGCGATGTCGGAGATCATCTCCGCCACCCGGCCGATGCGCTGCACCGCTTCCGAGAGGCCCCGGATGGTGGTGCTGCCATCGCGCGTGCCCTCCACGGCGTTCTGCGTCAGGCTCGCCGCCTCCTGCATGCGCGCCGAGATTTCCCGGATGGAGGCGGACATCTCCTCCGCCGCCGAGGCCACGGTCTCACTGGCCTCCAGCGCCTGGTTGGCGGCGTGGGCGGCGCCCTGGCCGGCCGCCGAGATCCGCTCGGCCCCGGCGGCCACGCCCTGGGTCTCGGCGGTGACACTCTCCATGCGCGAGCCGATGGTGACAAAGCTCTCGCGCGTCTGGGTCTCGATGCGGTTGGCCATTTCGGCCAGTGCCGCATCCTGGGCGATGCGCGCGGCCTCGCGCTCGGCATCGCTCGCATCGCGCAGCCGCGCGGCCTCGGCCCGCTGCGTCTCGAACTCCGCCATGGCGCGGGCCAGCATGCCGATCTCGTCACCGCGCGCGGTTCCCGGCACCTTCACGCCTCTCTCGCCCTGCGAGAGGCGGCGCACGGCCACGGCCAGCGCATCCAGCGGGCGGGCCACGCGCAGCATCACCACGAGGGTGAGCGCCATGGCGAAGACCAGGCCCAGCAGGGCAAGCGCCGCCTGGCTCCACATCGCCGCCTCGGCCTGGGCGATCTTCTCCGCGGTGAAGCGCTGCACGCCGGCCTCGGTCGCCGCCATCACATCGATCATGTGGTCGAAGATACCATTGGTCACGTTCAGCCAGCGCTCAGCATCCAGCGGCGGTGCGCGGCCCGCCTCCCAGGCCGCAAGGGCGCCGCGCAACAGCCCATCGAACCCATCCTGGGCGAGGTAGCGGCCGCGGGCGCGCTCGATCGCCTGCACCGCCCGCGGGAGGAAGAGGCCGGAGCGCGCATGGGTGTCCATCGCGTCCAGCAGCGCCATCGCCGCGCCCCGCGCCTGGGCGATGCGCTCCAGCCCGGCCGCATCCGGCGCGCGGCCGGCGGTCAGCGCCTCGGTCGTCGCGGCGCGGATCTGGCCCGTCACATCCCGCAGCCGCCAGCCCAGGGCCAGCAGGTCACCGCGCCGCAGCAGGGCGGCCTCCTGGCCGGCCGCATGCGGCAGCAGCGCAAGCCAGGCCTGCCCAGCCGAGGAAATCAGGCGGCGGCTCTCCTGCACATAGCGCGCGGTGGCGGCCGCATCGCGTTGCGGGCGGGGCTGGGCCACCAGCCGGTCCGCCTCGGCCCGCAACCCGGGCAGGGCCCGCATCAACTCCTCGATCACCCGGTTCTCGGCGCTGCCCGGTGAAATCCGCAGCAGCGCGGCAAGCCCGCCCTGCATCGCCTGGGAGACATCGCGCTGGCGCTGGATCTCCGCGCGCAGCGCGGCGGGCGCCGCGCCCTCCCCGGCCAGGCCCACCAGGACAAATTGCCGCTCGGTCAGCAGGGTCGCGAGGCCGGTTCCGAAGCGCACCGCCGCGGTCATCTCCGCCGCCTCGGCCCGAACCGCCTGGACTTGCTGATGGGCCCGCCAAGCCTGCAGCCCCAGGGTCAGGCTGAGCGCGAAGCCCAGCAGCAGGATGGCGCCGGTCAAGGTTCGGCGCAGCGTGAAGACGCTGGAGAGGGCGGAACTTGTCATGGGTCACTCCATCATGCGCGGCCACTTATCCCCTGGAATGGTGAATCTCCCGTTAGCCCCGCCGCGGCCCCTTGCGGCGCAACCGCCATCGCGCGAGCCTTTCCCGCATGAGCGATTGGCAAGCCCGCGCGGGCACGCATTTCACCCCCCGCAAGCAGCCGGCGACCGGCGCGCGCGGCGTGGTCGTCACCAACCACCCGGCCGCGAGCGCCGCCGGCGCGCAGATGCTGGCCGAGGGCGGCAATGCGGTGGATGCGGCCGTGGCCGCCATCCTGGCCCTTTCGGTGTGCGAGCCGATGATGGTCGGCCTCTTCGGCGGCGGGCTGATGCATCTGGCGCATCCGGACGGCACGCATGAGGTGCTGGACGGCATGGCCTGCGCCCCCTTCTCCGCCCGGCCCGAGATGTTCGAGGGGCGCGACCCGCGCAAGCAGACACTGGGCGGGCAATCCGTGGCGGTGCCGGCCAATCTCCTGGCCTGGGAGGCCGCGCTGAAGCGGCATGGCCGCTTCTCCATGGCCGATGTCATCGCCCCCGCCATTCGCCTGGCCGAGCGCGGCTTCACCGTATCCGGCTACCTGAACGAATGCATCCAGGAAACGGCGGCGGACCTCGCGCTCGATTCCGGCATGGCGCGGCTCTTCCTGCCCGATGGCGCGCCGCTGGCCCTGGGCGCCAGGCTCACCAATGGCGCGCTGGGCGAGACTCTGCGCGCCATCGCGGCAGAGGGCGCCGATGCGCTGCACCAGGGCGACCTCGGCACCTCCACCAGCCATGACCTGGCTAGGAAGGGCGGCATCATCACCACGGATGATCTGGCCGCGGCGCGGGTGATCCGGCGGGACGCGGTGCGCGGGAGCTATCGCGGCATCGAGGTCTATGGCCCCCCGCCCCCCTCGGCCGGCGGCGTGCATGTGCTGCAGATGCTGAACCTGCTGGAGGCCTATGACATCGCGGCCAGCGGCTTCGGCACGCCGGCCACGCTGCACCTGATCGCGGAAGCGCTGAAGATGGCCTTCGCCGATCGCGCGGTGGCGACGGCGGACCCGGCCTTCCTGCAGGTGCCGGTGGCGAAGCTGATCAGCAAGGAATACGCGGCAGAGCGCCGCGCCTTCCTGGACCTGACCCGCGCCAAGACCTGGTTAACGGGGCTTTCCAACCGCGAGAGCGCCAACACCACGCATATCACGGTCGCCGACCATGAAGGGCGCATCGCCTGCTGCACCCACACCATCAACAGCCTCTTCGGCGCCAAGATCCTGCTGCGCGAGAGCGGGCTGATCCCGAACAACTACATGGCGCTCTTCGACCCGCGCCCCGGCCTTGCGCAGTCCATCGAGCCGGGCAAGCGCGTCACCACCTCGATGTCGCCGCTCATCCTGCGGCGGGATGGCAAGCCTTACGCGGCGCTGGGGTTGCCGGGCGGCCTGCGCATCTTCGCCTCCACCTTTCAGGCGGTGATGAACCTGGTGGATCACGGCATGTCCGTGCAGGAGGCGGTGGAGGCGCCGCGTGCCTGGACCATGGGCGGGCCCTTGGAGATGGAGCCGGGCTTTGGCGCCGAGACGCGCGCGGCGCTGGCGGCCATGGGGCATGAGCCGCTGGCGGTGCCGCATGTGGCGGGCGGCATGGGGGCGATCCGCTTCCATGAGGACGGCATGATGGAGGGCGCCTCCTGCTGGCGGGCGGATGGCGCGCCGGTCGGGATTGGCGGCGGCCCCGCTTCCGCCGGCGTGCGCTTCTTCCCGGATGCCGTCCGCCCGGGCTAGAAGGCGCGGCATGACAAAGCCGCTCAGCTTCCAGGACATGATTCTGACCCTGCACCGCTATTGGGCGGCGCAGGGCTGCCTCATCCTCCAGCCCTATGACATGGAGATGGGGGCGGGGACCTTCCACCCGGCGACCACGCTGCGCGCCCTCGGCCCCAAGCCCTGGAGTGCCGCCTATGTGCAGCCCTCGCGCCGCCCCAGCGATGGCCGCTATGGCGAGAACCCGAACCGGCTGCAGCACTACTACCAATACCAGGTCATCATGAAGCCGAGCCCGCGCGACCCGCAGGCGCTGCTGCTCGGCAGCTACCGCGAGCTCGGGCTGGACCCGGCGCTGCACGATATCCGCTTCGTGGAGGATGACTGGGAAAGCCCGACGCTCGGCGCCTGGGGCCTGGGCTGGGAGGTCTGGTGCGACGGGATGGAGGTGACGCAATTCACCTATTTCCAGCAGGTGGGCGGCATACCCTGCGAAGTGCCCTCCTGCGAGCTGACCTATGGGCTGGAGCGCCTGGCCATGTACATCCAGGGCGTCGAGAATGTGTATGACCTGGATTTCAACGGCCATGGCGTGAGCTATGGCGAGGTCTTCCTCCGCGCCGAGCGCGAATACAGCGCCCACAACTTCGAGCATGCCGATGTGGCGCTGCTGAAGCGGCAATTCGAGGAAGCCGAGCAGGAGTGCCATGCGCTCGTGGCGCAGCACCTGGCCCTGCCCGCCTATGACCACTGCATCAAGGCGAGCCACCGCTTCAACCTGCTGGATGCGCGCGGCGCCATCAGCGTGACCGAACGCGCGGCCTATATCGGGCGCGTGCGTGCGCTGGCGAAGGCGTGCTGCGAAAGCTGGCTGGAAGGGGCCGCCGCATGACCGAGGAGGATATGCGCATCGACGCGGACGGCATGACGATCACGGGCGAAACCTTGCGGATGATCGAAGCCTTGGCGCAGGAACTCGGCGTGGAGCCCATCGAGGCGCTGCGCATGGCCTTGAACAGCGCCTCGGCGCGCGAAGACGACAAGGCCTGAACCATGCCCGAATTGCTGATCGAACTCCTCACCGAGGAAATCCCCGCGCGCATGCAGGCCCGGGCGGCCGAGGATTTTTCCCGAATCATCAAGCCCGCGCTTGCCCCGCTTTTGCAGGGCGAGCCACGGGCCTTCTATGGCCCCCGCCGCATCGGCCTGGTCGCCGAGATGGCGCTCTCGGCCGAGACAGCAGCGAAGGAGGAGCGCGGCCCGCGCATCGGCGCGCCCGAGCAGGCGCTGGCCGGCTTCCTCAAGAAGCACAACGCCACCGCGGAGATGCTGGTGGAGCAGAATGGCTTCCTCGTCCTGGTGAAGCCGGGCGAGACCATCACCGCCGAGGCGCTGCTGCACGCGAAGCTCCCCGAACTGCTCTGGGCCTTCCCCTGGCCCAAATCCATGCGTTGGGGCGTCAGCCAATTCACCTGGGTGCGGCCCTTGCAGCGCATCCTTTGCCTGCTGGGCGGGCAGGTGGTGCCCGTGGCGCTCGCCCGTGGCGAGGATGCGGCGCATCGCCTGGTGGCGGCGGATGTGACCGAGGGCCATCGCGTGCACGCGCCCGGCGCCTTCCCGGTGACGGGCTACGCGGATTACGTGGCGCGGCTGCGGGCGGATCGCGTGATCGTGGATGCGGGGGAGCGCATGGCGCTGATCCGCGACGGCGTGGCCGCCCTGGCCGCCGCGAAGGGCCTCGAAGTGGTCCCCGATGAAGGCCTGCTGGCCGAGGTGGCGGGCCTCGTCGAATGGCCGGTGCCGCTGCTGGGCCGGATCGACGACGCCTTCATGGATCTGCCGCCGGAGGTGATGCGCACCTCGATGCGCGTGAACCAGCGCTATTTCGCGCTGCGTTATCCGGATGGCCGGGCGGCGCCCTTCTTCGCGCTGGTGGCGAATATTTCTGCCTCCGATGGCGGTGCGGCGCTGGTGGCTGGCAATGAGCGCGTGCTGCGGGCGCGGCTTTCGGATGCGCGCTTCTTCTGGGATCAGGACCGCAAGCAGAAGCTGGAAGACTTCCTGCCGAAGCTCGCGGGCGTGGTGTTCCATGCCAAGCTCGGCACCCAGGCGCAGCGGGTGGAGCGGATCGCGAAGCTCGCCGCCCATCTGGCGCCGATGGTGGGCGCTGATCCCGCGCTGGCCGAGCGCGCGGCCCGGCTGGCCAAGCCGGACCTCGCCTCTGGCATGGTGGGCGAGTTCCCGGAACTGCAGGGCGTGATGGGCGGCTACTACGCGCGCCTCCAGGGTGAGGATGCGCGGGTGGCGGATGCCGTGGCCCAGCATTACCGCCCGCTGGGGCCGACGGATGAAGTGCCGACGGAGCCGGTGGCCATCGCGGTGGCGCTGGCCGACAAGCTCGATCAACTCGCCGGCTTCTTCGCGGTGGATGAGCGCCCGAGCGGCAGCGGCGATCCCTTCGCGCTGCGGCGCGCCGCGTTAGGCATCATCCGCATCCTTCGGGAGAACGGGCTGCGCGTGGCACTGCGCAGCATCTTCGCGCATCATTTGGGGGAAGCGGTGCTGCCCTCCATCGGCGGCGCCGCGCTGGCAGAGCTGAACGCCGCGCGTGAGGACTATAAGGCCCGCACCGGCAGCTATCCGCTCAACCCCGTGATGACCTTCACCGCCATCACCCTGGAACAGCTTACCGCCCTGCGCGAGTTCATCGCCGAGCGCCTGCGCGTTCAGCTCCGCGCCGAGGGCGCCCGGCATGACATCATCGCCGCCAGCCTCTTCGGCGACGACGACATCCTCCGCATCCTCGCCCGCGCCGAGGCCCTGAAGTCCCTCGTCGAGTCCGAGGACGGCACCAACCTACTCGCCGCCTACAAGCGCGCCCAGAACATCCTCCGCATCGAGGAGAAAAAGGACGGCCCCCACACCGGCCCGGTGGAGGAGGCCCTGCTGACCCTCCCGCAGGAACAGGCCCTCAACAACGCCCTCGCCACGGCCGAAGCCGCCGTCGCCCAGGCCCTCGCGGCCGAGGACTTTCCCGCCGCCATGGCCACGCTGGCCAGCCTCCGCCCCCCCGTGGATGCCTTCTTCAAGCAAACCATGGTGAACGATGCGGACCCGTCTCTACGCCGCAATCGTTTGCGGCTATTATCCCGCCTGAGGACCGCCATGGATCAGGTGGCGGACCTCTCCAAGATCGAATCCTAAGAGGAATTCCGCATGACCCAGTGGGTGTACAGCTTCGGCGCCGGGCACAATGAAGGCCGCGCCGACATGCGCAACCTGCTGGGCGGCAAGGGCGCCAACCTGGCGGAAATGGCCAGCATCGGCCTGC
>JAIYDS010000186.1 GCA_027487385.1 Acetobacteraceae bacterium | reverse complement strand
TCGGAGGCGATTTCGGCCAGGGCGCCGCGATGACGGTCCCAATCCAGCCAGCGCGGCAGGAGATAGGCCGAGGCTCCGGCCAGCAGCAGCAGGCCGGCGATCAGCGTGAGGAGGAGTGGCCGCCTCACCCTTCTCCCCAGCCGCCGCCGCCGGGGGTTTCCACCACCAGCACGTCACCCACGGCGAGATCGGCCTTGCCGGCATTGCCGGGGATGGGCGTCACGCTGCCATCGGCGCGCTCCACCCATTGCCGGCCCGGCGCGCCGTTCTGGCCGCCGTGCAGCCCATGCGGCGGGACATTGCGGCGCGAGGCCACGACCACCGCCTGCATGGGCCGCAGGAAGCGGATGCGCCGGCGCGAGCCATCGCCGCCCCGCCATTGGCCGGCACCGCCCGAACCACGGCGGATGGCGAATTCCTCCAGCCGCACCGGGTAGCGCATCTCCAGGATTTCCGGGTCGGTCATGCGGGTGTTGGTCATGTGCGTCTGCACGGCGCTGACGCCATGAAAGCCGGGACCGGCGCCCGTGCCGCCGCAGATGGTCTCGTAATACTGGTAGGTGTCGTCGCCGAAGAGGCTGTTGTTCATCGTGGCCTGCGCGCTGGCGCAGGCGTCCAGCGCCGCGAGCAGGGCGTTGCAGGTCATCTGGCTGACCTCGGTGTTCCCGGCGACGACCGCATGGCCGAAGGTCGGGCTGAGGAAGCTGGCCGGGGGCACGATGATCTCGATGGGCTTGAGGCAGCCATCATTCAGCGGGATGTCCTCGCCCACCAGCGAGCGGAAGCAATAGAGCACCACCGCGCGGCAGACGGCCGTGGGCGCGTTGAAATTGTCCGGCCGCTCCGGCCCTGTGCCGGTGAAATCAATCACGGCGCGGCGGTTTTCGCGGTCCACGCGTACGGCGACGACCAGCGGCGTGCCGTCATCCGTGGTGGTGGCGAAGGCGCCGTCCTTCAGCGTGGCAAGGACGCGGCGGACGCTCTCCTCGGCATTGTCCATCACGTGGCCCATATAGGCCTGCACGGTGCCCAGGCCGAATTCGCGCACGGCGCGGCGAAGCTCCTGCACGCCCATCTCATTGGCGGCAATCTGCGCCTTGATGTCGGCCACGTTCACATCCGGGCTGCGCGCGGGGTATTTCGCGCCGGCCAGCAGGGCACGGAACTCCGCCTCGCGGAAATGCCCGCCATCCACCAGCAGGAAGTCGTCAATCACGACGCCCTCCTCCTCCAGCGTGGCGGAGCCGGGCGGCGTGGAGCCGGGCGTCAGGCCGCCGATATCGGCGTGGTGGCCGCGGCTGCCGACGTAGAAGAGGATGTCCTTGCCCGTGGCCTCGTCAAAGACGGGGGTGATGACCGTGACATCCGGCAGATGCGTACCGCCATTATAGGGGTTGTTCAGCGCCACCACGTCGCCGGGCTTGAGCGTCGCGCCACGCAGGCGGATGACGGTGCGGACACTCTCGCCCATGGCACCCAGATGCACCGGCACATGCGGCGCATTGGCGATGAGCTGCCCCTCGGCATCGAAGATCGCGCAGGAGAAATCCAGGCGCTCCTTGATGTTCACGGAAAGGCTGGTGTTTTGCAGCACCACGCCGGTCTGCTCGGCGATGGACATGAAGAGGCTGTTGAACAGCTCCAGCATCACCGGGTCCACGCGGCCGGTCTCGGCGGTGCGGGCGGCCGCGCGGGCCTCGACGCGGTGCATCACCAGGTGGTTGAGCGGCGTGACGCGTGCCTCCCAGCCGGGCTCGACCACCGTGGTCGCGATCGCCTCGCGGATCAGCGCGGGGCCGCGGATGGCATCGCCTGCGCGCAGCGCCTCGCGGTCATGCACCGGCGCGTCATGCGAGACGCCTTGCGCAAACAGCGTGACGCGGCCGAGTTGCGGCACCGCCTCGCCGGGTGGGCGGGCGGCGAGGGTTTCCTCCTCCACCGCTTCGCCCGGCATGGTGATTTCGGCGAGGGCGGCTTCGACGATCACCTGGCGTTCCGGTGTGGCGAAGCCGAAGCGGGCGCGATGCGCCTCGGTGAAGGCGTGCAGCACCTCGGCATGGGTGCCGAAGGCGACGGGCAGGAAGGCGTCGGTGCCGGCATAGCGCAGATGCAGGCGATGCGTGGCGGCGAGCCGGGCGCCATCGGCGCCCTGGCGGATCAGCTCGGCGCGGCCCGCGGCCTCCAGCTCGGCCAGCTTCGCCCCCAGCGCGGCCATGCCTTCGGCCGACAGGGACTTCTCGATCGCCGCCTCGCGGATCACGGACTGGTCGGCCAGGCCCATGCCATAGGCGGAGAGCACGCCGGCGAAGGGGTGGATGAACACCGTCTCCATGCCGAGTTCATCGGCCACGAGGCAGGCATGCTGCCCGCCCGCACCGCCGAAGCAGGTCAGCGCGTATTTCGTCACGTCATAGCCGCGCTGCAGCGAGACCTGCTTGATGGCATGCGCCATGTTGGAGACGGCGATCCGGAGAAAACCCTCGGCCACATCCTCGGGGCGCGGGTTTGTGCCGGTGCTGGCGGCGATCTCGGCGGCCAATGCGACGAATTTTTCGCGCACCACGGCGGCGTCCAGCTTCTGGTCGCCATTCGGGCCGAAGATCGCCGGGAAATAGGCGGGCTGCACCTTGCCCACCATGACGTTGGCGTCGGTCACGGTCAGCGGGCCGCCGCGGCGGTAGCAGGCAGGGCCGGGCACCGCGCCGGCGCTCTCGGGGCCCACGCGATAGCGCGCGCCGTCGAATTTCAGGATGGAGCCGCCGCCGGCGGCCACCGTGTTGATCGCCATCATCGGCGCGCGCATCCGCACGCCCGCCACCACCGTCTCGAAGGCGCGTTCATATTGGCCGGCATAAAGCGCGACATCGGTGGAGGTGCCGCCCATGTCGAAGCCGATGATCTTCTCGAAGCCCGCCATGGCGGCGGTGCGGGCGGCGCCCACGATGCCGCCGGCCGGACCCGAGAGAATGGCATCCTTGCCCTGGAAGCTGGACGCTTCCGCAAGCCCGCCACTCGACTGCATGAAGTACAACTTGATGCGTTGCTGCCCGGCCGATTCACGCCCGACTTCGTCGGACGATCGGACGGCCCCCCCCAGCTCATCCGCCACCTGCGCCACATAGCGCCGCAGGATCGGCGAGAGATAGGCATCCACCACCGCCGTATCGCCGCGCGGCACGATGCGCGGCAGCGGGCTCGCCTGATGGGAGAGGCTGATCTGGGTGAAGCCCTCTTCGGCGGCGATCTCGCCCACGCGGATCTCATGCGCCGGATGCGCCCAGGCATGCATCAGCACCACGGCCACGGCGCGAATTCCATCGGCATGCGCGGCCTTCAGCGCCGCCCGCGCCGCCGCCTCGTCCAGCGGCGTGATCTCGGTGCCATCCACCGTCACGCGGCCACCGATCTCGGCCACGCGCTCGTGCAGCAATTCGGGCAGCTTGATGTTGAGGTCGAAGAGGCGCGGCCGGGCCTGGTTGCCGATGCGCAGCATGTCGGCGAAGCCCACCGGCACCAGCAGCAGCACCCGCTCGCCCTTGCGCTCCAGCAGGGCGTTGGTGGCCACTGTCGTGCCCATCTTCACCGCCTCGACAACGCCTTCGGGCAGTGGCGCGCCCGGCGGCAGGCCCAGCACCTGGCGGATGCCGGCCACGGCGGCGTCCTTGTAACGCTCCGGGTTCTCGGAGAGCAGCTTGGTGGTGGACAGGCGGCCATCGGGGTGGCGGGCGACGATGTCGGTGAAGGTGCCGCCACGATCAATCCAGAACTGCCACTTCCCAGCCGACATGCACCCACTCCTCAGACCCTGCCCTGGTTTGCAGGGGTGGGCCGGGCCGCGCAAGAGGGAGAACGCGGATTGCCCCTGCCAAAACCCGCCCTTCGTGCTATCTCCGCCCCCCTGCGAAGGGGAACAGCTTGAGTTTCTGGGGCAAGATCATTGGCGGCGTCACCGGCTTCGTCACCGGCGGGCCGATCGGGGCCATGGTGGGCGCCATGGCCGGGCATGCGGCCGACCAGCGCCCGCGCCTTGGCCCCAATGCCGCGAACCTGGCCGCCATGCTGGGCTCGAAGGAGCAGCTCTTCGCCATTTCCGTGGTGGTGCTCTCGGCCAAGCTCGCGAAATCCGACGGCCCCGTGGTGCGCGCCGAGATTGATGCCTTCAAGCGCATGTTCCGCATCCCGCCCGAGAACATGAAGGATGTCGCCGCCCTCTTCGACGAGGCGCGCGAGACGGCCGAGGATTTCGAACACTTCGCCGACAAGCTGGGCGAGGCCTTCGCCCATGACCGCGCCATGCTGGAGGATGTGCTGGGCGCGCTCTTCAACATCGCCCGCGCCGATGGCCCGCTGACCCGGGGCGAGGTGCGCTTCCTGCAACGCGTGCAGGTGGGCTTCCGGCTGGAGGCGCGCGAATGGGAGCGCGCCCGCGATGGCGAGGCCCGCCCGGGCAGCGCCGCCGGCCAGCCCCAGGGCATTGATGCCTATGCGGTGCTCGGCCTGCCCGCCAATGCCAGCGACGAGGAAGTCCGCGCCACCTGGCGCAAGCTGATGCGGGAGAACCACCCGGATGCCCTGGCCTCGCGCGGGGTGCCGAAGGAGTTGATCGAGCGCGCCGGCCACAAGGTGGCCGAGATCAACAGCGCCTGGGACCGCATCAAGCGCGAGCGAAAGCTGTGAGCGCGGCGGAGGCGATCCCAGGCCCTGTCGAACACCCGCTTCGCCAGCGAAGCGGTGGGGACAGGATCAAGCGCGAGCGGAAGCTGTGACGCTGCGCATCCGCGAAGCGCCCTCCCCCAACACCGAGCCCCGCCCCGAGGGCACGGTGATCGACACCCTGATCCTGCACTACACCGGCATGCAGACCGGCGCCGCGGCCATCGCGCGACTGCGTGATCCCGCGGCCGTGGTCTCCGCGCATTATGTGGTGGAGGAGGATGGCACGATCTTCCGCCTGGTGCCCGAGGCGCTGAAGGCCCGCCATGCCGGCATCTCCCATTGGCGCGGCAAATCCGCGCTGAACGCCAATTCCATCGGCATCGAGATCGTGAACCCCGGGCATGAATGGGGCTACCGGCATTTCCCGGCGATGCAAATGGCGGCCGTGGCGGATCTCTGCCTGGAGATCCTGGCCCGCCACCCCATCCCCCCGCGCAACGTGGTGGGCCACAGCGATGTGGCGCCCGACCGCAAGCAGGATCCGGGCGAGTTCTTCGACTGGGAAGGGCTAGCGGCCAATGGCATCGGCTTCTGGCCGGAGCGCGACGGCCCGGCCGAGGGCGATCCGCTCAAATTGCTGGGCCGCATCGGCTATCGGACGGACCTGCCGCTCGATGTGCTGGTCACCGCCTTCCAGCGTCATTGGCGACAGGACCGCGTGGATGGCATCGTGGATGCCGGAACGCTGGCGCGGCTGAACGCGGTGGCCGCGCTGGACGAGTGAGGCTTGACCCCGCCCCCCGTTGGAGCGCAACAAGCCCAGGATACCGGATGGCTGGGCGACCGCTGGCGCCGCGAGAGATCGCGGTTCTGGAGGAAAGTCCGGGCTCCACGGAAATACGGTGCCGGCTAACGACCGGCGGGCGCAAGCTCAGGGAAAGTGCCACAGAAAACAAACCGCCGGTCCTGCGCAAGCACGGCTGGCAAGGGTGAAACGGTGGGGTAAGAGCCCACCGCGCTTCCAGCAATGGCGGCGGCACGGCAAACCCCACCGGGAGCAAGGCCGAATAGGGAGGGCTGTCGGCAGGTTTCGACCTGACCGGCAGGGGTGTTTCCGCCCCGCTCTCCGGGTTGGCCGCGCGAAGCCTGCGGCAACGCAGGCTCCAGAGGAATGGTCGTCCATGATCCGAAAGGATCAAGACAG
>JAIYDS010000092.1 GCA_027487385.1 Acetobacteraceae bacterium | reverse complement strand
GCGGCAGCATCATCAACATGGCCTCCGCCGCCTCCAACATCAAAGGCGCGCCCAACCGCTTCCTCTACGGCACCAGCAAGGCGGCCGTGATCGGCATGACGCGCGCCGTCGCCGCCGATTGCGTGACGCAGGGCGTGCGCGTGAACTGCCTGGCCCCCGGCACGGTGGACACGCCGAGCCTGCACGATCGCATCGCCGCCAACGCGGCCGCAGCCGGCAGCTTCGAGGCCTCGCGCGCTGCCTTCATCGCGCGCCAGGCCATGGGGCGGCTCGCCACGGCAGAGGAGATGGCCGCGCTGGTCGTCTATCTCGCCAGCGACGAAAGCGCCTTCGTCACCGGCCAGGCCATGGTGATTGATGGAGGATGGACGCTGTGAAGCTCTCTCGCCGCGCGGCCCTGGCCGCACCGCTGCTGGCCACGCCCGCCCTCGCGCAGACGCCTTGGCCCAACCGGCCGATCCGCATCCTGGTGGGCTTCCCCGCCGGCGGCACGACGGACCTCTTGGGCCGCATCGCCGGGCAGATCCTTACCGAGGAGCTGGGCCAGCCGGTGGTGATCGAAAACCGCCCCGGCGCCGGCTCCAACATCGCGGCCCAGGCCGTGCTGCGCAGCCCGGCCGATGGCTACACGCTGATGCTGGGCTCGCCCGGCACCAATGCCATCAACGCGCATCTCTACAGCAATGCCGGCTATGATCCGCTGACGGATTTCCTGCCGATCAGCCAGATCGCCGAAGTGCCCAACATGATGGCCGCGCATCCCTCGCTCGGCGTGCGCGACGTGGCGGGGCTGATCGCACTCGCGAAGCAGCGCCGGCTCTCCTATGGCGAGACCAGCATCGGCGGCTCGACGCATCTCTCGGCCGAGATGTTCCGGCTGATGGCGGGCATCGAGGCCACGCATGTGCCCTATCGCGGCAGCGCGCCGATGATGGTGGACCTGCTGCCCGGCCGCATTGATTTCGGCTTCGACAACCTGCCGACCATCATCAACCATGTGCGCTCCGGCGCGCTGGTGGCGATCGGCGTGACCTCGGCCCGGCGCTCGCCCGGCGCGCCGGACATTGCGGCGATCGCCGAGACGCTGCCCGGCTATGAGGTGACGGCCTGGTTCGGCCTGGTGGCGCCGCGCGGCACGCCGGCCGAGGCGATCACCCGCGCCAATGCGGCGCTGCGCTCGGGGCTCGCCAAGCCGGAAGTGGTGTCCCGGCTGCGCGAATTGGGGGCGACGCCGCTGCCGGGGACGCCGGCGGAATACCAGGCGCGCAATGTCGCTGAGCATGCGCGGCTGGGTGAGCTGATCCGGCGGTTGGGGATCAAGGCGGATTGAAGAAAAACAGGCCTCCGGCGGCTGGGGCCGAAAGGCCCCAGACCCCGATCAGTTTAGCGGCAGCTTCCAACACAGCACGTCCGCAGCGACCGAAAACTCAAGGGCCGTGAAGCGGTCGAAGGCCAGGGCGGCGCCCTGGTGCAACTCGGCCCAGGCGTGCAGCAGCGGTGGCTCCAGCGCCAGGCCTCGCAGCAGCCCGGCCTCGCGCTGGGTGATCGTATCGCCCACCTGCTCCGCCACATCGCCCTGCGCCGCGGCCAGGGCGAGCAGGAAGGCCGTGATCCCCTGCCCCGCCACACCCAGCGCCGAAGCCGTCGGATGGGCGTGCTGCATGGCCGTCAACCGCGCGGCGAGGCCGAGCAGCGCGCCCGCCTCCGCCGCGCCAAACTGCGCCTGGGCCGCTTGCAGCACGCTACGGACATACTCCATCGCATAGCCTCGCTTGGCCTTGGCCAGGCGCTCGGCCGACCAGGCGGGCGGCAGCGCGGGGGCCTGGGCGGGGTCGAAGCGCGGCATGCGCTCGGCGCGGGTGAAGCGCAGGCGCTGGGCCTCCTCCAGCAGGTGGTCGTGTTCGAAATAGTAGCCTTCCAGGCCAGGATCGCCCTCCACGGTCTGTCCCGTGCAGACGAAGCCCAGCGCCGGGCAGCCGAGCGAGACGCCGTTCTGCGCGTGCCAGCCGCGCAGCATCGCGATATTCACCTCGGGCGGGATGCCGCAAATGGCGGTGCCCTGCCAGATCCAGCGCGGCGGCGGATAGCGGATCCAGGCTTTTCCCGAATTCTCCTCGTGATACTCGACGCCAACGCCGCCAATCGCATTCGAGAGGTAATGATAGCGGGCGGCCGCGACGGCGGGCGGCAAATCGGCCAGGCCGAGCTTCTCCAAGCCGGGCAGGAAGCGCGCCTGCTGCTGCGCACGGAACACGCGGAACACCAGCTCCGCCGCCGGCCCGGCGCCGCGGCGCGAGACGGTGGTGAGGATGATGCCGGTGAACCAGGCGTGATACCATTCGCCCACCGCCTCCATGGCTTGCGTGCTGGTCTGCATCCCCGTTTCCCACCCTGCCCTGCGGTGGCAGGATAGGCACGAAACGGGGAGGCCACGCCATGCGCGATTTCGACGAAACCACCATCACCGAGGCCGTGGTCGAGCGCTTCGGCGCCACGCCCGATCCGCGCCTGCGCGAAGTGATCCAAAGCCTGGTGCGCCACCTGCACGGCTTCGTGCGCGACGTGGAGCCGAGCTTCGCGGAATGGGAAGCGGCCATCAGCTTCCTCACGCGCACCGGGCAGAAATGCGACGACAAGCGCCAGGAATTCATCCTGCTCTCCGACACGCTCGGCGTCTCGATGCTGGTGGACGCGATCAATCATCGCCTACCGGAAGGGGCCACGCCCACCACCGTGCTCGGCCCCTTCTATGTGGAGAATGCGCCCGAACTGCCGCTGGGGGCGGAGGTGGCGCAGGCGATGAAGGGAGAGCGGCTGCATGTCTCGGGCCAGGTGCGCTCCGCCGGGGGGGCGCCGCTGGCAGGCGCGCTGGTGGACATCTGGCACTCGGATGAGGATGGCTTCTATGACGTACAGCGCCCGGCCGAGGAGAATGCCAGCCTCCGCGCCCGGTTCCGCACCGATGCCGAGGGGCGGTTCCACTTCTGGACGCTGCTGCCCACCGCCTATCCCGTGCCGACGGACGGCCCGGTGGGCGAGATGCTGACCGCGACGGGCCGCCACCCGATGCGCCCCGCGCATGTGCATTTCATGATCGCGGCATCCGGGCACGAGACGCTGGTGACGCATGTCTTCGTGGCCGGCGACGAATACCTCGACAGTGACGCGGTGTTCGGCGTGAAGCAGGAACTCATCGCCGAATTCACGCGAGCGCCCGAAGGCCACCGCGTGCTGCAATACGATTTTGCGCTGAAGCGGCTGGGCTGAAGCCTGCGCCAAAGTCTTGGGGTCTGGGGCCTCTCGGCCCCAGCCGCCGGAGGCCCTTTTTTTCCTTACCGCACCAGCGCCGTGGACAGCGCCGGCACCAGCGCAATGATCACCAACGCCGCCCCCATCACAGCGACAAAGGGCAGCGCGCCGGCGAAGATGGTCTCGATCCCCACCTTGGGGTCGGCCAGCGTGGCTTTCACGGTGAAGACCGAGATGCCGAAGGGCGGTGTGAGCAGCCCCATCTCGACCGCGATGATGGTGATGATGCCAAAGTGGATCAGGTCGAAGCCCATGGCCTGGGCGATGGGCGCGCCGATCGGCACCATGATCAGCAGGATCGAGGTGCTGTCCAGGATCATCCCCATCAGCAGGATGACGATGACGAAGGCGAGCAGGAAGCCATAGGGGCCAAGCCCCAGATGCTCGACGAAATCGCCGATGGCATTGGGTACGCCCGCCATGGAGAGCATGCGCGAATAGAGACCCGCCGCGATCAGCAGGAAGAGGATGGCGGCCGAGACCAGCCCCGTCTCGCGCAGCACGCGCCAGAACTTCGCGGCGTCCAGGCGGCGGCGGACGAGCGCGATGAGCAGGGCGCCCGCGGCCCCCACGGCGCCTGCCTCGGTCGGCGTGAAGAAGCCGGTGTAGAGACCGCCCAGGATGAGCACGACCAGCGAGAGGATGGGCACGGATTTGCCGAGCATCTCCATCGTGCCCATCACGGGCTCGGCCCGGGCCGCGGGGCTTTCCAGATGGTCCATGATGCGGCGCGGCGCGAAGGTGGCGTAGCACCAGATCATCACGACGAAGCCGAGCGCGATGATCAGGCCGGGAATGACGCCGGCGATGAACATGGCGCCGATCGAGACCTCGGCCAGCACGCCATAGACGATCATCAGGAGGGATGGTGGGATGAGCATGCCGAGGATGCTGCTGCCCGCCACGGTGCCGGCGGCGAAGCGCATGGAATAGCCATGGCGCACCATCTCCGGCACGGCCACCTTGGTGAAGACGGCGGCCGAGGCGATGGAGACGCCGGTCACCGCCGCGAAGACCGCATTGGCCCCCACGGTCGCGATGCCAAGCCCGCCCTTCACCCGCCGCAACAGATTCTGCGCGACGTCGAATGTGTCCTTCCCGACATCGGAAATGCTGACGAGCAATCCCATCAGCACAAACAGCGGGATCGTTGCAAACAGGTAGTCCTGGATGCCGGAATAGGTGGCGAGTGCCGTGAAGCGGAAAGCGAGGTCCGGGTTCTCGCGGATCAGCCAGACGCCGATGGCGCCGGTCGAGATCAGCGTGATGCCGATGGGCAGGCCGATGATGATCAGCGCCACCATCAGGCCGATCAGCGTGAAGCCGAGGGTCACGTCATCCATGGCGGGGCAGCATCCGGCGCAGTTCGGTCAGGAGGAGAACGAGATAGGCGAGGCAGCCCGCCGCCCCCCCCAACACGATCAGGCCGCGGAACGGCCAGGTCGGCACGGTGAAGAGGCCCTGTACGCCGAAGAATTCCCGCAGGTTCATCGAGGTCCACATCCCCGGCCAGGCGGCCTGGGCCACGAAGAACATGACCGCCGCGCCGATCAGGTAGAACAGCGCCTCCATGGCGCGGCCGAGGCCCGGCGCCCAGCGCAGGATGCGCTCGATCAGGAAATCGGCGCGCGTCATGCGGCGGTGATAGATGGTGGAGCCGATCTGCAGGAAGACGATGCCCACCACGGAATGCGCTGCGATCTCGGCCACGCCGGTGATGGGGGCATTCAGGAAGGAGCGGCCGATCACATCGGCGCAGATCAGCAGCATCAGCCCGAAGGTCCAGATGGTGCCGATGGCGGCCAGGCCATCGAGGATCATCCGGACCGGGTCAAAGGGTTGCGGGGGGGCGGCGGCGTTGAGCGCCGCCATGTCAATGTCATCGGCCATGGCGGCGCCCTTCGCGGCTTACGAGGTCAATTCGCGGTCCCAGTCGCGCCCGGGCGTCTGGCCTGCGCCGCGGATCGCCGCGAAATAGGCGTTCAGCACATCGCGCGAGGCGGGGCCGGAGCTGTCCGCCCAGGTGCGGGCCAGGTTGGGCAGGCCGCGGATCCAGCGCGTGCGCTCGGCCTCCGGCAGGGTGGAGATGACCGCACCCTGGCGGACCATCTCGGCCTCGGCGACGGCGATGCGCGAGGAGACGTCACGGATATGCGCGGCCGTGGTGATCTTCCCGGCCTCGGCCATGGCGCGGCGGACGCCTTCGGGCCAGCGCTCGAAGCGCTGGCGGTTGGCGGCGATGCCGCCGACATACATCGCCCCCACATCGCACTTCGTGATGAAGCGCGCGACCTCATGCACGCGGGTCGGCAAGATGCCCACGAAGAAGGAGAGCGCACCCTCGGACACGCCGGTCTGGATGTCGGTGTAATAGGTGGTCAGCGCGCCATCCACGGGCGTGGCGCCGGTGCCGGTCAGCCAGTTCGCACTGGTGCCTGGCGCGGAAATCTTGCGGTTGCGGAGATCATCCAGCGTGCGGATCGGGAAGTTGGACCAGATGTGGTAGGTGTCCGTGATGTAGGAGCTGAGGGGCACCATGTTCAGCCCGTTCCAGTTCGCGCGGATCGCGGGCACGCTCGCATTCATGCTCTCAAAGGCGTTGGCGATGACACCATGGTCGCCGGTCGCGAAGGGCGTGAAATAGGTGACGTTCTGGAGCGGCATGGTGCTGCCCTCCCAGAGTGTGCCAACATAGCCGATATCGGTGATGTTATCCCGCACCGCCTCCATCGTATCCTGGAAGCGATAGAGCGTGCCGCCATAGGATTCACGCCAATTCACGCGATGCGTGTTGCCATTGTCCCGCAGATGCTTGTCCACCTCCGGCTGGAAGACGTTCTTCATCATCGCCACCCAGAAATTGGCCACGGGATGGCTGGAGGCGATGGTGATGTTCAGCGCGGTCTGCGCCTGGCTGTGGATGGAGAAAAGCGGCAGCGCAGAAGCGCCCATGAGAAGGCTGCGGCGAGCGGTGGACATTCTTGGAACTCCCTGTCGTGGCGCCTTGGCGGCGTTGTGTGGCTGATCTTACGCGATGGTGCCGAGCGCGCGAAGGATGCGCTCGGGCGTGAAGGGCTGTTCATGCACGCGAGCATTGAGCGGCCGCAGCGCGTCATTGATGGCGTTCATGATCGCCCCCGGCGCGCCGGCCGTCCCGGCCTCGCCCGCGCCCTTGGCGCCGAGCAGGGATTCGCGCGTGGGGGTTTCCACGTGACCGACATGCATCTCCGGCATTTCGGCCGACATGGGGACCAGGTAATCCGCCAGGGTGGTGGTCAGCAGGTTGCCCTGCGCGTCATAGATGCAGTGCTCGTAGAGCGCGCCGCCGATGCCCTGGACGATGCCGCCGCGCACCTGCTCATCCACCAGCATCGGGTTGATCACGCGGCCGCAATCTTCGACGCACCAATGCTCCAGCAGCTTCACCATGCCGGTCATCGGGTCCACCTCGACCCAGCTGGCCTGGATGCCGTTGGTAAAGGCGAAGGGGAATTCCTTGGTGATGAAGTGGCGGGTCTGCACCAATTCGCGCTGCAAATCCTTGGGCAGGGTATCGCCGCGGAAATAGACGATGCGGCCCAGCTCATGCAGCGTCATCCGCTCGGCACCCGTCGCCTTGTCGGTGATCTTCCCCATGGCGATGTCGAGGCTCTCGGGCGCGGCCTGGAGCATGGCGCCGGCCACTTCCAGGATCTGCCGCTTGAGCGCGATGGCCGATTGCAGCGCGGCCTCGCCGCCGATGCCGGCCCCGCGGCAGGCCCAGGTGCCGCCGCCATAGGGCGTGGTCTGGGTATCGCCCGTGATGATCTTCACGCGGCTGACCGGCACGCCCACGCCATGCGCCACGATCTGCGCGAGGATGGCCTCCGTGCCCTGGCCCTGCTCCGTGACGCCGGAGGAGGCGACGATGGAGCCATCCGGGTCCATCCGCACCGTACAGCCATCCTGCGCCGAGATGCGCGCGCCGCCGATGCCGTACATGAAGGGCGAGGGATTGGTCAGCTCGATGAAGGCGGCAAAGCCGAGGCCGCGAAACACGCCGCGGGCGCGCGCCTCCGCCTGGTCTGCGCGGATGCGCTCCACCGGGACCATCTCCAGCAGCTTGCCGAGCGAGGCGTGGTGCGACAGCCCCTCGAAGCGCATGCCGGGCGGCGAGGTGTAGGGGTAGGCATCGTCGCGGATCAGGTTGCGGCGCCGGATCTCGATGGGGTCCATGCCCAACGCCTCGGCGGCCAGATCCATCAGCCCTTCCGTCACCGTGGTGGCGATGGGGTGGCCAACCGCGCGATACTGGCAGGTGGGTGCCTTGTTCTGCAGCACCACGGTGGTGGTGCAGCGGTAATTCTTGAAGTCGTAAGGCCCGCCGCAGAGGTTCACCACCTGGTTGCCCTCGATGGCGCTGGTTCGGGGATAGACCGAATAGGGGCCGATGCCCGTCAGGTCATCCACGTCGAAGGCGAGGACCTTTCCCTGCTCATCCACGGCGAGGCGCGCCTTGATGCGGTGGTCGCGGGCATGGATGTCGCTGGCGAAGGCCTCGAAGCGGTCGGCGATGAACTTCACCGGGCGGCCCAGGATGCGCGCCATGGCGGCGACGGCGACCTC
>JAIYDS010000098.1 GCA_027487385.1 Acetobacteraceae bacterium | reverse complement strand
CAGGCACATCACCGGTACCCGATGGAATGGCTGGACGTTCTTCGGGCTGCGCGCGCGAGGTGATGCATGACCCGCCGCGCCCGCATCGAGCCGGCCATGCCGGCCACCACGAAGAAGCTGCGCTGCGCGGTCTATACGCGGAAATCCACGGATGAGGGGCTGGATAAGGAATTCAACACCCTCGATGCGCAACGCGACGCCTGCGAGGCATATATCACCAGCCAGCGCGCCGAGGGCTGGGTGCTGGTGCGCGACCGCTACGACGATGGCGGCTTCTCCGGCGGCACGCTGGAGCGGCCTGCGCTGCAGCGCCTGCTGCGTGACATCCAGGCCGACCTAATCGATGTGATCGTGATCTATAAGATTGATAGGCTCAGCCGTTCGCTGATGGATTTCGCGAAGCTGGTGGAGGTGATGGACGCGCATGGCGTGACCTTCGTGTCCGTCACGCAGAGCTTCAACACGACGACCAGCATGGGTCGGTTGACGCTGAACATCCTGCTTAGCTTTGCCCAATTCGAAAGAGAGGTCATCGGCGAGCGGATCCGCGACAAATTCGCGGCCTCCCGCGCCCGCGGCATGTGGATGGGAGGCAAGGTGCCGCTCGGCTACGACGTGGTGGCGCGCAAGCTGATCGTGAATGAGGATGAGGCGCCGCGGGTGCGCCGGGTGTTCGAGATTTTCGCCGAGACGGGGTCGGGCATGGAGACGGTGAATCGCCTCCGCGCGGAGGGCGCCACCAGCAAGGCGGGCCGGCCGCTGGACAAGGGCGATGTCTACAAGCTGCTGAACAATCGGACCTATGTCGGCGAGGCCGCGCACAAGGGGCAGATCTATCCCGGCGAGCACCAGGGCATCGTGCCGCGGGAGCTATGGGATCGAGCGCATGCCGTGCTGCAGATCAGCCCAAGGGTGCGCGCCAATCAGAATCGCGCGCAGACGCCGGCGCTGCTGAAGGGGCTGATCTTTGGGGTGGACGGGCGGGCGCTGTCGCCGACCCACGCCCGGAAGAATGGCCGGCTCTATCGCTACTATGTGGCGCAGCGCGTGCTGAAGGGCGATGCCGCCGGGGACGATAGCATCGTGCGGCGGGTTTCGGCGGCGGAGATCGAGGCTGCGGTGGTGGATCAGGTGCGGGCGCTGCTGCGCCAGCCGGAGATCGTGGTCGGGACCTGGCGCGCGGCGCGCAGGGATGCGCCGGACCTGACTGAGGGCGAGACGCAGGACGCGCTGCACCGGCTCGACCCGCTGTGGGAGCACCTATTCCCGGCGGAGCAGGCGCGCATCGTCCGGTCGCTGGTGGAGCGGGTGATAGTCGGCCCGGCTGGCGCGGACATTCGGCTGCGGCTGGACGGGCTTGGCGGCCTGGTCCGCGACCTCGGCGCCATCGCTCCCGATGCGCTGAGATCGGCAGCATGACCACGGCGACCAGCATCACGGTCCGGGTGCCGCTGGCAATCCGCCACCGGCCGGGCCGGAAGACCGTCGTGACGCCGATGGCGGGTGGCGTGGCGCCGGTCGCCACGCGGGCGGACCCGGCGCTGGTGAAGGCTCTGGCGCGAGCGTTCCGGTACCAACGGATGCTGGACGAGGGGCGCTATGCATCCATCACCGAGATGGCCGACGCCGAGCGCCTTGAGCGGGGCTACCTAGGCAGGCTGCTGCGCCTGACGCTACTTGCGCCGGATCTGGTGGAGGCGATGCTTGATGGGCGAGCTACTCCCAGTCTCGTCTTGCCATTGTTATTAAAGCCATTTGCAGAAGTCTGGACACATCAGCGTAAAGCTCTGGCTCTGGCCTGAGGACGTACGTGGACACTGCGCTCCCTCCTCTAGTGAGGGAGAAGGCTCAGCTGGCTTCCGCGGATTTTAACCGAGGGGATGCGTCGCTAAGCTTGGCTTGATACAACCTCCCCGATTGAGGGAGGCGAATCGACTTGTCAACGTGGGGCCCAATTACAGAACAAGAGCCGTTGGAACGGGTCGTCCAGGCGCTTCGACCGCTTTGCGGAACACCCGTGCACTACCTCCGCCTGCCGGCAGATATGGCCATGCAGATCGAGCCCTCACAGGTCGGGACTATTGTAGGCACGCTCACCGATCTGATGCTGCCCAGGATCGCACTTGAGCTCGGCATTGGTCTGACCAAGGCGGCCGGTCTGCTGGGAGAACGCGAGGGCTATCCCGACTTCGAACACTCGGCCGGCTATCGGATCGAGCTTAAGGGTGTCTTTACGGACAATCCTGCGGTCAAAATGAAGAAGCCGCCAACGCCTCGCGAGCCATCGGCGAGGCTCACTCAGAAGGTCACGGTCAAGAACGTCATACCCGAGCGCGACGCGCTCTTGCTGCTGGTCTACCAACTTGCTCCGTTGCTGGAAGACAGGACGCTCCTTTCTCCGACGATCAAGTCCATCGGCGTCTTTCCGGTGATTGAGTGCATCCGCGCTCGCGACCACCGAATGACAGAGGCCGGTGGGAGGTGGTTTGGCAACTACGAAACGCCGACGATTCTCAGCCGTGCCGGGAAAAGGATCGTTGCCGCCGGCGAGGTGCTGGGAATCGAGCGGTACGGTCGCAAAGAGAGCGAGGGCTGGCATTTCAACGAGGATACAAACTTCGGGAAGATGAAGCGTATCCCTTACCGGCCCTTGCAGGAGTTCCTACGCGACAGCGGCTGCGCATTTGCCGCGAAGGGCTCCTACCCGCAACCCTGGGCTATGTCGAAGGAGGACCAGAAGCTCGCGTTGGCCTTGGAGGTGGCGAGCGAGGACGCTGCTAACTGAAGCAGAGAACTTCGGATCAAGATACCGGTCCTCCACGGGAGCACTCAGCAACAGGTCCACGTTGATGCGGGGGTGGTGCCCGCCTGTCGCCGCTTCCGACATCATGCCCTGAATCGGCTCGCTAAGTAGCCACGCCACGAGGCCGGCCGCGTCGCCGCCGTCCTTCCGCCTTAAAACAAAGAACTCCGTCGAGCAGTAGAAGTGCTCCTGTTCGAGGAGTTCCGACGCGCCGGGCGGGATCAGTGCGACCTGTCGCAGGTAGGGGCGCAGACGCGAGACGATGATGTCGCCTTCTTGCGCGGTCTTCTTCGCGCTGACCCGGTCGCTCACCGGATTGCCGAGCACAGGCAGATCGAGGAGCCCGTCGCGAGCGTTGTTGGTATCTAGCACAAAGCGGGCGCCCTCCGGCGGGGTCGTGACTTGGCCAACCGTCTGGACGATGTCCCCTAACAGCGTCGCACCTGTCAGCCGGCTAGCGGTTTCGGTCGATAGCCACTGCTCCGGCGATAGGTTGTAGTCGGCGCCGGTATCGCGAAATTGGCGGCTTATGCAGCGCATAGGGCACTCCTGATGGTGCGAGCGGCTTCGTCCAGATCGTGGTCAAGCGCCTCGTATGGAGGCGCGGCGGGGTCGCCGCCGGGCCGATATACGAAGGACCCGTTTGACGTCTTCCCTGGTTTATCGGAGCGGAAGAAGAGGATCTCGGAACTGTACGCTTCCATGGAAGGCGGACGCTTCACTGCGAAGATCACGGCCGCCTTCTGTCCCGTGTAGGGCAGGAACGTGTATCGATGCAGGCTGACGACGCTCTTGATGAGCGCATGCCGCCCTAACCACAGCCTGAGATCTCGGAAGGTCCGACCAGAGACCTTGTTGTCAGGAAGCACGATTGCGAGGCGACCGCCGTCCTTCAGGAGCCGGATACACCGCTCCACGAATAGGACGTCGCGCTCCAAGCGGCGTCCATAGATCGATGCGAGCTCGTAGTCGCTGACGAATGATTCTGCCCCCACGTCGCCGGCGAACGGAGGGTTGGTGACAACGACGTCGAAGCCTTCAAATTTTTCGCCCATGAGGGTCTCGATGGTGTTTCCGGGACCGTCTAGTAGCGTGCGCGCGGCGAGGCGAAGGCTGTCGACCTGGTCTATTCGGATGCCGCCCTTGGCCCCCACTAGCGAGACAGTCCTCGCGACCTGGCAGGCTCGGTGAGAGAAGTCGAAGCCATGCAGAGAGGCCGCCTCGCCGTACGTCCTCATGCCATAGGCGTGCGCGGACTTTAGGAAGGCTGCGCTTCCGCAGGCGGGATCGCAAACCGTCTCGCCCGGCTTCGGATCGACGGCCTCCACGCACATGTCGACGACATGCCGAGGAGTGAAATACTGGCCCTTGTCGGACTTGTAGGACCGCGATGTCAGCTGCTCGAAGGCCTGATCGAGCGCGGTGAAATCCTGCCGCACGATGCTGACCGTGCCGAAGATGCTCTGGAGTTCTGGGAACAAATCCGCCGGCGTTTGCATGGAGAGCACACCGTCAAGTATTTCGGCCACCTCTGATGCATGCTGCTTCAACAGCAGGTCGCAATCTTCGCGAGAGGGGAGCGTTTGCAAGCCTGACAGTTCCGCGTAATATTTGACGAGAATCAACCGAATAATCTCGTAAAACTCATCAACGCCGCTTCTTGCCATGATGATTTCCTGCATGCGGCGGATGCGGGAAAGGAAATCCACTCCGAATTGATGTCGCTTTGCCATGACCTAGGTCGCCCGCTGGTTAATGACGTAGGTCATAAATTAGATGCGCGTGTGGGTGCAACCCATTTAGTGCAGAATCCAAGGCGGCTCCCCGTAAAACTCGGTGTTCCGCGTGTCGTTTGGTGGAGCGTGTTGGAGTGGGCCTCCTGGCGAAGCTTAGTGGTAGACTCAGCGATTGATCGGCATCGTGATTGACCTGGAACGTCCATGGTCCGGGCAAGAAGACCCCGGATCTCCTCCCGTGAAAGCGGTCGGCGGGCACCGCGGCCTAGCCGCGCCAGGGCCGTGCGTAAGCCTTCATCCTGCGGGCCGGGGCCGCCTCTGGATCCGCACTGACGTCGAACGCCGTGCGGAAGGCGCCTGGGGCGGCGATACGTCGATGACGACAACGCGCAGAAGGTAGTCGGAACCGTCCACAATGGCTTGAAGCGCCTCTTCGAGTTGATGCGCACTTTTAATGGCGTCGCCGGAATCTGGATGCGTTAGTTTTTCTCGTCCACACCAGAAAACGAGGTACACACCCCGACCCGCCGACGAAGGCTCTCGGGCGTAACCTTCACCGAGTTGGTGTCTCCAAGCTGTCCAAAGCTCGGGATGCCACTCCCCCTTCGCCTCAATGGGCAGCGTGACCGCCAGTGCACGAACCTTGATGTCACAGCGGTTATCGCCAGACACCCTGGCCTCCACAGCGGCCGAGAGGCCGGCGGCCTCAAACCGCCCCGCGAGAAGCGCACACAGGTGGTCGCGGCAGTCGTTCTCGACCTTCGGCCGGAGCGGGCGGCTGTCCCAGAAACCCTTCCAACGATTTTCCTGGGTGGTTCGCAACTCGCCGTTGACTGAACGGAGATGATCCTCCGCAAACGCCAGCAGGTCGTCGGCGGTGGCGGGCTCCCCAGCACGCAACGCGCCGACGAGCGCCCCTAGTGACGGCGTCTCCCAGCCGCGCCGGATGTCGTCGCGCCGCCGGCGCGCCAAGGCATGGCGGATCATGGCTGAGTGTGGGGCAAGCGACGCGTCCTCGGCGAACGCTTCAAGTGCCCTTCCGGCCTCAGGCAGTGGGTCGGAGGCAATAGCGTCGAATTGCCGATCCACGAAGCTGGCGAGATCGGCTGCACATGGGGGCGAAAATACGCCGACGGGTCGCGGCGCCGGCCGCCAGGCCGGCCCGCATCGCCGCACGAGGAAGACGCGATGTGCGAGTCGGAGCGGCGCCTTCCTGTCCGATGAAAAACTGTGCGGCATCTCCCCCGTTCGCTCGGCAAGGTCCGCAAGGCGGCTTTGATCGCGGTCGACGGCCCGACCAACCTCCAGCTCGAACTCCTCCGGCGACAGCATCCATGCCGCCACGAGCAGAGGCCACCGCACGTCGGGATCGGCGCCGATGGAATCCAGCCGTCGGCGCAGGGCAGGCAGGAGCGTATCGGCTTCAAGGTCGGCGAGGCCAGCATCGAGCACGCCGTCCATGGCGGTTCCCTTTACGAGTCGGTCAACCAGATCGGGGAGCAGCGTACGCTTCACGGCGTCGAAGCCGGGGTTTCGGAGAATCTCGTCGAGTCCATCAACAAATTGAATGCCAGCGTCCAACTGCGGCATGAGAAGCTCGCGCACCGCGGCCGTGGCGGCCGCCGGCAACGCCGCGGCGACACGCGCTGGCCACTGCCGCTTTTTGCTGTCGTCAAAAGACGTAGGTGTAACTAGGGCAAGAACCAAGAGCGACGTGAGGCGGTCGTCCGGGAGCTGCGGCATCCTCTCGCCACTGTCTGCGAACATCATATCCGCACCGAGCAACCACGCGCGGGCCATTGTATGCTCCCGGCCCTCAACGCGAAGTTCGCCTATCTCGGCGGCGGAGGGAACACACCCGTTCGCGGCGAGAAGGCGCAGCCCGGCCGACGCAGCGGCGGAGACTTCGGCATCGGCCTCCCGGGATAAGCGCTCAAACGGGGCGGCTGGCTTGTCCTGGTCGTCCTCAAACAAGCGGCCGAGGCACACGTCGGCGCACCAGCGCAACGCGTTCTGCGCCGTGCCGTTGGCGATCCGCGGCAGCTCGGCCCGAAGTCTGCGAAGGTTCTCGGAGCGCCGCAGCCGATCCTTGTTCCGCTGTTTGCGCTGCCGCAGCGCTTGGTGCCTCTGCCAGTAATGCTCGTCGTCCGGCACGGCGCACGTCTTGGCGCCCGCGACAAGCTCCGCGAGGTCAGAGTTCCGCTCCGCCTCCTGCCAGACCCTCTCGAACAGGTCCTGCCCTTTGCCTCCGTCGAAGCAGAACAGAATGCAGAAACGGAACAGCAGCTCCCGTCGGAACGGGTCGGTCTCAGCAAGTCCGTGCTCCAGAAGCCGCAAGCCCCCGTCGTCGGGCCACACCCACCAGGGGACCAAGTTCCGAAGGTTGTAAGACCCCATATAAGCCTCGCGCAGAGCGTCGCGTGGTCCAAGTTCCGTAGCCGCGACCGCCATCGGTGCGAAAAGATCAGCGCGGGCTGCGAATGCAGCCCTCATCGCCTCGTCATTGTCGCGCTCATGGGCGCCGATAATCCTTAGCCATCCGACGAGACGCGCGGCCTCGTCGACGCCAAGCGCCGGCAGCGCGCGCGGCAGCAGCGCCCTGGCGATGCGCGCGAGGGCGGCGGCCGGACCAAGTGTAGGCCGCGGCCCGGACACCCAAGGTTGACCGGCCCAAGCATCGAGAACGGACGGCTCTGTGCCCGCCGGCACCCGTTCGGGAATGCGCCATTCGATGTGGCCCTGCACCTGGGTAGTTGTACGCTCGGCACCACCGGCGAAGAAGTTTGCGAAATCTGCCAGGTCGGTCGCGCCTAGATGATCCGGATATAGCCGGACGAGGAGGCGGGCGGCCAAGCCCTTCGGGCCGTGCGGATCGCGGTCTTCCAGCAGTCGCCGGAACACCGCTACTGCCGGAGATATGTCGCCTGCGCATGCGCGCAACAGGGCCGGAATGGCGCCGGCGCGCCCGTCTTCGGCGACTGAAGCGTCGAGCACGACGCTGCAGAGTGTCGGGACAAGTTCAGGCAATGCTTGGCCGTCCGAGAGCGCCTCGAGAACGCACCACGCGAGTTGTCCCGACCAGGGCCGACTTTCCAGGATCTCGCGCAAAGTGTCGGCCAGGGCGGGCGAGGCGAGTGCCGCCAAGCGAGCCTCGCCCCACAGGCCGCTGCGGAAGAAGGGGTCGCGGCGCTCGAGATCTGCGAGCGCGCCAAGCAGTGCTTGCAGCGCGGCAGGACCTAACTCGCTCGGGTCGCCGTAGGCCAGGACGCCGTATGGGTCGAGGCGCACGAGGCGTTCCGCTCGCGCGGGCAGCAGCGTGGCGACCCAGGCGAACAGTCCCCGCAGCGATGGATGCGGCTCTGGATGGCGCCCGCACAGGAGGGCCTCGACCCGTCGCAGCGGAAGGCCGTGCTCCCCCACTCGGCGCGCGAGGAACCGTGCGGCGAGGAACTCTGCCACGGTGCGATGTTGGGGCGCGAAGCGGCCCTCTCCAACTGCGGAAAAGAGCCGCGAGGCGAGCGCGGCGCGCAGTGCGTCTCCGTTCGTTCCCTCCGGATCGAGGTCGTCTAGCGACACATCTCGCTGGTCGGTCGACGAATCGAGCGCCACCGCGTCGCGGTCAGCAAGAAGCAACGCGGAGCACGCTAGCCCGGCCGCGTCGAGCAAGGCGACAGGCGGTGGCGGTCGGCCCGCGTGGTGCAGCCGAGGCCGCTCACGGTTGGCCTCTTTGGCCAGGAGATCCGCAGCGGTCTCGTACAAGGCTCGGCGCGACGAGGGGAGGCCGCCTCCCCTCGATGCCACGTCCAGCATAAGAAGCAGGGTTTGGGGGTTGCGGAGGAGGGGAGCGAGCCGCGCTTCCTCCACCTGCCGGAGAAACTTGGCGGGATCCTGCCCACCGGTACGGACGAGCGTCTCGACGCCCGCGTCGTCGAGCGGCAGCAACCGGACCGGGAATAGTGGGCGGCTGCCCGCGGCGTCTCTCAGTACCCGCGTGCCGGCAAGGGCAGCCCAGTCCACCGGTCGGCACGACAGCCAGAAGCGGGGTTGGCCGCATTCGTGCAACTTCCGCGCGACCGCGTCGGCTGGGTTCGATGGCCCGCCGGCAAGCGCCTCGTCCAGCGCGTCGAGGAAAAGCGGCGTCCCGGGCGCTAGCCACCCGGCCGGCCTTACGAGGAATTGGCGAACCGGGACGAAGCTGCCGCCGAAGACGCTTGCCGCCTCCGCCATACAGGTTGTCTTGCCGCTACCAGGGTCGCCGAGAACCAGGACGCACACGTCGTCGGGAAGGTCCCGTAGGCGAAGAGTGCGGCGCTCCGAGCGCGGGTCGTCTTCAACGATTTCGACTGTTCGCTCCAACCCGGGGGCGGTGCCTACTGGGTGTACTTGGGAACCATCATCTGACGACATGTTTCTACCGCACCAAGCAAGGCTCGGCGGCCAGGCCCTCTGTTCCTCCAAACGGAACTTCCAGGGATCCATGCGCAAAGATCAAGAGAATCGTCACGTTTCAAACATAGCATAGGGAACGCTGCCCCGGCTCACCGGGAGAACAGAGCGGTTTTCCTTCTCTAGGATCTTTCGCTAGGCGGTCGCCACGCTGAACTACCTCAAGGTCGACACAACTAAATTTGTTAAATATCAATCGGATAAAGCTTGAGGGTTAAATCGGCCTACCCTCAAGCTTCGGAGAATTGGGGCGCTCCGGAAAGAGATTTCCGGGCTCGTTGCGTTCTCCAACCCTCAAGCCCACGCAGCAAAACCCCAGGGAACCTGCGGTTCACGGCGCCGTCTGATACGTGGTGAATGGTTGTTCGGGGAGATACTGGAGCGGGCGAAGGGATTCGAACCCTCGACCCCGACCTTGGCAAGGTCGTGCTCTACCCCTGAGCTACGCCCGCCCGCTCCGTGCAAAAGGGTTTGCCATGCACTGCACCGCTTGGCAACCCGCCCTTGTCATGCATTTGCCGCATGGCGCTGTAGCGCAGATTCATCCCAGTCCAGCCCGAGCCCTGGACGGTCCGGCACCAGCGCCATACCGCCCTCAACCCGCAGCGGTTCGCGCAGCAAGGCGCCGGCGATGTCGAGATGCTCCAGGTAGTTTCGCAGCGGGCAGACGCTCAGCAGATGTGCGCTCGCCTCGATGAAGATGTGGGAGGAGAGTGGCGCCCGATACGCCCCCGCGAGCGCCATGCCGCGCAGGAAGCCCGTGGCACCGCCCATCTTCATCACATCTGGCATGCAGAGGTCCGTGGCTCCCGCGGCCAGGCTGCGCGCCATGCCCGTCACACCCCACCAATTCTCGCCGCCCTGCACGGGCATGTCCAACTGGGCGGAAAGCCAAGCGAGGCCGGCGTCGTCGGTGACGTGCAGGGGCTCCTCCAGCCAGCGCACGCCCATTTCCTGTAAAGCAAGGCCGCGCCGCAACGCCTCGGGGCGATCAAGGCCCTGATTGTAATCCACCAGGATCTCCACCTCCTGGCCCACCGCCGCGCGCAAGGCCCGCACCGTCTCCAGATCCTCGGCCAAGGTCGGCGCGCCCAGCTTGCACTTCACCGCGCGGAAGCCATGCGCCGCGACCGCCCGCCCGCCTTCCTCGGCCAGCATGGCGGGCCCCCAGCCGCGCAGGCTGCCATAGGCGGGGATGGGGCTGAGATCACCGCCCCAGAGCCGAGCCAGCGGCAGGCCCGCGCCCTTCGCCAGCGCATCCCACAACGCCATGTCGAGCACCGAGATCGCCATCATCACCAGCCCCTCGGCGCCGAGCAGGCGATTCGCGTTCAACAGCTCGTCCCAGATCTTCTGCGGCGCTACCTCCCGCCCGATCAGCCCCGCGCCGATATTGCGCGTCAGCGCCGCCAGTGGTCCCAGCGCGGCCGGCGCATAGGCAAAGGCATAGGCGGTGCCGCAAGGGCCTTCCTCGGTCTGCACCTCGGCGATGACCAGCGGCGCGCGCGGGATAACGTTGAGGCTGTTGCGCAGCGGCGGATCGATCGGCGCATCCACGGCGCGGATGGTGATGCTGCGGATGATCATGGTGTTTCCCCCTCGAGGACGGCAAAGGTCAGCTCGTGCTTGTTGTGCGCCGAATGAAACAGCCGCGCGCCCGGAATCGCGGCAAATTGCGCGGCCGCCGCATGATCCGTCTCGCCCTGGAACTTCACTGAGCAGACCATGTTGCGCGCAAAGCCCTGCCAGCGCGTCACCAGCGCAAAGAGCCGCGCCGGATAGCAGATCACGTCGCTGAAGAGCCAATCCACCGGCTCTGGCGCCAAGGCGAAGGCGCTTTCCTGCCGCCAGGTCACGTTCGGCACGGCCATCACGCGCTCCTCCAGCGGCGCTTTGTCCACCGCCGTCACCCGGGCCCCCAGCTGCGCCAGCGCCCAGCTCCAGCCCCCTGGCGAGGCGCCGAGGTCCAGGCAGCTCTCTCCCGGCCCTGGATGCCGGCCCAGCCGCGTGAGCCCCTCCCAGAGCTTCAGATAGGCGCGTGAGGGCGGGCCCTCCCGATCTTCCACAAAGCGCGGCGCCCCACCAGGAAAGGGTGAGGACTTGGTGGGGGAGGCGAGGATCAGCTCCTGCGTCAGCAGCGTCCAGCCGCCAAGATGGCCGGTCGGGGCCGGCTCGGGAAACACCAGGGGCCGCGCCTTCACCGGCGGCAGCCGCTCCTCGATCAGCGCGGCGCGGCGGTGATGCAGCGCGGGTACCAGCGACCAGTTGCGCTGGATGGCGCGCAGCCCATCCGCCGCCAGCTTCACCGAAGGGGCGGGGATTTCGCGCGGATCATCCCAGACATCCAGCGCCCAGGCCGCGGGTGCCGGCGGGTCGGACGAAAGCGCCAGCCGCCCATGCCAGGCCGAGACGCGGCGGCCCGAGAGCTCCAGCTCCTCGGCGAGCGGCCGTTCCAGCCCCTCATCGGCCAGATAGGCGGCGCGGATCATCGGCGCCACGCGATCACCGCGAGCAGCAGCCAGCCCGCGATCATGGTCATGCCCCCGATCGGCGCCACCGGCCCGAGGGAGACGCCCAGGAAGGCACGGATCAGCACCGCCCCACTGAACAGGGTGAGCCCCACCAGCAGCAGCCCCGCCACCCAGGCGCCGCGCTGCCAGAGGGCCAGGCCGATCAGCGCCGGCGTGTGCCAGCCCAGCAGCATGGCGACATTCTGCACCATGGCCCGCGAATCCAGCGCGACATGGGCGGCGACAGCGGCAAGACCGACGGCGAGGGCGCCGCAGAGCCCCGCCGCGCTGAACCAGAAACGTTGCATGGCGCGAAGCTACGCCGCCCCGCGCCCCAGCGCGAGAACCCCCGCTCAGCGTGCCGGCGCGACCGATGCGCCCTCGATGCCATGCCGCGCCAGCGCCGCCGCCACGAAGCCGCTGGCCTTCATTTCCTCGACGAAGGCGGTGAGGTAAACGAGCGCCGCAGGGTCACGCCCCGCCGCCAGGCCCATCGCCTGATGGATCACCATGAAGCGCCCCGGCAGCAGCCGCAGGCCGGGGAAGCGCGCCTGGTCGGCCTCCAGTTGCTGTCGCACGCCGGCCGCGACATCGAGGCCCTGGCGCAGGAGTTCCTCCACGACAGCGGGCGAGGTGGGGGCGCGCACCAGGCTGGCCTGGCGGATTTCCCGGGTCAGGAAGAGGTCATAGGCGCTGTTCAGCCCGACCACGATGCGCGTGCCGGGCCGGTCCACCTCCTCCATCCGGGTGATGGGGGAGGCATCGCGCACCAGATAGGCGCCTTCGATCTCAATATAGGGCGGGCTGAACTCGATGCCCTGGCTGCGCGCCGGGTCCACCGCGAAGAAGCCGATATCCACCCGGCCGGCGCGCATGGTCTCGACGGCCCGCCCGGCCGCGTTGACCACGACCATGTCCAGCTCGACGCCGAGCCGCTGCGCCAGGGCCTGCGCCAGATCCACCGAGACGCCATGGGGCGGCACGGATTCGCTCGCCCGCCCGGCGAGGATCGGATTGCCGAGGTTGATCACCGCCCGCAGCTTGCCCTCCGGGGCAAAGGCGCGGGTAAGCGAGGCCGGCGCCGGCTGAGCCAGGGCGGGGGTCGCGGAGAGGGCGAGCAGGGCGGTGCGTCGGGCGATGCGCATGGGTCGGGGGCCTGGTTCAGAAGGTGGGAGAAGAAGCCGGAGGCGAAGCCCCCGCGCCGGTTCTGTCGGCCAAAACTTAACATGCCGGCCGGGCTGCCACCAATCGCCGCGCGCCGCGCCCGGCTAACGCGCCTCCCGGCCCGCTTGCAGCGCTCCCGCGGTGACCGCGGCCAGAAGCAGTCCGGAGACCCACCAATACTGCCAGGCGCCATAGCTGAGCATGGCAATCACCATCCCCGCCGCGAAGGCGCCGCAGGCGGCCGGGCTGCGGCAGGCCAGGGCCGCCAGCGCCAGCAGCAGCGCCATCAGCGCCGCGCCGATGGCGCCCAGTTCCAGCCAGACCTGCAAGGCCAGGTTGTGCGGGTGGAGCGGCAGCAATTGCGCGTTCGAGAACCATTGCGCCGCGGTGGGCGAGGTCAGCCCGAAGGCCTCGCGCAGCGCCGCGTCTGGCCGGCCCGTGCCGCCCGGAATGGCGCGGCTGGCATCCATGCCCCAGCCGAACACGGGCCGCTCGCTGATGCGCTCGGCCGCGAAATCCCAGATCAGCAGGCGATGCGCGGCGGAATTGGGCAGGGCGCCGGCATCGCGGGGCAGGGCGGCCCCCAGCAGCCAGGGGAGGGCCAGGATCAGCACCGCCGCCAGCCCCGCCAGGCCGAGGCGCGTCGCCCGCGGCGCGAAACCGGCCGCCACACCCGTGGCGAGCCCCGCCAGTACGGCGAGCTTGGCGCTCTCTCCCGGCAGCAGCAGCGCCACCACCGCGCCCGAGACGCCCAGCGCCAGCCGCACCCAGCGCGGAAGCGCCGTGGCAAAGACCGCGAGCGGCAACAGCAGCGCCATGACCGAGGCCGCGTTCTTGAGCCCGAAGGCGAGCGTGGCGGGGGGCTCGGCGATGCCACGCACGAAGGCGCGCAGGGCATTGCCGCTCAGATCGTCGAACAGCGCGGCCGCGATGCCCAAGCCCAGCCCCAGCGCCGCCGCGCGGGCCAGCAGCGGCGTTGCCGGCCCCGCCCGCAGCGCATCGGCGGCCAGCACGGCCAGCCCCAGGGTCAGCCCCAGGCGCCAGACGCCATCCAGCGCCCGCCCGGCTTCCGGCGCCCAGAGCGCCGAAACCGCCGCCCAGCCGAGCAGCGCCACGGCCGGCCAGACCAGCATCGGCGGGCGCGCGGGGCGCCACCCAGAGCGCCAAGCTGCCAGGATCACGCCCGCGAAGCCCAGCAGCGTGATGGGCGCCAGGGTTCGGTTCTGCAGCACCACGATGAAGGGTGCGGCCGCCAGCGCCACCGCCAGCGGCCAGAGGCGCGCGCTCAAACCGTGGTCAGGCTCTCGCGGCGCAGCTGCACCGTGAGGTCATCCAGCGCGCGGCCGAAGCGGTCCAGCATGTCATTCACTTCCTCCGCCGTGATGATCAGCGGCGGTGAGAAGGCGATGCCATCGCCGGGCAGGGCGCGCATGATGAGGCCATGGCCCTCCGCGATCTTCACCAGACGCGGGGAGATCTTCACCGCCGGGTCGAAATTCGCGCGGGTTTCCTTGTTGGAGACGAATTCGACGGCGCCGATCAGGCCCACGCCGCGGATCTCGCCGATCAGCGGATGGTCGGCGAAGCGGCGGCGCAAGCCGTCCTGCAGGCTCGGCGCCACCTTCCGGACGTGGCCGACCAGGTCCATCTCGTCGTAGATCTTCAGCGTCTCAACCGCGACGGCGGCCGGCACCGGATGGCCCGAATAGGTGTAGCCATGGCCGAAGGTGCCCAGCCCCGCCGAACCATCAGCGAGGCCCTGGAAGACGCGGTCATTCACCATCACGGCCGAGATCGGCAGGAAGCTGCTGCTCAGCGCCTTGGCGCAGGTCAGGATGTCCGGCTGCATGTTGAAGGTCTGGCAGCCCCAGTAGCTGCCGGTGCGCCCGAAGCCGCAGATCACCTCGTCCGCCACGAAGAGCACGTCATGCCGGCGCAGCACGGCCTGGATCTTCTCGAAGTAGCCGGCGGGCGGCACGATCACACCGCCCGCGCCCATGATCGGCTCGGCGAAGAAGGCCGCGACCGTCTCGGGGCCTTCGCGGAGGATCATCTCCTCCAGCTCATTGGCGAGGCGCGTGGTGAACTGGTCCTCGCTCTCGCCGGGCAGGGCGCAGTGGTAGTAATGCGGCGTGCCGGTGTGGAGAATGCCCTGGATCGGCAGGTCAAAGAGCTTGTGGTTGTAAGGCAGGCCGGTGAGCGAGGCCGAGGCCACCGTCACGCCGTGATAGCCCTTCAGTCGGGCGATGATCTTCTTCTTCTCCGGCCGGCCGATGGCGTTGTTGAAGTACCAGATCATCTTGATCGCGGTGTCATTCGCTTCGGAGCCCGAGTTGCAGAAGAACACCTTGCTCATCGGCACAGGGGCGCGCTCGATCAGCATTTCGGCCAGATCAATGGCCGGCTCGTGGCTGCGGCCGGTGAAGGAATGGTAGAAGGGCAGCTGCCGCATCTGCTTGAGCGCCGCCTGCACCAGCCGCTCATTGTCGAAGCCGAGCGAGGCGCACCAGAGGCCGGCCACCGTCTCGATATAGGCATTGCCCTGTTCGTCGAAGACGCGCACGCCCTCGCCACGTGTGATGACCAGCGGCCCGTTCTTCTGATGCGCGCGCGCATCGGTGTAGGGGTGCATGAGGTTCGCGATATCGCGGGCGGCGTTGGAATTGCGCGGCGGGGTCATGAATGCGTCCTTTGTGCTTCCCCCCACTCTATCCCGCCCGGCGCTTCGCGGAAGGGGAGAAAGCGGGCAATATCCTCCGCATGACCGAGATAAAGCCGCACGCCGCCCATTGGGGCTTCTTCGACGCCGTCACCGAGGGCGGGCGCCTTGTCGCCGTGCGCCCCTTCGCGCGGGACCCGGTGCCGGCCTCCCTGATCGACTCCATGCCGGCCACGGTCCATAGCGCCGCTCGGGTGGACCAGCCCTACATCCGCAAGGGTTGGCTGGAAGGGCGGCGCTCGGGCCATGCCCGGGGTGGCGACGCCTTTGTGCCCGTCAGTTGGGACCGCGTGACGCGCCTCCTGGCCGAAGAGACCGCCCGCACCCGCGCCGAGCATGGCGATTCGGCGATCTACGGCGGCTCCTATGGCTGGTCCTCCGCCGGGCGCTTCCACCACGCCAAGAGCCAGTTGCAGCGCTACCTGGGCATGGGCGGCGGCTACACCTATTCCATCAACGCCTATTCCTACGCGACCGCCCAGGCGCTGATCCCGCATGTGGTCGGCACGAATGAGATCGTGCTGGGCCGGATGACGGATTGGGCCGCCATCGCCCAGCACGCGAAGCTGATGCTCTGCTTCGGCGGGCTCGCCGCCAAGAATGGCTATGTCACCTCGGGCGGCGCGGCCATGACCTACGGCCCCAATATGCGCGCGGCGCGCGCGGCCGGGCTGCGCTTCGTGAATATCTCGCCCTATCGCGGCGACACCGAGGATGCTCTGGCCGCCGAATGGGTGCCGATCCGCCCGGGGACCGACGCGGCGATGATCCTGGCCATGATCCAACACATCGTGGCGCTGGGGCGTGAGGATCGCGGCTTCCTGGCCACCCATTGCGTCGGCTGGGAGAAGCTGGCGCCGACGCTGGCCGGCAAGACCCCCGAATGGGCTGAGGGCATCACCGGCGTTCCCGCCGCCACCATCCGGGACCTCGCTGAGCAATGCCTGGCGCAGCCCACCATGCTCACCGCCGCCTGGTCGCTCCAGCGCGCGGATTACGGCGAGCAGCCCTATTGGGCGCTGATCGCGCTGGCTGCGGCCCTGGGCAACATCGGCAAGCCGGGGCAGGGGGTGGCCTTCGGCTATGGCTCCTCGGGGGGGATTGGCAATCCGCGGCGGGAGATGCCGGGCATCACGCTGCCGGCGGCGCGCAACCCCGTCTCCGACTTCATCCCGGTTGGCCGCGTCACCGAGTTGCTGGAACGGCCCGGCGGGACGCTGCACTACAATGGCCGGGACCTGCCGCTGCCCGACATCAAGATGGTCTGGTGGGCCGGCGGCAACCCCTTCCACCACCACCAGGACCTCAACCGCCTGTTGCGCGCCTGGTCCCGCCCCGAGACCATCGTGGTGCAGGAGCCCTGGTGGACCGCACTCGCCCGCCATGCCGATATCGTGCTGCCCGCCACCACCACGCTGGAGCGCAATGACATCGCGCATTCCTCGCGCGACCGCTTCGTGCGCGCCATGCACCAGGCCATCCCGCCGCAGGGCCTCGCGCGCCACGACCACGACATCCTGGCCGACCTTGCCGATGCCGCGGGTTTCCGCGCCCGCTTCACCGAGCAGCGGGATGAGGGCGCTTGGCTGCGCTTCCTCTATGACAAGTGGCGCGTGGCCTGCGGCCGCCTCGGCTTCGACGCGCCGGACTTCGACGCCTTCTGGGCCGAGGGCCATGTGGAAATGCCACCGATCGAGCCGCATGAGGCCTTCACCCAGTTTAGTGATTTCGCCGCCGACCCGGAGGCGAACCCGCTCAACACGCCCTCCGGCAAGGTGGAGCTGTTTTCCGAGACCATCGCGGGCTTCGACCGCGCCGATTGCCCGGGCCACCCCACCTGGCTCACGCCCCGCGAGTGGCTGGGCGGCGCGGCCCCGGACGAATTGCACATGCTCAGCCAGCAGCCGCCGACGCGGCTGCATTCGCAGCTCGACCCCGGGCCGATTGCGGCCGCCGACAAGATCCAGGGGCGCGAGCCCATCCGCATGCACCCTGAGGATGCAGCGGCGCGTGGCCTGGCCGATGGGCAGGTGGTGCGCGTCTTCAATGCGCGCGGCGCCTGCCTGGCCGGTGTGCGGCTGGACGCGAATCTCACGCGCGGCGTGGCCCTGCTGGCGACCGGCGCCTGGTTCGATCCGCTGGAGCCCGGCGTGCCCGGTAGCCTCTGCGTACACGGCAACCCCAATGTGCTGACCGCCGATATCGGCACCTCCAGCCTGACGCAGGGGCCTTCCGCCCAATCCTGCCTGGTGCGGGTGGAGCCCTGGACCGGCCCGCTGCCGGCGGTGAAATCCTTCGTTCCTCCGGTGATCGAGGAGATGCCCGTATGATCCGTCGTCGCGCCCTGCTCGCCGCGCCCGCGCTGATCCCGGCCCTGTCCCCCTTTGGCGCCGCCGCGCAGACCGCGCCCGCCGTGGCGCAGGATGACACGGTCGGCGCCGGGCTGCGCCGCGGCGTGCTGATCCGCTGGGGCGACCGCGTGACCTTCGACGCGCCGCCCTTCGAGCCGAACCATGTGGATGCCGAGGGTGCGGCCGCGCAATTCGGCTGGGATGCGCGCATCGCCGCCCTCATCGTACCGCCCATGGCGGCCGATGGCGTGACCCGCGCCGTGCTGGCCGTGGCGCACCCCACGGTGGAGGCCGCAATGGCCTTCCCCGGCGGGTTGGACCGACCGGATGTGGCAATGAAGATGCAGGGCGCCTCGCTGCTCAATCTGGAATTGCAGGGCGGGCGCTGGATCGTGGTGGATGGCGGTTTCCAGTCGCGCCGCCTCACCGGGAACACCCTGTGCCGCTTGTCCGGGCCGCTGGCCGAGCGGGTGGGCAGCTCGATCCAGGGCGTGCTGGGTATCCGGGGCGGGGCGGCGACGCCCTGGGCCTCGCTGCTGCTGGCCGAGGGCGACCCGGCCGATTGGTCCAACCGGCTGAGCGGCGTGGATCGCCGCTTCCAGCGCGGCGAAGGCTTTGGCTGGCTGGTGGAGCTGGACCCGCTGGACCCGCAATCCATTCCGGTGAAGCGGACGGCGCTGGGCCGCTTCGGCAAGGCGGATGCGGCGGCGGCGCAGGCGCGCGGCGGCCAGGCCGTGGTCTATGTGGCCGAGCGTGGGGCTGGGGGCTACCTCTTCCGCTTCGTCTCCGCCGGCCCGGCGCGGGACGCCGATGCGCTGGACCGTGGCACGCTGAGTGTGGCGCAATGGCAGGCCACGCGGCTCACCTGGCTGCCGCTGCCCGAGGGTGCGGCGAGCAACCCGGTGGAGGCCGCGCGCGCGGCCAATGGCACGGCCTTCGACGCGCCCTCCAGCCTTTACTGGGACCCGCGTGGCAACCGCCTGCTCTTCACCGGTGGCTTCGGCCTGCTCAGCTTCTCGCCGGATGGTGGGGACCCCGCATCGCCCGGCATGGCGGGCAGCATGATCAACACCCAGCGCCTGGGCGCGGTGCAGACGGCGACGTCCGATTCGCGCGGCCGGCTGCTGATCGGCACGGATACCGGCGGGGTGGTGGGCCCGCGCGCGCAGACGCTCTGGGCGCTGGAGGGCAGCAGTGCCACGCCGCTTTATGGCGCAGCGCGGGCGGCGGGCATCGGCAATGCGGTGGCCTCGCCTGATGGCGGCACCATCTTCACCGTGGCGCGCCGGCCGGGGGCCGAGCCCGGCGCTACCTTCAACCGCCCGGCGACGCGCTGGCCGGAATTCGAGCCTGGCATGCCGCCACGCTCGGCGCTGCTGTCCCTCGCCCGATGATCCTCGCCGGCCCCAAGGTGCTCGGCACCATCACCCCCTCCGGCAATACGGTGGTGGAGGCGTTAACCCAGGCGGCGCTGCGCGAGGTGACGGGCGTCCTGCCCATCTTTGCGCGCATTCCCGTCCACGGCACGAGCGACCCCTTCCCGGACAGCTATGACCTGGAGGGCATGCTGCGCGCGGCGGAATTGCTGAGCCACGCGAAGCCGGGAGTCATCCTGTGGAATGGCAGCAAGGGCGGCGTCATCGGCCTGGAGCATGACCGGGACCTGGCCCAGCGTATCACCGCGGCGACGGGCATCCCCGCCACCACTTCGGGCCTCGCCCTCGAAGCCGCGCTGGCGGCGCGCGGACCGACGCGCATCGGCCTGATCACCCCCTATAACGACGCCTACCAAGCCAAGCTCATCGCCGCCTTTGCCGCGCGCGGCTGGAACGTGACGGCGGAGGACCATCTGGGCCTGTCCGACAACCTCTCCTATGCCGCAACCGGGCGCGAGGTGATCGCGGCCCAGGCGGCGCGGGTGGCGCCGCATTGCGACC
This sequence comes from Acetobacteraceae bacterium, assembly GCA_027487385.1. Classification (GTDB taxonomy): domain Bacteria; phylum Pseudomonadota; class Alphaproteobacteria; order Acetobacterales; family Acetobacteraceae; genus Roseococcus. The sequence continues at coordinate 33,441 of JAIYDS010000098.1, read as the reverse complement.
TGATCCTGGGCTGGTGCACCAACTACCCCGTCCCGCTGATCGGCGAGGAAGCGGCCGGCAAGCCGGTCTGGGATGCGACGCTGCTCGGCCTGCGCGCGGCGCTCCTGATGATGGGCGCGTAATCCGGCACGCTTGATGCAAGGCTTCCTCCGTTGATGGAGGTTTGGCCCATGCGTCGTCGTCATCTGCCCTTGCTTGCGGCACCACTCTGCCTTCCGGCTGTGCAGGCGCGGGCGCAAGCCGCCTGGCCCTCGCGCCCGGTGCGCATCGTCGTCTCCTTCCCGCCGGGCGGTTCCTCGGACATCACGGCGCGGCTTCTGGCCGAGCACTATTCGGCCGCCTTCAACCAGCGCTTCGTGGTGGATAATCGGCCCGGTGCGGGCGGCACGCTTTCGGCGCTGCATGTCGCGCAGCAGCCGGCCGATGGCTACACGCTCTTCCTGTCCAACACCGCGCCAATCACCACCTCGCCCCCGCTTTATCCGCAGGCGGGCTATGACCCGGTGCGCAGCTTCACCCACATCACCTATATCGGCGCCGCCCCGGCCGCGATCGTGGTCAATCCGCGCTTCATCCCCGCGACGGATATCCCCTCCCTCATCACCTGGATCCGTGCGCAGCGCACCCCGCCCAGCTTCGGCAGCTCCGGCGCCGGCTCGGTCGGGCATATCTATGGCGAGATGTTCCAGCGCGCGGCCAATGTGGAGCTGACCCATGTGCCGTATCGCGGCAGCGCGCCCCTGCTGCCGGACCTGCTGAACGGCCAGGTGCCGCTCGCCTTCGACACCATGCCGCAATACCTGGAGCATTTCGCGGCCGGCCGCCTGCGCGGCCTGGCGGTCAGTGCGGCCGAGCGCAACCCCATGGCGCCCAGCCTGCCTGCCATGCCCGAGCTGGGTTTCCCCACGGTGATCGTGCTGAACTGGGTGGGCATTTCCGGCCCCGCCAATCTGCCGGCGCCCATCGTCGAGCGGCTGAACGCCGAGACGCAGGCGGCGTTGCGCAGCGACCAGGTGCGCCCGCGCCTGCTGGACCACGCCATCGCGCCGACGCCCCTCGCCCCAGCGGAATTCACCGCCTTCGTGCAGCGGGATGTGGCGCAGGTGGGGGGGATGATCCGAAGCCTGGGAATCACGGCCGGGTAGTGCTGCCTGCGCCCGCACGCGTTTCGCGCCGCGCGGATCTCGCCTATGCCGGGGTGATGAGAGCCCGTCGCCCATGATCCTGATCGGCATCGGCGCCAGCCTGCCCACCCCCGATGGCAGCCTGCCGCGCGAGACCTGCCGCGCCGCCGCCGCCGCACTGGATGCCCTGCCGGGCCTCAGCCTGCGCGCGCTCTCCCGCTGGTGGGAGAGTGCGCCCATCCCGCCCATGCCCGGCGCGCCCTGGTTCGTGAATGGCGTGGCGCGGCTCTCGGGCGCCGCCGAGCCCGCGGCGCTGCTGGCGGCGCTGCACGCGATCGAGGCCGCGCATCATCGCGCGCGGCCCTATCCGAATGCGCCGCGCACGCTCGATCTCGATCTGCTGGATTGCCACGGCCAGCGCCAGGCGACGCCGGCCCTGATGCTGCCGCATCCGCGCATGACCCAGCGCGGCTTCGTGCTGCATCCACTCGCCGAGGTCGCGCCGGATTGGCGTCATCCGGTGACGGGCGAGACGGTGCAGGCGCTGCTGCGGTCCCTGCCGGCGCAGGAGATCCGGCCCTGGGGCGAGGGCAGAATTGCCGCAGCCACATCAGGCAATTAGGATGGACCATTGCTAAAACCATGGGTTTCCGGGGCCAGTCGTGATGTCCGACCCTGCCGGCCCGACCGCTCGATTGAAAAGGGCCTGTCCCGCATGACCTCAGACAGCCAGGCTCCGGCACCCTCCCCGGCGACGGCCACGCCGACGAAACACGATGCCGCCACCGCGGTCGCGATGCCGGCTCCGCTCGCCGAGGCGCCAGAGATGTCCGCTTCCGCCGGTGCGGAGCCCGCCTTGCCGCCGCTGGTCCCGGCCGGTGGCGCGGCTCTCCCTTCAAGGATCGTCGAGCACAGCCTGGGCGGCTCGGGCGAGCTGAACCTCGTCCTCTTTGCGGCGGCGGGGCATGTCCCGCGCTTTTTCTTCCAGACCCGGCCGCAGGAGCTGGTCGAGGTCTTTGCCGAGGAGGCGAAGTTCCTTCCCATCGCCGGCACGGACGTGCTGAAGGAGCCAGGCCTCACCTGGGATTTCCGCCATGCCGGGCGGGCACGCAGCGGGCGCAACCATTCTCCCTCGACCAGCCTGCCGGGCATGGATGTGTTTTTCCTGGGCTCCCTCGCGGGGCAGGAGGGGAACGGCCCGGTGGCCGCGACGGCCCTGTTGCGGGATGCCAGCGGGGCGGAGGGCTGCGCGATCCGCCCCTCCACTCCCTACCGGCTGACAGCCCTGATCGGCATGCAGCGCTGCACCGCGCAGATGGTGCTGACCTGCCGGGATGCCGAGGGACAGGAATTGCAGCGCGAGGTCCGGCCGCTCAGCACTGGGCGTTCCGGTGGCTCGACCCGGCGGGATTATGAGCCCGTCGAGGTGATCTTCATGGCGCCCGAAGCTGCGGCCCGGCTCACGATCGAGATCGAGAAGGGCCCGACCGCGCGGCGTGAGACGAGCTATGTCTTCTTTGCGGATGTGACACTGCGCGCGATCTCGCGCGGGGCGCAGGGGCCAAGCTACGCCCTGCCGCCCCATCTGACGGGTCTGTCCGGGCTCGAGGGCTTTGAGGCGCTCACGGTGCGCCTGCGACCGCCTGCTCTGGGCCGTGTCCTGCACACGAGCCTGCACGTGGATTTTGGTGCGCAGACGGAGATCCTTCCGGGCCTCGTCTTTCCGGCCCGCGCCTTGCCGCTGCAGCTGCGGCGGATGACCCTCACCCATCGCCGCCTGCTGGCTGTCGGCCGCATCGCGCCTGGCGTCGCCCCCGGGGAGCAGCTGGGTGCCTTCGTGGATGGCGAGCTGAGCGCCACGGCCGAGATCCAGCCCAGCGAAGGCCGCTTCACCGCCGAGCTTTTCCTCGACCTGAGGCATATGGACGGGCTGCTGCACCTGGTGGAGCTGCGCCACCTGCCCAGCCAGCAGCTCCTCGGTGCGCTGACCGACATCCTCTCGAGCCATGTCACGCCCTGGCAGACGATCCAGGCCCATGCGGGCTCACCGGTCGATATCGCCGGCTCGCCCGCCGCGCGCTTCCACTTCGCGACCTATCGCGCCTGGCTTGAGGCGGCAGGCAGGCCGCATTGGCGGCCGCAGCCCGATCTGCTGCGGCGGCATGACGATGTTCTGGGCGGGCTGCGCAAGCAGGCACACTACCCCACCCTCACCCTGCCCCAGGTGGCCGCGCCCGAGGTCTCCATCGTCATCCCGGCCCATAACGGCTTCGAGGCCACCTATCTCTGCATCGCCTCGCTCATTTTCGCCTTTAGCGAGGCCAGCTTCGAGGTGATCCTGGTGGATGACGGCTCCACCGACGCCACCACGCAGGCGGAGACCCTCCTCGAGGGCGTGCGGATCATCCGCCATGCGGAGGCGCAAGGCTTCGTCGGCGCCTGCAATGCCGGCGCGCGGCTTGCGCGCGGGCGCTTCATCGCTTTCCTGAACAACGACACCGAGGTCACATCGCGCTGGCTGGATGAGTTGCTCGCGGTCTTCACGCATTTCGAGGGTGTGGGGCTCGCCGGGGCGAAGCTCCTCCACACCAATGGGCGGTTGCAGGAGGCGGGCGGCATCGTCTGGAATTCAGGCGATCCCTGGAATGTCGGGCGTGGCGGCAACCCGGCCGATCCGCGCTACAATTACCTGCGGCAGGTGGACTACGTCTCTGGCGCGGCCATCCTGATCGAGCGGCCGCTGTGGGAAGAGCTTGGCGGCTTCAGCCCGGAATTCGCCCCCGGCTATTTCGAAGACACCGACCTTGCGATGCGGGTGCGGCAGGCCGGGCGGAAGGTGGTCTATGTGCCCACCTCCGTGGTTTTCCATTTCGAGGGGCATTCTTCTGGCACCAACACCAGCGCCGGCATGAAGCGCTTCCAGGAGGTGAACCGTCCGAAGTTCAAGCGGAAATGGGCCCCCCTGGTCGCCAGTCACGGCAAGCTGGGCGTGAACGCGGAGCGTGAGCAGGATCGCCACGCCGCGCTGCGCGTCCTTTTCGTGGATCACCGCTACCCCTTCGTCGATGCCGATGCCGGAGGCTATGCCGCCTATCAGGAGATCCGCCTGCTGCAGAGCCTGGGCGCCAAGGTCACCTTCCTGCCGCGGAACCTCGCCTATATGGACCGACACGTGCTGGCGCTGCAGCGCATCGGTGTGGAATGCCTGTATGCGCCCTTCGTTACCGGCTTCGAGGCCTTCGTCGAGAAGAGCGCCCGCGACTATGATCTCGTGTATGTCAACCGCTACGCGGTGGCGCAGGACATCATGGACCTGATCCGCCGCCACGCGCCGGCCACCAAGATCGCCTTCAACCTCGCGGATCTGCATTTCCTCCGTGAAGCGCGCGAGGCCACGGCGGGCAGCGAATTCTACACCACGGAGGGCGCACGGACCACGCGCGAGGCCGAACTCGCCGTCGTTCGCGCGGCCGACCTGACCCTCAGCTACTCCGACACGGAGCTTGCCGTGCTGGAGAGCCATCTGCTGGATTCGCGCCCATTGGCCAAGCTTCCCTGGGTGGTGGAGGTGAATGACGCACTGCTGCCCCGCTTCGATGCGACCTCCGGCCTGCTCTTCCTCGGTGGCTTCCGTCACCCGCCGAACATCGCCGCCGTCGAGTTCCTGGCGCGGGAGGTGATGCCGCTCCTGGCGCAGCGTGCCCCGCACATCGTGCTGGAGGTGGTGGGCAGCAATCCGCCGGATTCGATCCTGGCCCTGGCGGCGCCGAATATTCGCATCACGGGTCAGGTGCCGGATCTGGACCCGGTGTTTGCGCGGGCTCGCGTCTTCGTGGCGCCCCTCTTCGCGGGGGCGGGCATGAAGGGGAAGGTGCTGGAGACGATCTCGCGCGGGGTGCCGAGCGTGCTTTCCGCCATCGCCGCAGAGGGGGTGGGGCTCACGCCGGGGGCCGATCATCTGCAGGCGCGAAGTGCCGAGGAATGGGCCAGCGCGATCGAGGCACTGCACGGTGATGCCGCACTGTGGCAGCGGCTGCGTGACAATGCGCTCGCCATCGCCCGCACCCGCTATGGCTTTGAGGCGGGGCGCGAGATGACGCGCGAATGGCTGGCCAAGCTTGATTTCTACGATCGCGGGGGCAGCACCCTGGTGCATCGCGGCTGCCGGCCCTGGCGCTACGGGACCTAAAGCGGCGGCCCGCGGCACTCAGGCCGTCGCCGACTCCATCCGGCGCTGCGCTACGCGGTGCAGCGCCAGATCCTGCGCATTCGCGTCCTCCAGTTGGGCGTAGAGGGCGCTGCCGATCTCGGCGCGCATGGCGGCCAGCCGCTCCTCCAGCGTCATGCCAGGGCTCTGCGTGCGGTTGGCCTGGGTCGGCCGCAGGGTGATACCGGGGAAGGCCTCGGCCAGCCCAGCCTCGAAGCGCTGCAGCGATTCGTTGTACTGCTCGACCAGGCCGACATGCGGCAAAACGTCGAGCGCATTCCGGGCGCGCTCTGCCTCGCTGCCCTCGGTGGGCGGAAAGGCACGGGCGAGGCGATGCACCTGGAAGTCCCGGATGGTGCGATCGCTCGGCTTGTCGAGCCGCGCCCGGATATAGCCGGCCAGATCGGTCTCGCGGGCCAGAAGCGACCCCTCGGTCAACGTCGCCTGCTTGCGCTCGAAATCATAGACGGATCTGACGCGGTCCAGGGGATGGCGCAGGAAGAGCAGAGGATGGATCACCACGCCCGCCATGCGCGGCGGCGGCAGCAGCGCCGTGTGGGAGGAGAGCACCTTCAGCCCCGGATGCGCCGCGATCAGTGCTGCGATCTGCGGCCCGCGCCAGCCTTGCGCGCCGCCCTCGCTCTCCATCCAAGCCGATCCGAAATGCCCACGCAGCGCGTGATCCAGCGAAGTGCCGGCGTTCTTGAAGAGGTGGTAGTGCAGGATGAGGTGCCGTGGCGGCTCGGGCGCACGATGCAGGGCCGGCGCCGGCGGGGACAGCCCGCGCGACGGGGGATCGGGCAGCGCGAGGGCCGAGGCTCCGTCGCCCGGTGAGGCCTCCGTCCAGGCCGCGCGCCACGCCGCGCGCGCAGCGTCCCACGGCTCGGGGTTCAGATCTCCCCCGCCCGAGAGGGCCTGCAATTCCTCATGCAACGCCAAGGCGAGTGGGCCCAGGCGCGGGAGGGGATAGGGCTCAGGCAGCGGCGGGGGTTCCGGCGGCAGCGGCTCCTCCGCGGCGAACCAGGCGTCGATTTCCACCATGCGCGGGCTGAGAAGGTCCGGCAGGCGCAGGCCGATCTGCGCGGCGCCCCTGCTCAGCGCACCCCGCCAATCCTCGCTGAGGGCAGCCTGATCCAGGATGGCGCGCGGCAATTGGCGCGAGGCCGCCTCGGCCGGCAGAAGATGCGCGAGCCAGAGGAGCGGATCCTCCGGGCGAAGGCGCCGCGCGCGACCAAGCCGATACGGCGCATCGGTCACGAGCAGGACCTTCAGCGTGACGCCGGCGCGGTGGGCGATGTCGGGCCAGAGCGAGGCGAGGCGCGCCAGCGCCGGATCGGCCAGCATCAGGGGACGTCGAGGCGGCAGGGCATCGCGCAGCAGTTCGGCTGCGTGGGCGTGGCACTCCGCCTGCTGGCGCGGGTCGGGGGCCCGGGACGGCAGGGGCTTGGGATCGAGCGGCGCCCGCCCGGTCGCGGCGAGCAGGCGGGCGTTGAAATCGGCCAGCGCCGCGCCGGCCTGCTCCGGGGCCGCAAAGCCCAGGCGACGCGCAATCCGGGCGAGGCGGTTGATCCCTGCCCCCGGAGGGCCCAGCAGGAGGATGACCTGACGCAAGATGGGTTCCTGGTTCCAAAGGGCCGCGCGTCAAGCCGCGAGCCTGCGGCTAGAGAGCCATGGCTGGGCCGATCAGCGCAACCGGGCGGATCACGCCCAGCTGATCGGCTGGGGGTAGTCCACCCGCAGGAAGGTGAGGCCCTGGGGCGGCGCCGTCTGCCCGGCCCACCTGCGGTCCCGCCCATCGAGCACCTCGCGCGGCCAGGCGATGGGGCGCCGGCCGAGTCCGACCTCGTGCAGCGTGCCCACCAGGTTGCGCACCTGATGGTGCAGGAAGCTGCGCGCGCTGGCGAGGATGTGGATTTCTTCCTCCATGCGGATCACATCCAGCCGCTCCATGGTGCGCACCGCCGATTCCGCCTGGCAGGAGGCGGCACGGAAGGCCGAAAAATCATGCCGGCCGAGCAGGCCCTGGGCGGCCCTGTGCATGGCCGCCGCATCGAGCGGCAGGGGCACATGCCAGACGCGCCCTTCCTCCAGCGCGGGCTTCGCCGCACGGTTCAGGATGCGATAGCGGTAGTGGCGCTGGATGGCCGAGAAGCGCGGTGACCAGCCCTCGGCGGCCAGGGCCGCGCCGCGGATCGCCACGCGATGCGGGCGCGTGTGGAAATCCAGCGCCGCCCGCATGCGCGTGGGGGCCAGGGGCGCCGAGGTTTCCAGCTGTACCACCTGGCCTTCGGCATGCACGCCCGAATCGGTGCGGCCGGCGGCGGTGGCGGTCGGCGGTTCGCCGCCATTGAGATGCGCGGCCGCGGCCTCGATTACCTGCTGCACCGAGACACCATTGGCTTGCCGCTGCCAGCCAACGAAATCGGTGCCGTCATATTCGACCAGCAGGGCATAGCTCGGCATCAGCCGAGCCGCCGGCAGGGTTGGTGTGGCGGCTGCCGGCCAGGCAAAGGGTTCGGCATCAGCCGAGCCGCGTGCCGGCGGGCAGGGGATAGCCGCGCAGCAGCGCCTCGGCCTCCATCGCGGCGCGGCCTGGGCGTTGCAGGCGGGAGAGGCGCAGCGCGCCCCTGCCGCAGGCGATGACGAGGCCCTGCCCCGGCAGCACCGTGCCGGGCGCGCCCATGCCCTCGGCGGGCTCGGCGGCCAGCACGCGCAGCACCTCGCCCGCATGCGGGAAATAGGCGCCGGGCCAAGGGTTCATGGCACGCACCCGGGCATCGAGCGCGGCCGCCGGCTGCGTCCAGTCGAGCAGGCCATCGGCCTTGCTGAGCTTGGCGGCATAGGTGACGCCGCGCTCGGGCTGCGGCGTCTCGAGCGGCGCTTCGTCCAGCGCGCGCAGAATCAGCCGTGCGCCCATCTCGGCCAGGGCATCGTGCAATTCGGGCGTGGTGCTGCGCGGCGTCAGCGGCACGGCCTCACGCAGCAGCATGGGGCCGGTGTCGAGGCCTTCCTCCATGCGCATGATGGTGACGCCGCTTTCGGGATCCCCATGCAGGATGGCGGCATGGATCGGCGCCGCGCCGCGCCAGCGCGGCAGCAGCGAGGCATGGATGTTCAGGCAGCCACGCCGCGGCGCTTCCAGCATGGCCGGTGGCAGGATCAGCCCATAGGCCGCCACCACCGCCACATCGAGGTCGAGCGCCGCGAAATCCGCATGCGCCCCCGTGTCGCGCTTCACCCGGGCGGGGGTGCGGACCTCCAGCCCGAGTGCCAGGGCCGCGCGATGCACGGGGCAGGGGGTTTCCTGCTGGCCGCGCCCAGCGGGCTTGGGGGGCTGGGTATAGACGGCGCGTATGTCATGCCCAGCCGCATGCAGCGCCGTCAGCGCCGGCACGGCGAAATCCGGGCTGCCCATGAAGGCGACCCGGAGGGGTTTGCCGCTACAATTCACGCTCCGCGCCTCGCCGCTTCGCGGCTGCGGTGCTGCGCGACCGTGCGGAGGCTGCCGCTGCGATTCACGCCCCGCGCCTCGCCGCTTCGCGGCTGTGGTGCTGCACGACCGCAGCGGGTTCAGCCCGCATCCGCGTCCCGCGCCTTGAGCTTCAGCTCCTTGGCCAGCTTGCGCAGCATCATGTTGCGCTTCAGCGCGGAGAGATGATCCACGAAGAGCACGCCGTTCAGGTGGTCCATCTCATGCTGCATGCAGACGCCGAGCAGGCCATCAGCCTCCATTTCCTTTCGCGTGCCATCCAACTCGCGCCAGCGGAGCTTGATGCGCTGCGGGCGCTGCACATCGGCATAGAGGCCGGGGAGCGAGAGACAGCCTTCCTCGCGCACCGCCAATTCCTTGCTTTCGGCGATGATCTCGGGGTTCACCAGCACCATTGGCTCGGGGGTGTCCTTGCCGCCGCAGTCCAGCACCACGAGCCGCAGGTCCGAGCCGATCTGCGGCGCCGCCAGGCCGATGCCGGGGGCGGCATACATCGTCGCCAGCATGCGCGGGGCGAGGGCGCGGACGGCATCCCCGTCGCCCTCCGCCACGGGCCGGCATTTCAGCCGCAGCCTCGGGTCGGGCACCAGCAGGATCGGGAGTTTCTCGTCATTCATGATGCGACTGAGGTAGCGCCGACGCCTGAGGCTTGCAACGGCGGCACAGCCGGGCCAAGTCTTGGCCGTCCGGGGCCGCCTGATTGGGGTGCCGGGCAGGTCCTCGCTCCCGGCAGGAGGCTGCATGTCACGATCCTCGGTGTTCGGCTCGCCGCTCTTTCTCGGCTTCGATCATCTCGAACAGATGCTCGACCGCGTGCAGAAGAACGCCGAAGGCTACCCGCCCTACAATATCGAACAGACGGGCGAGGCCAGGCTGCGCATCACCCTCGCCGTCGCCGGCTTCTCCATGGAGGATCTGGCGATCACGCAGGAGGACAACCAACTCGTCATCCGCGGCCGCCAGCGGGATGACACCGAAGGGCGCATCTTCATCCATCGCGGCATCGCGGCCCGGCAATTCCAGCGCGCCTTCGTGCTCGCCGAGGGGATCGAGGTGGAGGGTGCCTTCCTGGACAATGGCCTGCTGCACATTGATTTGCAGCGCCCCCTGCCGGAGGTGAAGGTCCGCTCCATCCCGATCAGCCGCCAGGGCACGGGCCCCGCCCGCCCGGTGGTGCAGAGCCGCATGCGGCGCGAGGAAGAGTAGCGGCCCGCTTTCCGCGCGTGTTAACCTCCCCGCAAGAATTCTGGGAGGTTTGGATGGGAAAGTGGTTTACGGCCCTTCTGGCGGCGGCGATCAGCCTGCCGGCGGCGGCGCAGACCTTGAGCATCGGCTCCGGCGCGCCGGTGACGACGATTGACCCGCATTTCCACAATGTCGGCCCGAACAACGCGCTGACCATGCATATCTTCGACCGGCTGATCGAGCGCGATGGCCGGGCGCGGCCGCACCCTTCGCTGGCCACCGCCTGGCGCGCCGTCTCGGACACGGTGTGGGAACTCGATTTGCGCCAGGGCGTCACCTGGCATGACGGCAAGCCCTTCACCGCGGATGACGTTGTGTTCAGCTTCGCCCGCGTGCCGAATGTGCCCAATTCGCCCGGTGGCTTCGGCGGCTTCCTGCGCGCCATCCAGCGGGTGGAGGTGGTGAACCCGCATCTGATCCGGCTGCACACCCGCGCCCCGCATCCGCTGATGCCGCTCGACCTCGCTTCGGTGTCCATCATCGCCCGCCACGCGGCGGAGGGGCTGGCCACGGAGGATTTCAACAGCGGTCGCGCCGCCATCGGCACCGGGCCCTATCGCTTCGTCAGCTTCCGCACGGGAGACCGCGTGGAGATGACGCGGAACGACGCCTATTTCGGCGGCGCCGAACCCTGGGCGCGCGTCAGCTACCGCATGCTGCTGAACGACGCCTCGCGCACCGCCGCACTCCTCGCCGGCGATGTGGATCTGATCGAGCAGATCCCGACCAGCGACCTGGCGCGGCTGCGCCGCGACCCCCGCGTGACGGTCACGGAAATCCCGAGCCTGCGCACCGTCTACATGGCGCCCGACTACTCGCGTGAGGGCGCGCCGCCTGGGGTGACCGACAATGCCGGCCAGCCGCTCGCTGCCAATCCCTTCAAGGACGCCAGGGTTCGCCGGGCGCTGAGCCTCGCCATCAACCGAGATGCGCTGGTGGAGCGGGTGATGGAGGGCGCGGCCCAGGCCACAGCGCAATGGCTGCCGCCCGGGGCCTTCGGCTACAACCCGAATATCCGGCCCGATCCCTTCGACCCCGACACCGCCCGCCGCCTGCTGGCCGAGGCTGGCTTTCCCGACGGCTTCCGCCTGACGCTCTCCACCCCCAATGACCGCTGGCCCAATGATGCGCGGCTGGCCCAGGGTGTGGCGCAGATGTGGACGCGCATCGGCGTGCGCACCCAGGTCGAAGCGCTGCCCTGGACCGGCTTCGTGCCGCGCCGCGCGCGGCTGGAATACGGCATGCAGATCGGCGCCTGGGGCAGTTCGACCGGCGAGGCGTCCAATTTCCTGGTGAACATCGTTTCAACCAATGACCGCCAGCGCCTGACGGGCGCCAACAACAACGCCCGCTATTCCAACCCGCGCTTCGATGAATTCACCGCCCGCGCTTCCGCGACAATGGATGAGGAGCGGCGCGAGGCGATGTGGCATGAGGCGGTGGCGATGTTCGCCGAGGAGCGGCCGGTCATCCAACTGGTGCAGTATCTGAACACCTGGGCCGTGCGGCGCGGGCTGCGGCATGATCCCCGGATGGATGAGCGCACCATCGCGATGGGCGTGCGGCCGCAATAGGTTCCGGGGAGGCCCCGCCCTCTATGCGGGGGTGGCATGTCACGTCGTCGCTTTGGCGCGGAGCGCCACGTTCCCGCCGACCGTGGCAAGGCGCCCGCGCGGGAGCTCCGGTCCGCGACGCCTGTGCGGATCGTTGCCGCCTACCGCGCCCCGTGCGACGTCTTCCGCGGATGGGCCGGTTGGCAATGCCCCAGCCGGCATCGCACCAAGGAGGGGGAGGGGCGTGACTGTCTGCTTTCTGGCCGGGGATAGCTATCCGGGTGATCGATATGTGGAGGAGGAGCTGCGCCGTCGCTTGGGTGCCCACTTCCCCACCTGGGTGGGGCAGGCCGAACTATGGGGGGGAATCGCCGATGGACCCGGCATGCCGGATCTTGATGCGCGGGTGGAGGGGCTCCGCAAACGGCTGGCGCCGCAGGCCGGTAGCGATCTCATCCTTTTCGGCCGCTCCTCGGGCGCGCGCGTCGCCGTGACTTACGCGGCGCGGCATGGCGCGACCGCGGTGGTTTGCCTCGGTTTCCCCTTCCGCCGGCCGCAATGCGTGATCGAGCCTGAGCGCTTCCAGCATCTGGCGACGCTGACCGTGCCCACCCTGATCATCCAAGGGACGAAGGACAGCTATGGCGGAGCCGAGATCACGGAGAATTATGCATTCTCCGCAGCGGTGCGGCTGCATTTCGTCTGCCATGGCCATGACCTCCGCATGCACGCGGGGGAGTGGGACCGCGTCGCCATGGCCATACGGGCCTTCCTCGACGCCCGACCGCCGGGCCACGGGTTTCAGCCCCACGGTTTCGACGAGGCCTATTACCTGACACGTCATCCAGACGTGGCCGCGGCGGTTGCCGCGGGGAAGTTGGCATCAGGCGAACGGCATTATGCGCTGCACGGCCAGGCCGAGCGGCGCAGCATGCGCTGGCTCCCCGACTGAAAACCGTCGCCCGGAAGACCGGCGGCCAACCGGCTCCTGACCGCCGCCCACCGCCGGCTCTCGGCGTCCCATTCGCGCATGGCGAGAGGGGGCGCCGAGACCTGGGATGGGAGAAGCAGCGACGCGGCATGCCGTCGGCTTTACTTCGCCGGCGCGAGTTCCTTCTCAGCCGGCACCACATCGAGCGCGCCGCCGAACTCGTTGATCGCGTCGATCTCGGTGCCCATCGGAATGTTGGTCACCTTCTCCAGGATGAACTCGATCACCACCGGAACCTGGTGCTCGGCCATCAGCGCCTTGGCATCGGCGAAGGCCTGCTTGAACTCGTTCGGGCTGCGGACGCGGATGGCCTTGCAGCCCAGGCCTTCGGCCACCGCCACATGGTCTACGCCGTAGCCCGAGAGGGCCTCGTCATGCTCCATGTTGATGTTCTCGAAGGACAGCGACACCTCGAAATCCATCTCGAAGCCGCGCTGCGCCTGGCGGATCAGGCCGAGATAGGAGTTGTTCACCACCACATGCAGGTAGGGCAGCTTGTGCTGGGCGCCGACGGCCAGCTCCTCGATCAGGAACTGGAAGTCGTAATCGCCGGAGAGAGCGACGATCTCCTTCGTCGGGTCCGCCGCGCGCACGCCCAGTGCCGCTGGGAGCGTCCAGCCCAGCGGGCCGGCCTGGCCGCAATTGATCCAGTTGCGCGGGTTATAGACGCGCAGGTGTTGGGCACCGGCAATCTGCGAAATGCCGATGGTGGTGACGTAGCAGGTGTCCCGCCCGAAGGCCTCGTTCATCTCCTGGTAGACGCGCTGCGGCTTGAGCGGCACCTGGTCGTAATGCGTCTGGCGCAGCATGGAGTTCTTGCGCGCCAGGCACTCGGCCGCCCAGGCGGAACGGTCGCGCAGCTTGCCCGCCGTCTTCCACTCGATCGCCACCTTCACGAAGAGGTCAAGGGCGGCCAAAGCATCGGAGACGATGCCGTAATCGGGCGCGAAGACGCGGCCGATCTGCGTGCCCTCGATATCCACATGCACGAACTTCTTGCCGGCGGTGAACTTCTCGATGCTGCCGGTCTGGCGGTTCGCCCAGCGATTGCCGATGCCCAGCACGAAGTCGGCGGCGAGCATATTGGCATTGCCGTAGCGGTGGCTGGTCTGCAGGCCGCACATGCCGGCCATCAGGTCATGATCATCGGGGATGGTGCCCCAGCCCATCAGCGTCGGGATCACGGGGATGCCGGTGATTTCGGCAAATTCGATCAGCTCGGCGCTCGCATCGGCGTTGATGATGCCGCCGCCGGCGACGATGAGCGGGCGCTCCGCCTCGTTCAGCATGGTCAGCGCCTTCTCGATCTGGGCGCGGCTGGCGGCGGGCTTGTAGACGGGGAGCGAGGTGTAGGTCTCGATATCGAACTCGATCTCGGCGACTTGCACATCCACCGGCAGGTCAATCAGCACGGGGCCGGGGCGGCCGCTGCGCATCAGGTGGAAGGCCTTCTGGAAGGCCATGGGGACGAGGTAGGGCTCCATCACCGTCACCGCCCACTTGGTCACCGGGGCAGCGATGGAGGCGATGTCCACCGCCTGAAAATCCTCCTTCTGCAGCTTGGCGCGGGGCGCCTGGCCGGTGACGCAGAGGATGGGGATGCTGTCGGCCTGGGCGGAGTAGAGGCCGGTGATCATGTCGGTGCCGGCGGGGCCGGAGGTGCCGATGCAAAGGCCGATATTGCCGTGCTTGGCACGCGTATAGCCCTCGGCCATATGCGAGGCGCCTTCCACGTGGCGCGCCAGGATGTGGCGCATTTTGCCGTGCTTCTTCATCGCATTGTAGAAGGGGTTGATCGCGGCCCCGGGGACGCCGAAGGCACAATCTACGCCTTCCTTTTCCAGCACGAGAACCGCTGCATCCACTGCGCGCATCTTGGCCATGAGGTCATCTCCTGGGGTGGTCGTTTCGATGCCCGTAGATGACAGATGGCGTTTTTCGGTGCAATTTTTTCAAAATAGTTTTTTGCATCGCAAAAAAATTAGCTCAACATCCTGATTCAAAGGCGCTTTGAGTTTTCCAGCCCGGCAGAGGTTTTCCGAATGGCAAAAAATATTTCCAGTCCGCCCGCCGAAAAGCGCTCCCGCGGGCGCCCCCGCGGCAGCGCGACGACGACGAATGAGGCGGGCTCGGTCCAGTCGCTCGACCGCGCCATCGCGCTGATGAAGCTGGTGGCGGGCGGCGCCGGGCTGTCGCTGACCGAGATCTCGCAGCAATCGGGCCTTGCGGCCTCCACCGCCTATCGGATGCTCACCACGCTGCAGGCGCATGGCATGGTGGAGTTCAACGAGGCGGATCAGCTCTGGTTCATCGGCATCGAGACCTTCCGCATGGGGGCCGCCTTCCTGCGCCGCCGCAAGCTGGCCGAGCAGGGGCGTGCCATCATCCAGGACCTGATGCTGGAATCGGGCGAGACCGCCAATCTCGCCGTGGCGGATGAGGATTGCGTGGTCTTCGTCAGCCAGGTGGAGACGCATGAAGCCATTCGTGCGTTCTTCCGCCCCGGCACGCGCAGCCCGCTGCATGCCTCGGGCATCGGCAAGGCCATCCTCGCCTTCACCGAGCCGCGCCAGCGCGACGCCATGCTCCGGCGCCTGACGCTCGAAGTCTTCACCGAGAAGACGCATGCGACGCGTGCGAGCCTTGCGGCCGATCTCCTGGGCATCCGCGCGCGGGGATTCTCGGTGGATGATGAGGAGCGCAACCTCGGCATGCGCTGCGTGGCAGCCCCCGTATTCAATGAATTCGGCGAACCGGTGGGCGGCGTTTCCATCTCCGGCCCTACCGTGCGGATGACGGATGCGAAGATCGCCGCCATGGGCCCGCGCGTGCATGACGCGGCGCGGGCGCTGACGCTGGCCATGGGCGGCAGTTTTCCGGATGCCGTCAGAGCCGCATAATTCCTCCTTGCAGCGCGCCGCGTTTTCGGGCTGCATTCGCCTCCAAGAATGTTCCGACCGCAAAGCGGCGGGTGATGGAGGAAGAGATGGGGTCCAGGCCAAACACATGGCCAAGGGTTGCGGGAGCAGCGCTTGGCGCTGCTTGACGTGCGCGATGTCGTGATGCGCTTCGGCGGCGTCACGGCGGTCGGCGGCGTGTCCTTCTCGGTGGAGGAGCGCCAGATCTGTGGGCTGATCGGCCCCAATGGCGCGGGCAAGACCACGCTCTTCAACATCATCAGCGGGATCTACCGGCCGAGCGAAGGCAGCGTGACCTTCGCCGGTACCAACACCACAGGCCTGCCGCGCCATGCCATGGCGCCGCTCGGCCTCGGGCGCACCTTCCAGAACCTGGCACTGTTCCGCAGCATGTCGGTGCGAGAGAATGTGCTCTCCGGCGCGCATTCCGCAGGGCATGCGGGCTTCCTCGCCAATGCGCTGCGCCTGCCGGCAGCACGGCGCGAGGAGGCGGCGGCCACCCGCCGCGCCGATGAACTCCTGGCGCTGCTGGCGCTGGAGGATGTGGCGGATGTCCTCGTCTCGGACCTGCCCTTCGGCACGCAGAAGCGTGTCGAGATGGCGCGTGCGCTCATCTCCCAGCCCAAGCTGCTGCTGCTGGACGAGCCGGCGGGCGGGCTGAACCATGGCGAGGTGGATGAACTGGCCCGCCTGCTGGAGCAGGTGCGCGGCAGCTTCGATCTCAGCATCCTGTTGGTCGAGCATCACATGAGCTTGGTCATGCGCGTCTCCGATAAGGTGGTGGCGCTGGATTTCGGCAAGAAGATCGCCGATGGCACGCCCTATGAGGTGCGCACCAACCCCGAGGTGATCCGGGCCTATCTGGGGGATGGGCATGACGCGCATGCTGCTTGAGGTGAGGAATCTGCGGGGCGGCTATGGCCCCATCCAGGTGCTGCACGGCCTGGATTTCCTGGTGGAGGAGGGCAGCGTGACCGCCCTGCTCGGCGCCAATGGCGCTGGCAAGACCACCACGCTGCGCGCCGTCTGCGGCATGATCCGCATTGAGGGCGATGTGCTCTTCCGAGGGAATCGCATCACCGGCATGGCGACGGAGGACATCGCCCGGCTTGGCGTGGCCCATGTGCCCGATGGCCGCGGCACCTTCATGGAACTGACCGTCGAGGAGAATTTCAAGCTCGGCGCCTATACCCGGCGGGATGCCGAGGTGCAGGCCGATTTCGCGCGGATGTGGGAATGGTTCCCGCGCCTGAAGCAGCGCTGGAAGCAGCAGGCCGGCACGCTTTCGGGCGGCGAGCAGCAGATGCTCGCCATCGCCCGCGCCCTGCTGATGCGGCCGAAGCTGCTGCTGCTGGACGAGCCCTCTTTCGGCCTGGCGCCGCTCATCGTGCAGGAAATTTTCGGCATCATGCGGCGCATCCGCGAGGAGAGCGGCGTGGGCATCCTGCTGGTCGAGCAGAACGCGAACTTGGCCCTCGAACTCGCAGACCGCGCCTATCTGCTGGAGACCGGCCACATCGTCACCTCCGGCCCCGCCGCCGAAATCCGGCAGGATGAGGCCATCCGCCGCGCCTATCTGGGGTACTGACCACATGGATGGTTTCGCGCATCAGCTGATCGCCGGCATCGCGACGGGTGGCATCTATGCCTCGGTCGCGCTCGCTCTGGTGATGATCTACCAGGCCACGCATCACGTGAACTTCGCGCAAGGGGAGATGGCGACCCTCTCCACCTTCATCGCGCTGACCATGATCCAGGCGGGGTTGCCCTATTGGGTGGCCTTCTTCGCGACGCTCGTCGTCTCCTTCATCATCGGCGCGCTGGTGGAGCGCCTCCTGATGCGGCCGGTGCAGAATGCGCCGGTCCTGACGCATGTGGGCGTCTTCATCGGCATGCTGCTCATCATCAGCAATGGCACCGGCTGGATCTTCGGCCATACCACAAAGGCTTTCCCCACGCCTTTCCAGAGCGACGGGCTGCTCTTCGGCGGCCTCGTTTCGGCGCATGAGCTGGGCAGCACGGCGGTGACGCTGGCGGTTCTGATCCTGGTCTATCTTTTCTTCGCGCATACCTCGCTCGGCCTCGCCATGCGGGCGGCCGCCTACAATCCGCGCTCGGCACGTCTGGTGGGCATTCGCGTCGGCTGGATGCTGGCGCTGGGCTGGGGGCTGGCGGCGGCCATCGGCTCGGTGGCGGGGATGATGGTGGCACCCGCCGTGTTCCTCGACCCCAACATGATGCTGGGGATCCTGCTCTATGCCTTCGCCGGCGCCTTGCTGGGCGGCATCGACAACCCGACAGGCGCGGTCATCGGCGGCTTCATGGTGGGCGTGCTGGAGAACCTGGCCGGCGCCTATGTGGTGGGCACGGAGCTAAAGCTCACCGTGGCGCTGGTCATCATCATTGGCGTTCTGGTCGTGCGGCCTTCGGGCCTCTTCGGCCGCGTCGTCTTCAGCCGGGTCTGAGCGCATGAAGCCCTTGCTCTTCGCCGGCGGACTCGCCCTGGCCCTCCTGCCGCTCTGGGTGCTGGAAAGCTTCCATCTCTTCCAGCTCACGCTGGCCGTGATCATGGCGCTGGCCGTGCTCGGGCTGAACATCGTCACCGGCTATAACGGGCAGATCTCGCTCGGCCATGGCGCCTTCTTCGCGGTCGGCGCCTATGCCACGGCGATTCCGATGTCGCTCTATGACTGGTCCTTCTGGGCGACGCTGCCCATCTCGGCCCTGGTCTGCGGCACGGTGGGATGGGGCGTGGGCTTTCCCGCGCTGCGGCTGGGTGGGCTTTACCTCGCGCTGACCACCTTCGCGCTGGCCGTCGCTGTGCCGCAGATCCTCAAGCACAAATCCGTCGAGGCCTGGACGGGCGGCGTGCAGGGTCTGTTTCTGTTGAAGCCCGAGGCGCCGGAATGGCTGAAGCTCTCGCCCGACCAGTACATGTATGTGGTGGCGCTGCTGGTCGCGGGCCTGTGTTACCTGCTGACGGCCAACCTGCTGCGCGGCCGCATCGGCCGCGCCATGATGGCGGTGCGGGACAACCCAACTGCGGCCGAGGCGATGGGCATGGACCTCGCCAGCATCAAGACGCGCACCTTCGCGGTGAGTGCCATCATCACCGGCATGGCGGGCTCGCTCTCGGCCGCGGTGGTGGAGTTTGTGGCACCGGACAGCTTCACCTTCACCCTTTCCATCAGCCTCTTCGTGGGGATGGTGGTGGGCGGCGTGGGCTCGATCCTCGGCTCGGTCTTCGGCGGGCTTTTCGTGCTCTTCGTGCCCAACCTGGCCGAGGCGATCAGCCGCTCGGCGCCGGGGGTGATCTACGGCGCCATCCTCATCCTCTTCCTCTTTGTCCTGCCCGCCGGTGTGGCCGGGCTGGTCCATCGCCTCACCACCAAGAAACGCATCATTCCTGGGAGGGAAACATCATGAGCACCACTCGTCGCAGTATCCTCATCGCCTCCGGCGCCACTTTGGCCACGCCGAACATCGCCCCCGCGCAGGAAGCGCCGGGCGTGACGGCAACCGAAATCCGCATCGGCAGCACCAATTCGCTCTCCGGCCCGGCCTCGGCCTATTCGGTGATCTCCACCTGCCTCACCGCCATGTTCCGGCGGCTGAATGATGAGGGCGGCGTGGCGGGGCGCCGCATCAACTTCACCGTCTATGACGATGCCTATTCGCCGCCGCGCACGCTGGAGCAGACGCGCCGCCTGATCGAGCAGGACCGCGTCGCCTTCACCTTCAACCAGCTCGGCACGCCCACCAACAATGCCGTGCACCGCTACATGAACCAGCGCCGCGTGCCGCATCTCTTCCTCGCGACGGGCGCCGACAAATGGGCCAATCCGCGAGAATTCCCCTGGACCATTGGCTGGCAGCCCAGCTATCGCGTCGAGGCGCAGATCTACGCCAAGCACATCCTGGAGACGCGCCCCAATGCGCGCATCGCGCTGCTCTACCAGAATGATGACTTCGGCCGTGATTACCTGAACGGCGTGCGCGACGTGCTGGGCCCGCGCTTCGATTCCATGGTCCGCACCGCCACCAACGAGGCGACGGACCCGACGGTGGACAGCCAGATCGTCCAGCTCCAGGCGAGCGGCGCGGATGTGCTGATCTGCGGCATCATCCCGCGCTTTGCCGCCCAGGCGATCCGCCGCGTGCATGACATCGGCTGGCGGCCGATGATGTTCATGACCAATGTCTCGGTCTCGGTCGGCGCCGTGATGCAGCCGGCGGGGCCGGAGCGCGGTATCGGCCTCATCACCTCCGACTACCGGAAGGACCAGAGCGACCCGGCCTGGGCCAATGATCCGGGCATGAATGAGTGGCGCGGCTTCATGCAGCGCTTCGTGCCCGGCGGCGACCTAACGGATAACAACTTCACCTATGGCTATGGCGTCGGCACCACCATGATCCAGGTGCTGCGGCAATGTGGCAACGACTTCAGCCGCGAAAATGTGATGCGCCAGGCGGCGAACATCGCGCCGATGGACATCGCCACGCTGCTGCCGGGGGTGAAGGTGCAGACCCAGCCCAATAACTTCAACGTGATCCGCCAGATGCAGCTGCAGCGCTGGAACGGCACGGGCTGGGTGCGCTTCGGCAATGTGATCGAGGGTGCGGCACTCTGATGCGGCGCGCGCCCGGGCGTGTTCTCCCGCCCGGGTCGCTCAACGCACCGGTCGGCGGCAGAAGAGCAGCGGGATGATGATGCCCGCTGCCAATGCGCCGAGAAGATACCAGAGCATCTTCGCCTGAGATTCCGGCGTGCCGAACTTCTCCAGGAAGATGCAGTAGATGACGGTACAGCCGACGATCCCCAGGCCCAGGAACTTGCCGGCGATCGTCACCTCGCGCTGCTGCCCTGTCTCGTCCTGCATGTTTCGCCCCCTGCCACGCCCTCACGCGATATGGGGCGAAACCCGCCTTTGGGAATGGCCGTGCCAGACCGTGATCCGCTTTTGGCGGATCACGGTTCCACCCGTTTGAGAGGCTGATCCATCGCCCGGGTGCTTCCACCCCAAGCGTCAGAAACTTGCCCGCAGGATCAGCGGCATGGGCGTCATTTGGTCATCCACCGCTTTCACGCCCGGGATCTCCCGCGCCATGATGGCAAGGCCCTCACGGACGGCGTCGTTGCGGGCGAAGCCGTGGAAGGTGACCGTCCCCGCCTTCACCGAGGGGTAGATCCAGTAGATGTCCACCCAGGGCTGCGCGCGCATCGCCTTGACCAGCGCCAGCTGGATTCCGTGATCGTCAAAGCTTTCCTGGGGCGTCATCTCGCCGCGCAGGATGGCGCGCAGCAGATCGGCCCGGCTGACGATGCCGACCAGGCGCCCGCCCTTCACCACCAGCACGCGCCGGATGTGGTTCGCCTCCATCAGCTCCGCGATGCGCTCGGCGGTTTCGGTTTCGCTGACGGTGATGAGGTTCTTCGACATCACATCCCGCGCCGTCTTGCCATGCGCCTTGGCGAAGCGCTCGATCAACGGCGTCGAACTGGCGAAGAGGTCGAGGAACCAGGTCAGCGGCCCCGGCGCGTGCTCGGCCAGGCGACGGATCAGGTCGCCCTCGGTGACAATGCCGAGCGGCACCCCCTCGGCGTCCACCACCGGCACGGCGGAAATGCCGCGCGCGGCCAGCAGTTCCGCCACGGCGGCGACGGGTGTTTCGGGGGAGATCACCACGGGGTTCGTGGTCATCAGGTCCTTGGATTTCATCGTTTGGCGTCCTTCCGGCTTTTCCGCGTCCTGCGCGCCCGAGGATGGAACGGGCGAGAGGTTGCGCGGTTGACCCTGTTTAGGAAGCTTCGCGCCGTTCCGCCTTGCGCCGGATCAAGCCGCACTCTCCCGCCGGGCGCGGCGATGGGGTAGCGTTGCCGCAACGAAGTCCCGGAGGACACGCATTCATGGCCGAAGGCTATTTCCTGGTTCCCGTGGCCTCTGCGCTGCGCATGACGGAGGCCGAGGCGGTGCTGAACGGCACCCTCGCCGCCGCCCGCGCCGCCAACCTCCTGCCGCTGGCCGTGGCCGTGCTCGATGCCGGCGCGCAGCTTGTCGCCTTCCGGCGCGAGGATGGCTGCGGCGTGCTGCGCTTCGAGATCGCCCGCGGCAAGGCCCAGGCGGCACTCGGCATGGGCATCGGGAGCCGCGTCGTGCGCGATCGGCTGAAGGAGCGCGTGGCCTTCCAATCCGCCATCGCCGCGGCGAGCGATGGCCGCTTCATTCCCGTCCCCGGCGGCGTGCTGATCCTGGATGCGCTGGGCCAGGCGATCGGCGCGGTGGGCGTCTCGGGCGATGCCTCGGACCGGGATGAATACGCGGCCATCATGGGCATTCGCGCGGCGGGGTTGGGCGCCCACCCGGCGGAGCCCGCGCCGGGCTGGCAGGAGGCCGGGCTGTGAAGCGCCGCGCGCTCCTCGCGGCCACGCTTGCCACGCCGGCCCTGGCGCAAAGCTGGCCGGATCGCCCGCTGCGGATGATCGTGCCCTTTCCGCCGGGCGGCGCGACGGATGTCTTCGCCCGCCGCCTCGCCGCCCGGCTGCCGGCGCAACTCGGCCAGCCCGTGGTGGTCGAGAATCGGGCCGGCGCGGCGGGGGCCATCGGCACGCTGGAGGCGGCGCGCGCCCGGCCCGATGGGCAGACCATGCTCTTCGGCACGGCCAGCACGCTCGGCCTCTACCCGCTGCTCTCGGAGCGCCCGCAATTCGACCCGCTGCGCGATTTCCTGCCCGTGGCCATCCCGGGGGCAGCCACCGTCGCCTTCGTGGTGCGGCCCGGCGTGGCGGAGAGCCTGCCCGCGCTGGTCGCCGCCGCCCGCGCGCGGCCGGGGGGCTTGCGCTATGGCTCGCCTGGCACCGGCAGCTACCTGCATATGTCGTTTGAGCTGTTCAAGCGCGAGGCGGGGGTGGATATCGAGCATGTCCCCTATCGCGGCAGCGCGCCGGCCATGGCGGATCTGCTGGGCGGCCACCTGGACGCGCTGACCGATACGGTGGCGACGACGCTGGAGCAGCATCGCGCTGGCCGCGCCCGGATGCTCGCTGTGGCCTCCAGCGCCCGCAGCCCGCTGGTGCCCGAGGTGCCGACGGTGGCCGAGGCGCTGGGCCTTCCCGGTTTCGAGGCCGCGGTCTGGCTCGCCGTCATGCTGCCGGTGGGCACGCCGGAGCCGATCCGTGCCCGGCTGGCGGAGGCCATCACCGCCACCCTCGCCGTGGCCGAATTCCGCGCCGAGCTTGAGGCGGCTGGCTTTGAAGTGGGCGGGCGCTTGTCGCCGGCCCAAAGCCGCGACTACATCGCGGCCGAGCAGGCGAAGTGGCGGCCCATCGTGGCGGCCACCGGTGCCCGGCTGGAATAATCAGGGGGAAACATGATCCGCTTCACACGCCGCGCGACGCTTGGCGCCGTCCTTGCCGCGCCCACCATTGCGGCTGCGCAAACCTGGCCCGCGGGCAGCATTCGCATCGTGGTTCCCTTCGCGCCCGGCGGCAGCACGGATGCGGTGGCGCGGCTCGCCGCACCCGGCCTCTCGCAGCGCCTGGGCGTGCCCGTGGTGGTAGAGAATCGCAGCGGGGCCGCCGGTTCCCTCGGCACCCAAGTGGTGGCGACGGCGCGGCCTGATGGACAAACCTGGCTCCTCACCTTCGACAGCCACGCGACGCTGCCGGCCCTGCTGCCCAACCTGCCCTTCAACCTGACGCGCGATCTCGATCCTGTCATGCTGATCGGCGGCGCGCCCTATGTGATCGCCACCCGGCCGGACAAGCCCTATCGCAGCCTGGCCGATGTGGTGGCCGCCGCCCGCGCGCGACCCGATGCTGTGAATTACGGCAGCACCGGCAATGGCACGATCGGCCATCTGACCATGATCATGCTGGGCGCGCGGACCGGCATCCGTATGGCGCATGTGCCCTATCGCGGCGGCGGGCTCGCGGTGAATGACACGGTGGCCGGCCATGTGGAGATGATGATCGGCAGTGCCGCCGTCGTGGCCCCGCACATCGCCGGCGGCACGCTGCGCCCCGTGGTGCAGTTCGGCCCCGAGCGGCTGCCCCAGCTGCGCGACGTGCCGACGGCGGTGGAAGGCGGCTTCGCCGGGCTGGAGGCCGAGGCCTGGTGGGGCGTCTTCGCCCCCCATGGCACGCCGGAGGCCATCCAGGCGCGCATGTTCACCGCGTTGCGGGAATCCTTCCAGGAAGAGCGGGTGGCCCGCACCATGACGGAGGCCCAGCAGGCCCGCGTGGTGCTGGCCGACAAGAGCGTCTTCGCCCCCTTCCTGGAGCGGCAGATCGCGCAATGGGGCGGCCTGGTGCGGGAATTCCGCGTCCAGGCCGATTGATCCGCGGCGAGGGCCTTCCGGGTCCCTGAGGCGTTGCCTGACTTGCCGGTGCAACCGGCATCGGGTGCCTTCCAGGGACGAAAAAAGCCTCGTGCACCCTCCGCCGCCAGCATGTTCAAACGGTCCCTTACCGTCGCTGCGGGCCCAACTCGTTCAGCTGGATGTTCTGCGCGGCGAGGTCCGCCGCCATGCTGTCGGGCGCGAGCTGGATGGCCCGCAGCCAATCATTGCGAGCGCCGGCGACGTCGCCGCGCAATTGCCGGAGGATGCCGCGCTCCAGCAGCCCTTCGGCATTGTCGGGCGCCAGAACCAGGGCGCGTTCGACGGCGAGGAAGGCCTGGTCCACCCGCTCCAGATGGCGTAACGCCGCGGCGCGCAGCACCCAGGCCTCGGCGCGCTCCGGCTCCAGCGCCAGCGCCGAATCCAGATCCTCGATGGATTCGCGGTAGCGCCGCATCGAGGCCAGGACCACGGAACGATCCACCAGCAATTCCACATCCTGCGGCGCAAGGGTGAGAGCGATGGTGGCGGCCGCGAAGGCCCGGTTCGGGTCACCCGCCATCATCCAGGCCTGCGAGGCCTGGCCGAAGACGGCGGCCCGCGCCACGCCCCCGGCGCGGCTGGCGGCACCGAGGCGTTCCAGGCGCTCGGCCGCGCGGTCGGGCTCGCCCAGGCCGAGCATGGCCAGCGCGATGCAGTGCCGCGCCCCCTCGCCACCGCCCGTCGCATCCCAGGCCTGGGCGAAGCGCATGGCCTCTTCCGGGTCGTCCCGCAGGAGGGAGAGGCACCGGTCATAATCGGGACCATCGGCCAGGCGCGGCAATTCAGGCGGGAGGGGCAGGTTGTCCAGCCGGGGCAGGGTGGATGCTCCGATGGACTCGGTCGCGGGCTCGCGCAGGAACCAGACCGCTCCCCCCGCCGCCAGGGCGAGGCCGAGCCCCAGGAGGATGACGAATAACTTCCGCACGGCATGCAACCTAGAGGAAAGCGGCAGCGGTGGGAATCACCCGCTCCGCGGGAGAGGCCGGTACCGGTCTCATCCGAAGTGGCTCCGCCACCAGGCGGTGAATTGGCCAAGCCCCTGGCGCAGGCCGGTGCAGGGCTGCCAGCCGAAATCGCGGCGCATCGCGCTGATGTCGGCGAAGGTGTTGGGCACATCGCCGGGCTGGTTCGGCATGTATTCGCGAATCGCCCGGCGGCCGAGCAGATCTTCCAGGATATCCAGGAAATCCAGTAGGTTCTCGGGCTGGCTGTGACCGATATTGTAGATGCGGTGGCCCGGGGCCGGATGGTCCAGCGCGGCCATCACGCCGGCCACGATGTCATCCACATAGGTGAAGTCCCGCCGCATCCGCCCCTCATTGAAGAGGCGCACGGGCTGGCCCTTCAGGATGGCGTCGGTGAAGAGCCAATAGGCCATGTCCGGCCGTCCCCAAGGGCCATAGACGGTGAAGAAGCGCAGGCCCGTCAGCGGCAGGCCGTAAAGATCGGCATAGGCGCTGCTCATCGCCTCATCGGCGATCTTGGTCGCCGCGTAGAGCGAGGCGGGGCGGTTCACCGGGTCCGTTTCACGAAACGGGCCATCGGCGCGGCTGCCATAGACCGAGCTGGTGGAGGCATAGACCATGTGGCGCAGGCCGGGGGCGTGGCGGCGGGCGGCCTCCAGCACGGCGAGATGGCCAGTGACATTGGCCGAAGTATAGGCGAAGGGCGCCTCCAGGGACCATCGCACGCCCGCCTGCGCGCCCAGATGCGCGATATGGGTGATGTCCGGCCGCGAGCGCAGCAGCGCGGCCACGGCATCGCTGTCGGCCAGGTCCATCCGGTGGAAGGTGAAGCCGCGGGCGGGGCCGATCAGCCGGTCCAGCCGCGCCTGCTTCAATGCGGGATCGTAATAGGGGTTCAGATTGTCGAGCCCGATCACCTCATCGCCCCGCGCCAGCAGGGCGGAGGAGAGATGGGCGCCAATGAAGCCCGCAGCACCGGTGACCAGAACAACCGCCATGCGCCCCCTATGGCGGGTTTTTGGCGGAACCGCCATGCGCCCTATAAGGGGGGAGGAACGCAGCAGCCGAATGGCGGAACCAGAAGGTCCAACCCCACAAGATGAATGGCCTGAAGCCCATATTGGCCCGCCTTGCCGCGGGGGAACGCCTGGCCGAGAGCGAGGCCGAGGCCGCCTTCGGCATCATCATGGCCGGCGATGCGACGCCGGCGCAGATCGCCGGCATGCTCATGGCCATGCGCGTCCGCGGCGAGACGGTGGCCGAGATGACGGGCGCGGTGCGCGCCATGCGCGCCCGCATGCTGGCCGTGGAGGTGCCGCCGGACGCCATGGACGTGGTGGGCACGGGCGGTGATGCCTCGGGCAGCCTGAACATCTCCACCACGGCGGCCATGGTGGTGGCCGGGGCCGGCGTGCCCGTCGCCAAGCATGGCAACCGCGCGCTTTCCTCGAAATCCGGCGCGGCGGATGCGCTGGCGGCGTTGGGCGTGAACCTGGATGTGCCGCTGGAGCGCCTGCCGGCGGTGATCCGCGAGGCGGGCATGGTCTTCCTGCTCGCCCCCCGCCACCATTCCGCGCTGCGCCATGCCGGCGGCGCGCGGGTGGAGCTCGGCACGCGCACCATCTTCAACCTGCTCGGGCCGCTGGCCAATCCGGGCCGGGTGAAGCGGCAGATGACCGGCGCCTTCTCGGCCGAATGGCTCCAGCCCATGGCCGAGGCGCTGGGCCGGCTGGGCACCGAGGCCGCCTGGGTGGTGCATGGGCAAGGCATGGACGAGCTGGCCATCTCCGGCCCGTCGGAGGTGGTGGAGCTGGCCGGCGGGCGCACTCGGCGCTTCACTGTGGCGCCGGCGGATGCCGGCCTGCCGACCTGGCCGATGGAGGCGATCAAGGGCGGCGAGCCGGCCGAGAATGCCGCGGCGCTGGTGGCCCTGCTGGAGGGGCAGACCGGCGCCTATCGCGACATGGTGCTGCTGAACGCCGCCGCCGCCTTGGTGGTGGCCGGGCGTGCCGCCAACCTGCGCGAGGGCGCGGCGTTGGCGGGTGAGAGCATTGACAGCGGGCGCGCCTTGGATGTTCTCATCCGGCTTCGCCGTTCGACCTCCGAGGCTGACCCTGAATGAACATTGACGTTGTGTCCGACACTTTGGCCCGCATCCTGCGGGACAAGGAGGAGGAGGTTGCCGCCGGCCTCGCCGCCACGCCGCTGGCCGAGATGGAGAAGCGCGCGCTGGACCAGGAGGCGCCGCGCGACTTCACCGGCGCGCTCTGCGCCAAGATCGGCGAGGGCCGCACCGGGCTGATCGCCGAGATCAAGCGCGCCTCGCCCTCCGGCGGGTTGATCCGCGACCCCTTCGAGCCGGCCGAACTGGCCCGTGCCTATGAAAGCGCCGGGGCGGCCTGCCTTTCCGTGCTGACCGATGCGAAATGGTTCCAGGGCCGCCCGGAGGATCTGATCGCCGCCCGCGCCGCCTGCCAGCTTCCGGTGCTGCGCAAGGATTTCATGATCCACCCCTTCCAGGTCTTCGAGGCGCGCGCCATGGGCGCCGATGCCATCCTTCTGATCATGGCGGCACTCAGCGATGAGCAGGCCAATGAGCTGGAGGATGTGGCCCGAAGCCTCGACATGGCGGTGCTGGCCGAGGTGCATGACGCGCGCGAGATGGAACGCGCGCTCGGGCTGCAGACCCGGCTGATCGGCGTGAACAACCGCAACCTGAAGACGCTGGTGACGGACCTCGCCACCAGCGAGGAACTCATCCCCATGGTCCCGGCCGACCGCATTCCGGTGGCCGAAAGCGGGCTGCGCAGCCCCGCCGACCTGCGCCGGATGGCCGAGGCCGGCGCCTATTGCGTGCTGGTGGGCGAGCATCTGATGCGCCAGCCCGATGTGGCGGAAGCAACACGCGCGCTGCTTGGGACGTGAGGCGAGAGGGGGATGCGCGCCCCGAGAATCCGGCCGCGAATGCGGCCGGTGCTGCCAGACCGACCTTCCAACCTGGCGCATGCGCCGCGCGGCGAAGGCAAGGCGGCGGAGCCGCCGCCCGCCGTCTGAGGGAATGAATATGTCTCCTCTCACCCATTTCGATGAGGCCGGCCGCGCCGCCATGGTGGATGTGGCGGGCAAGCCCGAGACGGAGCGCCTCGCCATCGCGCGCGGGCGCATCGTCATGGCGCCGGAGACGCTCGCGCTGATCGCCGAGGGCAAGGCGGGGAAGGGCGATGTGCTCGGCGTGGCGCGCCTCGCCGGCATCATGGCCGCGAAGAAGACGAGTGACCTGATCCCGCTCTGCCACCCGCTGATGCTGACCAAGGTGCGCGTGGACCTCACCATCGCCGGACCCGACACGGTGGAGATCGAGTCACAGGTCAGCGTCACCGGGCGCACCGGCGTGGAGATGGAGGCGCTGACCGCCGTCAGCGTCGCAGCCCTCACCGTCTATGACATGGTGAAGGCGGTGGATCGCGGCATGCGGATCGAGGGCATCCACCTCGCCCTGAAGGAAGGCGGCAAGTCGGGCCGCTTCGAAGCCGCGCCATGATTTCCCTGGAGGAGGCGCGACAGCGCATCCTGGCCGGCATCCGGCCGACCGGGCCGGAGACGGTGGCGCTGGCCGCCGGCTGGAATCGCGTGCTGGCGCGGCCCGTCATCTCCCGCCTGACCCAGCCGCCGGCCGATGTCTCGGCCATGGACGGCTATGCGGTGCGCGCGGGCGACACCGCGGCGGGTGCCAGGCTGAGCGTGACCGGCGCGGCCCCCGCCGGGCGGCCCTTCGCGGGCGAAGTCGGCCCGGGCGAGGCGGTGCGCATCTTCACCGGCGGCTTCGTGCCGGCCGGTGCGGACGCCATCCTGATCCAGGAAAATGCGCGGGCCGCGGCCGATGGGCTGGAGGTGCTGGAGCCCGTTGCACCCGGCCGATGGATTCGCCGCCGGGGCCTGGATTTCGCCGAAGGGCAGGAATTGCTGCCCGCCGGCCGCCGGCTGACGGCGCGGGATATCGGGCTTGCCGCCGCTTCCAACCAGCCCTGGCTTACGGTGCATCGCCGCCCGCGCATCGGCATCCTCGCCACCGGCGATGAGATCGCCCTGCCGGGCGAGCCCCTGCCGCCGGGCGGCATCGTCAGCTCCAACGCTCATGCGCTGGCCGCGCTGGTGGCCTCGGCGGGGGGGGAGGGGATCATCCTGCCCATCGCGCCGGATGATGCGGGCAGCATCGCGGCGCTGGCTGGTTCGGGCGG
Source organism: Acetobacteraceae bacterium (assembly GCA_027487385.1). GTDB lineage: Bacteria > Pseudomonadota > Alphaproteobacteria > Acetobacterales > Acetobacteraceae > Roseococcus. The sequence goes on along the minus strand of JAIYDS010000098.1, from coordinate 4,331 downwards.
CTATGACCTGCTGGTGACCACGGGCGGCGCCAGCGTGGGCGAGCATGACCTGGTGCAGAAGGCGCTGGGCCGGGACGGTTTCGCGCTGGATTTCTGGAAGATCGCCATGCGGCCGGGCAAGCCGCTGATCTGGGGGCGACTCGGCACCATGCCGGTGCTGGGCCTGCCGGGCAATCCGGTCTCGGCGTTGGTCTGCGGCGTGGTCTTCCTGCTGCCGGCGCTGGCGCGGATGCAGGGTCTGCCGGACCAGGCGCCCCGGACCATCCAGGCGGCGGCGGGCACGGATCTGCCGGAGAACGACATCCGGGCCGACCATCTCCGCGCCACCTTGATGCGCGATGCGGCGGGCGGCTGGGTGGCGACGCCCGCCAGCCGCCAGGACAGCTCCATGCTGGCGGTGCTGGCCTCGGCCGATGGGCTGATTCTGCGCGCGCCCTTCGCGCCGGCCTTGCCGAAGGGGGGGATGGTCGAGGTGGTTCCGCTGGCTGCGCTTGGGGCTTGAGGGTCGAGGGCCAGCGGCGGGCGCCCGCCCGCCGCCAAGGCCTTGCAGGGCCGATCAGGGATGGGCCTGTGGACGCATCACCCGCCGTCTGGGGGCGCCAGCGGGGTTTCGCCCGGTTTGTCGGGAGCGGCGCGGCCGCCCCACCTTCCTCCAGTCCAGCGCCGTGGCGCCACCGGTCGTTGGTCGCTGGCAGATGGCGATCCGGCGGCCGTTGCCAGGCCCGGCGCACCTGGTGCACCGAGGGCTTCGGGTTCGACCTTCCGGCACGAATCGCCCCGTACCATATGCCCCGCCAAGCCCCCCTGGGCCATCACATCTTGACGGACGGGCCCCGGCTGGCTTCTTCACCCCGGGATCGAGCGCCAGGCGTGCTTTGATCCGGTTCTCTACGCCGCCCCTTTCTGTCAGCTGTTCGCCCGGTCTGCGGGCTGGAGATGCTTTTGTCCAAGGCCTTCCCGTCGAAGCTCCTGTTCCTGAAGCGTCAGGCCGGTCGTGTCCGCAAGCTGGCCTATTGGGCGGTGACGGGCCAACTGATTCGGCAACTGCGGGATCGCCGCGCCCTCATCCGAGCGCGCTGGGACTATGTGCTGGAGAGCCTGCGGATGCGCGCCGGTGTCAGGTCCCAGCTGCGGGAGCGCCTGGGGCTGCCGCCTGCCTTCGCCGCGCCCGAGCCCTCGGCCCTTGTGCTGCCGACTTCCGACGCGCCGGTGCTGTCGATCCTGATCCCCACCTATGGCAAGGTGGATTACACGCTGCGTTGCCTCGCCTCGATCGCCGCCCATCCCCCGCGCGTCGCCTTCGAGGTGCTGGTGGTGGACGACGCCTCCGGTGATCCGCGCGTGCCCGGATTGCACGAAGCGAGCGGTGTGCGCCTTGTGGAGCGCAGCAGCAATCTGGGTTTCCTGCTCTCCTGCAATGATGCCGCGAAGCTGGCGCGCGGCAGCCATCTGTTGCTGCTCAACAACGACACGGAAGTGATGCCGGGCGCCCTCGATGCGCTGTTTGACACCTTCACGAGCCATCCCGAAGCGGGCCTGGTCGGCGCAAGGCTGCTGTATCCGGATGGCTGGCAGCAGGAGGCGGGCGGCCTTGTCTGGGATGACGGCACGGCCTGGAATTACGGCCATCAGGATGATCCCAGGAAGCCCGCCTACAACTATCTTCGCGACGCCGACTACATCTCGGGCGCGGCCATCATGCTGCCCTTGCCGCTTTGGCGCGAATTGGGCGGCTTCGACCCGCACTACGCCCCCGCCTATTGCGAGGATACGGATCTTGCCTTTCGCGTCCGTCGTGCCGGACGGCGCGTGATCTACCAGCCCGATGCGATCGTCATCCATCATGAGGGCGTGTCCCATGGCACGGATGTGAGCCAGGGGCTGAAGGCGTACCAAATCGCCAATTTCGCCAAGCTGCGCGAACGGTGGGACGCGACGCTCCGCGCCAATCACCTGCCGCATGGCACACGCTTGATGCGCGCGCGCGACCGTGCCCTGCATCGCAAGATCACCCTTGTCATCGACAACAACCTGCCGGAGCCCGACCGCGACGCAGGATCCCGCTGCATGATCGGCGTGATCGAAGCCTTGCAGGCACGGGGGCGGGTGGTGAAGTTCTGGCCGCTGAACGGCCTGAAGACCCCGGGCTATACGGAAGCGCTGCAGGCCCGTGGCGTGGAGGTGCTCTACGGCCCTTGGTCGGGGAGCTTCGCCGCCTGGATCGCGGAGAATGGGGGCGAGATCGACGAGTTCCTGGTCTCCCGCCCGCATGTCGCCGCGGCGACCCTGCCGCATATTCATGCCCATAGCCGCGCGCCGGTCATCTTCTATGGCCATGACCTTCACCACGCCCGCCTCCGGCGCGAGGCGGAACTGCTCGGCTCCGCCGCGCTCAGGGCCGAGGCCGCCAGCCTTCTCGCCGAGGAGAGCGCGGTTTGGCAGGCCGCCGACCTGAGCCTCTATCTCTCGGAGGAGGAGGTCGCTGCGGTCCGTGCCCTGGCCCCTGACGTGGCGGTCGGGTCCATCACCCCCTATGCCCTGCCGCCGCTGCCGCCCGAGGTACCGCGCCCGGAAGGGCGCAACGGCCTGCTCTTCGTCGCTGGCTTCGGGCATCCGCCCAATGAGGATGCCGCCTGCTGGTTCGTGGCGGAGATCCTTCCTCTCCTTCGCGCGACCTTGCCGGGCCTGGACCTGACGCTGGCCGGCTCGAAGCCCACCGAAAAGGTGCGTGCGCTGGCAGCGCCGGGCATCGAGGTGACCGGCTATATCCCGGAGGAGGAGCTGACCCGCCTCTATGGCCGGGCGCGGGTGATCATCTGCCCGTTGCGCTTCGGCGCGGGTGTGAAGCTGAAGGTGGTGGAGGCGCTTCATGCCGGCGTGCCCCTCGTCACGACGCCGGTCGGCGCGCAGGGGCTGGAGGGGGTCGAGGCGGCCTGCGCCGTCGCGCAGGAGCCCCGGGACTTCGCGGGGCATGTGCTGCGGCTGATCATGGATGATGCGGCCTGGTCGGCCCAGGCGGCGCGCCAGCGCAGCTATGCGGGAGATCGCTTCTCTGCCGCCGCGATCGAGGAGCGCCTGGAAGCGGGCTTCGCGGAAGCCGCCGCCCGCGCAGCACTCCGCATCAGCGCAGCCGAGCCAGCGCAACCCACAGGCTGAGCAGCACCTGCCCGGCTGGCGCGTGGTGCGCCATGCCTGAGCGGCGCAGCGCCGCAAGGCGCCGCAGCGGCGAGGCGGCCCGCAACCCCTCCGCCTCGCGCAGGACGGCGCGGGCTCCTTCGGTCAGCGGCAGCGCGGGAAGCGCCGCCATGAGGCTGGCCAGAGGCTGGTAGAAGCTCGCCGCGCCCCGGCCGAGCATGCGGCGCGCACGCCCGGCCAGTGTCGTCCCGCCGCCGACCAGATTTCCCGCATGCTGCCGGTAGAGCAGGTTGGCCTCGGGATCGAAGTCCAGCCGGCCGCCGCAGCCCGTCACCGCCAGCGCGCACCACCAGTCATGCAACCCGCCCTCTGGCATGGCGGCCGAGAGGGCCCATCGCCGGGCGCGCGCCGTCATGACCATGGTGCAGCCCGCCGCCACATTATGCGCCAGCAGCGTGGCGAAGACCGGCGGGCGGGAGGGCAGGGCGGAGAGACCGATGGGCCGCAACCCCGGCGTCACGAGTTGCAGGCGGGAGCAGGTCAGCTCGGCATCCGCCAGCCGGGCCACGCCACGGGCGAGCTTGCCGGGCAGCCACACATCATCCTGGTCCATGAAGGCGAAGAAGGGCGCCTCGGGCGCCGCGGCGAGCAAGCGCATGAAGGAGGCTCCCGCGCCAAGCCGCTCGCCCCCCGCCAGGCGCGCAACCCGGCCCGGATGGCGCCCGGCGAAGGCGTCGAGACGCGCGATGGTCGCATCCGTGGAGCCGTCATCCCGCCAAAGCAGCGCCCAATCCACCCCCCTCTGGGCGGCCAGGCTCTCGAGCTGCTCGTCCAGATGGGCTGCGCCGTTGTAGCAGGCCAGGAGGACCTGAACCCGCGGTGGCAAGCTATCCCGCCATCAGCTTGCGCAACACCCGCTCGAGCCCCTGCTGCCATGTGGGCAGTGTGACGCCGAAGGTTTGGGTGAGCTTGTTGCCGTCCATGCGGCCATCGGCGGGGCGGGTGGCCTTCACCGGATACTCATGGGTGGCGATGGGGATCACCCGTGGGGTTGGGCCGCCGAAAGGTGCGGCGCCGGCGAAGATCGCCTCGGCGAAGCCATGCCAATGGGTGGATTGCTCGGCCCGCGCGTGAAAGACGCCGCGATAGGCCGGCTGCCAGCCGGTGCTGCGGATCCGCGCCAGCACGGCGGCGAT
>JAIYDS010000218.1 GCA_027487385.1 Acetobacteraceae bacterium | reverse complement strand
GAGGCGCAGCTACCGCCGGCAGCGGCTTCGACGCGCGAGGCGCAGCTACCGCCGGCAGCGGCTTCGACGCGCGAGGCGCAGCCATGAGCCTGCATGTGGAATGCGGCCTGGTCCGCGCCGCCGGCACCGACATCCAGCCGATTGAGGTGGGCGGCGGCCTGCTCTGGAGCGAGACGATCCCCAGCGCGGGCACCAGCACGGCTGCGGTGCCCGCGGCCCCCACGGATGGCGTGAGCACCATGGTCCTGACGCTGACGGCCGAGGTGGACATGTGGGTGTCCATCGGCGCCTCGCCCAATGCGGCGACGGTGACGCTGCGCCGGCGCCTCAAGGCGGGCTCGGTGCGCAGCTTCCTCGCCATCACCGGGCATCGCGTGGCCTGGGCGGCGGCCTGATGTTTGGCGCGCTCGGGCGGCGGGCGCCCGCGCTGGGCCTGCTGCCGGGCGGCGCGGGCGGGCCGGTGCCGTTGATCGGCGCCGGTTGGCTGCACCCCGCTCTCGCCTTCTCCCGCGCATCGGCGGCGGCGATCATTCGGAATGCCACGCCGCCTCTGACCGAGGTGGGCAACACCGCCCCGCGCTTTGATCTGGACCTTGGCCTGCTGATCGAGGGGCAGCGGACAAACCTGGAAGCGAACCCGCGCACGCCGGGGCGCACGGGATGGAGCAACGTGGGTCTTTCATCGGCTATGCCCGCTGTCGGGCCAAATGGGGTGATGGGCGACGCCACGGTGTTTGTCGAAGCTTCAACCACGGATCAGCACCAATCCCTTTCCGGCGCCGCTATGCCATTCACCGCCGGCGATCTTTACAGTGTTTCGTTTTTTGCCCGGCCTGGCACATGTGCGTTCGTGCAAAGCATCGGTCGGCAGCTCCCGTTTGGAAGTGATGTATTTGCAAATTTCGGCCTGAACGGCGCAGGCAGCGTGGGCACGGTTGGAAGCTCCGTCACCCGTGCCAGTATTACCCGCTACGGCGATTGGTATGTGTGCTCCTACACCGCACCCGCTGCGGCGTCGGGGGCTCAGCAACCCATCGGCCTCTATATGGCTCAATCGCTCACGGACGCTCGCGTGCCGGTTTATCTTGGCACGGGGCGAGATGTTACCCTCGGTCCGGTGTGGATCGAGCAGGCGCCATTCCCGACCACGCCGCCCCTACCTGCGACCTCAGGTGTCGCTACGCGCCTCGTCGAAAGCCTTTCCGCGCCGCTCAGCGATCTAGGAATTGCCCCCAGCGGCGCCTGCACCATCATTGGCACGTTCATGCTTCCGCAGTTGCCATTGAATAACCCATCAGGCCTGCTTCACGCAGACGACGGCCTTACTGCGAATAGGTATTTTATCAGGTGCAGCACGCTTGGCCAGTTGCAGTTGGTTCGCACAACAGCCGGGGCTAACTCAGGCGCGCTTGTCTTTGGCACCGTGGTTCCTGGGGCTCCTTTCCGTGTTGCAGTTAGTGTTGATGGGACGGGGCGCGCTGCTGCCAGCGCGAGTGGGGGTGCTGTCTTCGCGCAGACAGGAGGTCCGACGACAGGACTGACCACACTACGGATAGGGATCGAGGCAGGAAATTTCGCGCCCCTCAACGGCTACGCCAAGCGCCTCTCCTACCTTCCGCGCCCCACCGCTGATGCCGATCTGCCGGCTCTATCTTTGCGCGGAAACGCTGACCTGACCTCGATGCAGGAGATCATCCAGTGGCCCTGATCAACGCGGTCTTCACGCGCGCATCGGCGGCGCATGCCATCCGGCGCAGCACGGGTGCGCTGCTCGCGGCCGGGGTGGATACGCCGCTGGAGGATCCCAGCGCGGGATTTCTCTTCCGCCGCCAGGCCACAAACAGCTTCCGCAATGTTCGCGCCGAAGGCGAGCCCCCCACCCATTGGAGCACCAACGGTGCCGTCGGGCTGACGGTCACCTATGTCGAGAGCGGGGTGGATCAGGACATCCCCTTCGTGACCTATGAGGTCGGGGGCACGCGGAACGGCACCACGGGCGCCTATATCAACCTCCCCTCCGCCGGCGTCCTGTTCTTCGCGGACGGCGACAACATGCAGGTGGAGTGCTTCTGCGGGCTCGATCCGGCCTTCGACAACGTCCTGGATGGGGCGAACTTCCAGCTGCGCCTTCACATGCCGCCCTCGGTCGAGGTGGTCAGCCCGACCTTTGTCCCCACCACCGCCCGGCTGGGCCAACAGCCCGTGCTCAACACGCGGATCGCGCCGGTGGGCACCACCGGGTTGCAGGGGCGGATCAGGATCGGCGGTGCCATCGGGACCAGCCCGCTGTTCCGTCTGCGTGTGGCGCTGCCCTTTGGCGCGGCTGTGGGCGGTGGCTCCGCCCCGGTTCTGCCCGCCCCTGGCGATCTGGCCGCCAGCACCCGGCTGGGCGACGCGGCCGCCGAGCTGCTGAGCCGCTTTGGCGTGGGCGCGGACGGCGGCTGCACCATCCTCGCGCGCGTCATGCTGCTCGCCGCCGCGCCGGCCGGTGCTGCCCAGAACCTCATCCAGATCGACGACGGCAGCGATGCCAACCGCTTTATCGTTCGCAACCTGGCCGGCGGAGCGACCATCGCGCCGACGCGCGTGCTGGCCGGCGCCGTGGCGGATGGGGTGGCCGCCGCCTTCACGCCGGGCGAGTTCCTGACCTATGCCGCCAGCATCAGCGCCGGGCGCCTTGCCATCAGCGTCAATCGTGGCGCGGTCCAGGCCGTCACTGGCGGGCCTGTCAGCGGCCTCACCCATCTGCGCTTTGGGCCAAACCTGGCGGGGACCGCCGCGCCCGAGGCCTATCTGCAAGCGCACCGCATCGTCCCCTACGCCCTCAGCGACGCCGAGCTGCCCGGGCTCACTTTTTGATGGAGCCGAACATGACCGCTTACCTCGACCACCTCTGGACGGCGTCGCCCGCCGCGATGGCCGCCGCGCTCACCGCGCTCGGCTGGGCGCCGGATGGGGCGGAGCCAACCCAGCCCCGCCATCCGGCCATCGCCGGTTTCGTGGTGACAGCCGCGACGGATGTCAGCGGCAACCCGGCCTGGACCGCGCTGATCCGCGCGAGCGAGGCGCTGCCCCTGCCGAACGGCGTACAGGCCGCGCCGCAATGGGTGGCGGATGCCCTGGTGGGCCGCATCGCCGAGCTGGGCACGCTGCCGCCCATCAGCCGCCGCCAGCTGCTGCTTGGCCTCGCCGCCGAGGGGCTGATCACGGGCGAGGAAGCCCTGGCGGCCGCACAGTCCGGCGCTGTGCCGGCCGCGGTCGAGGCGATCTTCACCCAGCTCCCCGCCGGTGAGCAGCTGGCCGCCCGGATCACCTGGGCGGCCATGTCGCAGGCCGAGCGCAGCAATCCGCTGGTCGGGCTCATGGCCACCGCCCACGGGATCGCCCCGGCCGCGCTGGATGACCTCTGGCGCAGCTGGACGGCGCTTTAACCCCCGCCTGAGAGCGGGGGGCCTGGGGTGTCTCACCACCCCGAAGCCGCGCGGAGCTTGACCCTCCACGCACGGTCGAAACCGCCCCGCCCGCCCGCGCGGGCCAGGGCATTGTGAGGGTCTGATCTCAATGAATGATGAATCGTCGCTGACGCCCGTGCCGCCCACCCGGCCCGTGGCGCCCTGGGTGGGCGGCAAGCGCAACCTCTCCGGGCTGATCGTGGAGCGGCTGCGCGCCGTGCCCCACACCTTATATGTGGAGCCCTTCGTGGGCATGGGCGGGATCTTCCTGCGCCGGCCCTTCCGCTCCAAGGCCGAGGTCATCAACGATGCCTCGCGCGATGTGGCCACGTTGTTCCGGGTGCTCCAGCGCCACTACCAGGCCCTGCTGGACATGCTGCGCTGGCAGCTCACCAGCCGCACCGAGTTCGAGCGCCTGGTGGCCGCGGTGCCGGATACCCTGACGGACCTGGAGCGTGCCGCGCGCCTCATCTACCTCCAGCGCACGGCCTATGGCGGCAAGGTCCATGGCCGCAACTTCGGGGTGAACCGGACGGGCCCTGCGCGGTTTGACGTCACCAAGCTCGCCGCCATGCTGGAGGAGGTGCATGAGCGCCTGGCCGGCGTGGTGATCGAGTGCCTGCCCTGGCGCGAGGCGCTGGCCCGGTATGACGGGCCGGAGACCCTCTTCTATCTGGATCCACCCTATTGGGGGTGCGAGGACTATTACGGCGCGGGGCTCTTCGGGCGGGAGGACTTCGAGGCCCTGGCCGAAGCGCTGGCCCAGCTGCGCGGCGCCTGGGTGATGAGCCTGAACGATGTGCCCGGGGTGCGGGCCTGCTTCGCCCGCTTTGCCATCGAGGCGGTGGAGGTGCGCTATTCCCTGGCTGGCCCGCTGGGGCGCGGCAAGGCGGGCGAGGTGCTGATCACGCCCCGATGAAGCGCGCGGCCTCCTCCAGCAGCTCCTCCACGCGGGCGAGGGAGGAGGCTTCGGCCCAGAGCACCCGCTCGGGATCCGCGCCGAAATGGTCGGCGCTGGCGGATGTGAGGCGCTCCAGCAGGGCGGCTACCGCCGCGTGGCGGGCCATGAAGGCATCCAGGCTGCGCTGCTGGTTGCGGGTGGCGCGGGTGAGGGTGTCGGTCTGGCTCATCGTCTGGTCTCCGTTTCGGTGACCCGACTGACGCTCTGTTCGCCGGCACAGTCCAGCGGTGATTGGGCGGTGCTGGAGATGGTTGCCAGGGTGTCTCCGAAGGGAGACTGAGAGGGCTCTCAGAGGGCTCTTATGCGGGAGCGCCAGGCCGCTTTGAGGGTTCCGATTTCAATTGGCGAACCTTCCGAAAGCAATTGGCGCGCTACAGCCGGCCCCCGCCCGGGATGAGAGGGAGGAGAAGGGCGTATTCGGCGTCGGTGAGGAGGGGCTGCATGTCGGGAATATAGGAAAAAATGCCGAAAAAATCAACCGAAAAGGCCTCCGGCGGCTGGGGCCGAAAGGCCCCAGACCCCAGGAGTTCAGGGATCGGCCATCAGAACAGGGTGGCTAGAGCATGATGCGTTGAGGCGGAATCGCCGAGACGCTGAATCATCCTCTCAGCAAAGTCTAGAGCGTGCGGAGTGAACGCATGTGAACGCAGCACGCTCTAGCCGACGCTGACGCGCTCGGCCTCGGCGGGTTCGGCCGCGTCCAACGCCTGCCACTGCCCCTGGATCAGCACCTCGGCGGGGCGATAGCTCGCCTTGTAGGCCATCTTCCGGCTCTCGGCGACCCAATAGCCGAGATAGACATAGGGCTGGCCGCCGCGCAAAGCCTCGGCCAGCAGCCACATCACGGCGAAGGCACCCAGGCTGCGGCGATCCTCCTCGGGCGCGAAGAAGCTGTAGACGGCGGAGAGCCCGTCCGAGAGCCAATCGGTCAGGCAGGCGCCCAGCAGCCGGCCGGTGCCATCGCGGAACTCGACCAGGCCGGTGGTGATGGGCGTGTCCTCCACCATGGCGCGATAGTCGTAGAAGCCCATGGCCGCCATGTCGCCGCCGGCGTGGCGGCTTTGCTGGTAATGCTGGAACAGCGCGAATTGCTCGGCCGTGGCGCGGGCGGGGACGGCGCGCACCTCCAGATCGGCATTGCGGGCCAGGATCTTGCGCTGCGTGCGGTTGGGCCGAAAATCCTCGGCGCGGACGCGGATCGGCACGCAGGCGCGGCAACCAGGGCAGACCGGCGAATAGGCGATGTTGTGGCTGCGGCGGAACCCGGCGCGGGAGAGGCGGTCATGCAGCGCCTCGGCATCCGGGCCGGTCAATTCGGTCACGATCTTCCGCTCCGTCCGGCCCGGGAGATAGGGGCAGGGGAGGGGGGTGGTCGTGTAGAAGAATTGCGGACGGCGGTTTCGGGTTTGCAAGCCTGGAGTTTCGGGTGTGCCGCCCGAATTTTCAATCCCCTGCGCGAATTCCGGATTCCCGGACGATGCCCTCGAACTTCGCCAGCTCTGCCTGCCAGAAGCCGTAGAAGGCGGCGGGATCGCGGAACACGACGGCCATGTTGAGCCGCCGGAAGCCCTCGATCACTGAGGCGCGCTGCAGGCTGTATTCACAGGCGGCCTGCAGGCGGTCCAGGACGGGGATGGGCGTGGCGGCGGGGGCAAACAGCCCGGTCCAGATGGAATGAACCAGGTCAAAGCCCTGCTCGCGCAAGGTCGGCACCTCGGGGAATTCGGCGGTGCGCGCCTCGGCCATGACACCCACCGGGTGCAGGTTGTTCGCGCGCAGCGGGCCCGGCAGATCGGCATAGACCATCACATCGCCGCGCAGCAGGGAGATGATCGCCTCGGCGCTGCCGCGGAAGGGGACATGGATCATCTCCACATTCGCCTGGCGCGCCATGGCCACCATGACGATATGCGGAATCGAGCCGATTCCCGCCGATCCATAGGTGAAGCCGCCGCGCGCCGCCCGCGCCTGGGCGACGAGGGAGGCGGCATCGCGCACCGGGCTGTTGGGGGCGGCCATCATCATCACCGGCGCATCACCGATCTGGCAGAGCGGCACGAAATCCGCCATGCGATAGGGCAGGTCGCTGCGGATATGCGGCTGGATGGCCATGGGGCCGGTGGTGGAGAGCAGAAGCGTCGTGCCATCCGGCCGGGCGCGCGCCACCTCCGCCGCGCCGATCACGCCCGCCGCGCCGGTCGTGTTCTTCACGATCACCTGGCTGCTCAGCAATTCGGCCATCTCGGGCGCCAGCAGGCGGGCCATCCGGTCGGCCGAGCCGCCTGCGGCGAAATTCACCACGATGGTGGTCGGCCCTTGGGCGCGGGCAGCGCCAGGGACGGCCAGGGGCAGGGCAAGAGCGGCAAGAAGCAAGAGGGCACGGCGCATCGGGCGGGTCTCACAAAAATCCAAGAATGATGCTGAACCCGAACACATCGTCCGCAAAGAGCGAAAATGATGAAAAATTCGACTCCCTGGGCATTCCTGCCTCAGCCAGGGCGGAGGCGTGCCCGTGTTTCAGCCATCAGGCACAGGATTTCGAACATCATGGTCGCACCCACCATCGCCGTGTTGCCGGAGGGGTCATAAGGGGGCGAGACCTCGACCAGATCGGCGCCCACAATATCGAGGCCCTGCAGGCCGCGCAGGATTCGCATGGTCTCGCGCGGGGTGAAGCCGCCCACCTCCGGCGTGCCGGTGCCGGGCGCGAAGGCGGGGTCGATGCTGTCAATGTCGAAGGTGAGATAGGCCGGGCCGCCGCCCGCCACGCGCTTCGCCTCGGCGGCGACCGCATCGGGGCCCAGGTCCACGCATTCCTCGATGGTCATGATGCGGATGCCGACGGAGCGCGCCCAATCCATGTCATCCGCCGCGTAGAGCGAGCCGCGGATGCCGATCTGCACGATCCGCGTGGGCTCCAGCAGGCCTTCCTCGATGGCGCGGCGGAAGGGGGTGCCATGGGTGTAGCGGGTGCCGCCGAAATAGCTGTCATTCGTGTCGGAATGGCTGTCGAAATGCACCATGCCGAGCGCGCCGAGCGAGGGCTCCGCCTGGGCGATGCCGCGCAGCAGGGGCAGGGAGAGCAGATGGTCGCCGCCCGCCGCCAGGGTCCAGGCGCCGGCCGCGCGGATCTTCGCGGTGGCATCGGTCACGAGGTCGAGCGTCTGCATCAGATCGGTGGGGTTGGTCGGCAGATCGCCCAGATCGGCCACGCGGCAGAGCGCATAGGGCTCGGTCAGGCTGATCGGATGGACGCGGCGCATCAGGCCCGAGGCTTCGCGCAGCTGGCGCGGGCCATGGCGCGTGCCGGGCCGGTTGGTGGTGCCGCCATCGAAGGGAATCCCGAAGATGGCGATGTCCAGGCCGCTGGCATCTTCCCGCACCGGCAGGCGCATGAAGGTGGCGGGCGCTGCGAAGCGCGGGATCACGGTGCCATCCACCGGTCGGGGCCATTCGGTCATGGGATGTCCTTTGTTTGGGGAGCGCCAGGAATGGGGTCTGGGGCCCCTGTTTAGACCGGAGACATCCCTGACGGGTGTTCGGAGACATCCCTGACGGTTGAGATGGTGGCCTTTGGTCCTCTGATGTCAATCCATCCGAGGTTGAAGCGCATGAAATGGAGGCT
>JAIYDS010000303.1 GCA_027487385.1 Acetobacteraceae bacterium | reverse complement strand
CATCCTGCAGCGCGCCGTAGGCGACCTCGGCATGCAGCTGCGCGGTGGACTTGGTCTCGGCCTTGCGCGTCGGGTGCTCGAAAGCGCCCACGATGTAGGCGGGATTCTTCATGGGGCTCTGTGCCCTTTCCTGGCGATCATCGCATCCTCCCGGGATGTATGGGCCGCGGCGGTGTGGCGCGACGGGGGAAGCCTCGCCGCCATGCCGCGATCCGTCAACCTGTGGCGGGAGAAGGTCAGCCCAGATTCAGACGCCGGGCGAGGTCCCGGTAGAGCAGGATCTGCGCTTCGACATGGGCCTTCATCGCCGCGCCATCCAGGAAGCGCGGCACGCTGCCCGTGCGCCGCGTGGCGGCGAGCCATTCGGGATCCCCTGCTGTGGCGCGGGCGACGCGGCTCCAGAATTCCAGCACGGGCTCGGGCAGGTTCGCGGGGGCGGCCAGCGCGTTCCAGCCGGCCAGCTGTGAGAGCGCGGGGAGGCCCGCCTCGGTTGCGGTAGGCACATCCGGCAGGCTGGGCAGGCGGGCCTCGCCGCTGACCACCAGCGCGCGGAGCTGGCCCTGCTGGATGGCGCCCAGCATGTCGCCCAGATTATTCCCCACGAATTGCGCATGGCCGCCGAGCAGCGCCGTCAGCGCCTCACCGCCGCCGCGGAAGGGCAGCGCCTGGGCGGCATCGATCGGCAGGCCGGAGGCGGCGAGCATGTGCCGGATGCCGAGGTCGAGGATGGTGGCGGGCCCGCTGGTCGCGAAGTTCAACGTGCCGGGGGCGGCGCGGATGGCCGCGATGAGCCCGGCCAGGCTGGTCCAGGGCGCATCGGCCCGCACGCAGATGACGAAGGGGTTCTCATCCAGCAGGGCGAGCCAGCTGAAATCGCCCGGCTGATAGGGTGTCCGCGGATCGGTCGCGGGCAGGATGGCGGAGGAACCGACGCGCGCCAGCAGCAGCGTGTGCCCATCGGGCCGGGCGCGGGCCACATATTGCGTGCCGATGGCGCCCGAGGCACCGGTGCGGTTCTCCACGATGATGGGCTGGGATGGGCTGCCCATGTGGCGGGGCGCATGGGCGGCGAAGAGCCGGGCCGCGAGATCGGCCGCGCCCCCGGCGGAGAAGGGCGCCACCAGCACCACCGGCCGGTCCAGCACCTGGGCCGAAGCCGCGGAAGCGGCCAGCGCCAGGCCCGTGGCGAGGGCGTTGCGACGTCCGATCATGCGTCAGTCTCCATGGCCGTGAGGGCTCCTCCTGAGGGCATCATGCCCGGGTTTGGGGGGTCAGGGTTGCCCTTCCGCTTCACGCCATGCTACCGCGTATTGCATGTTGAGACAGACTGGCCTGCCAAAGGGGGCGCAAAAACATCCCGCGCTCCGGCAAAACCCAGTGATCGGCGTGCGGCCCAGCCTCGCCCCGCGCCGGTCCTTCCCCCGGGGAAGCCTCCGTGGCCTTGCCTTCAGTGCCCTTGTGGCCTGGGTGCTGGGCGCGGTCTCGATCGGCGTTCCATCTTCCGCACGGGCCACCGAGGCGCGGGCCAGCGCCCCCGCCCGGCCCGCCGCCACCCAACCCCAGCGCCGCCCGACCCCCGCTGCCGCGCCGGCCCGCGCTGCGCCGGTCCGCGCCAACCCGCCGCGCGCCACCCAGGCCCGCCGCGACGGGGCCAGCCGCACGGCCCAGCGCGCCCGGCCGCGCCCGCCCAGCGGCGAGGCCCGCATGCGCGACGCCCCGCAGGAGCTGATCCCCGTCCTCGCCGCGGACATGCCGAGCGGCACGGCGCAGCTCTCGCCCCGGGCGGCCTGCCTGCAGGCGACCCGCCGCGCCGAAGAGGTGCATGGCCTTCCGCCCGGCCTCTTGACCGCCGTCGCCTTGGCCGAAAGCGGCCTGCACGCTTATGCCCTTTCCATCGGTGGCCGAGCCCATTTCCCGGAGACGGAGGAAGCGGCCCGCGCCCTGGTGGCCAATGCGCCACCCCGGCGCAGCATCATGGCCGGCTGCGTCCAGGTGAATGCCCGGGTGCATGCGCGCAACTCGCATTGGCCGCTGAACCCCGATGCTTCGGCCGATTGGGCCGGGGGCATGATGGCGCGCTGGGCGCGCGAGACGGGCAGCTGGTCCACCGCGCTGCGCCGTTGGCATGGCGGCAGCCAGGCGTCGACCCAGCGCCTGGTGTGCCGGGTGAAGGCAAAAATGGAAGTCACCAGCCCGGGCAATGATGTGTTCGAGGATTGGAACTGCAACACCGGCATGGCCGATCGCACGCGGCGCAATGGCGCGGTGCATCTCGCGACCGCTGAGCGGCAGACGCGGTAAGAAAAAACGGCCTCCGGCGGCTGGGGCCTCAGGCCCCAGACCCCTTTACATAAAAATTTAATGGGGTCCGGGGCCCGTGGCCCCGGCCGCCGGAGGCCCCTTTTTTCAGGCCGTCCGATCCGTCTTCCCCGCGCTGTCCAACGCCGCCTGCGCCGCTGCCAGCCGCGCCACCGGCACGCGGTAGGGCGAGCAGGAGACGTAGTCCAGCTTCACCGTCTCGCAAAACTGGATCGAGGCCGGGTCGCCGCCATGCTCGCCGCAGATGCCGAGCTTGAGGCCCGGCTTCACCCGCCGGCCCTTCTTGGCCGCGATCTTCACCAGGGCGCCGACACCTTCCGGATCAATGGAGACGAAGGGGTCCTTCGGGATGATGTTCTTCTCGACATAGGCCGGCAGGAACTTGCCGGCATCATCGCGCGAGAGGCCGAAGGTGGTCTGCGTGAGGTCATTCGTGCCGAAGCTGAAGAAATCCGCGGCTTCCGCGATGGCATCGGCGGTGAGGCAGGCGCGGGGCAGCTCGATCATCGTGCCCACCAGATATTCGATGGTGGTGCCCGTCTCGGCGAAGACCTGGGCGGCGATGCCCTCGACCTGGGCGCGGGTGATGTCCAGCTCGCGCTTGGACATGACGAGCGGGATCATGATCTCGGGGATGGGGGCCGTGCCGGTTTCCTTCGCCACCGCGATGGCGGCCTCGAAGATGGCGCGGGCCTGCATCTCATAGATCTCCGGATAGGACACGCCGAGGCGGCAGCCGCGATGGCCCAGCATCGGGTTGGCTTCCGAAAGATCGGCCGCGCGGCGCTGCATGGCCGCGGCTTCCACGCCCAGGCCCACGGCGACTTCGGCGATTTCCTCCTCCGTGTGGGGCAGGAATTCATGCAGCGGCGGGTCGAGCAGGCGGATCGTCACCGGCAGGCCGGCCATGATCCGGAAAAGCTCGGTGAAGTCGCTGCGCTGGAAGGGCAGGAGCTTGGCGAGCGCGGCGCGGCGGCCATCCTCATGCTCGGCCATGATCATCTGCCGCACGGCGCCGATGCGGGCGGGGTCGAAGAACATGTGCTCGGTGCGGCAGAGGCCGATGCCCTCGGCGCCGAATTTGCGGGCGGTCTCGGCATCCAACGGCGTCTCGGCATTGGCGCGCACCTTCATGCGGCGCACCTTGTCGGCCCATTCCATCAGCTTGGCGAAATCGCCGGAGAGCTTGGGCTCGATCATGGCGACCGAGCCGAGGAAGACCTCCCCCGTCGCGCCATCCAGGGTGATCAGGTCGCCTGCGCGGACGATATGGCCGCCGGCGGAGAGCGCCTGCGCCGCGTAATCCACCGCGATGCCGCCGGCGCCGGCCACGCAGGGCCGGCCCATGCCGCGCGCCACCACCGCCGCGTGGCTGGTCATGCCGCCGCGCGTGGTGAGGATGCCGCGGGCGGCGTGCATGCCGTGGATGTCCTCGGGGCTGGTCTCGATGCGGACCAGGATCACGCTCTCGCCTTTCTGGGCGCGCATTTCGGCCTCATCCGAGGAGAAGACGACGACACCCGAGGCAGCGCCGGGCGAGGCGGGCAGGCCCTTGCTCAGCAGCTTGCGCGCCGCCTTGGGGTCCAGCGTCGGGTGGAGCAGCTGGTCGAGCGAGCCGGGCGCGACGCGCTTGATGGCCTCCTTCTCGTCAATCAGGCCTTCGGCGCACATGTCCACGGCGATCTTGAGCGAGGCGGCGGCGGTGCGCTTCCCGTTGCGCGTTTGCAGCATGTAGAGCTTGTTCTGCTGCACCGTGAACTCGATGTCCTGCATGTCCTTGTAGTGCTTTTCCAGCACGGCGCGGACGCGGACCAGCTCCTGATAGGCGGCGGGCATCACCTCTTCCATCGGCTTCTCGCCGGGCTTGGCGCGCAGGCTGGACATGGGCTGCGGCGTGCGGATGCCGGCGACGACATCCTCGCCCTGCGCATTCACCAGGTACTCGCCGTAGAACATGTCCTCGCCGGTCGAGGGATCACGGGTGAAGCAGACGCCGGTGGCGCAATCCTCGCCCATATTGCCGAAGACCATCGCCTGGACGTTCACGGCCGTGCCCCAGCTGGCGGGGATGTCGTGCAGGCGGCGATAGGTGTTGGCCCGGGTGTTCATCCAGGAGCCGAAGACGGCGCCGATCGCGCCCCAGAGCTGGGCGT
>JAIYDS010000081.1 GCA_027487385.1 Acetobacteraceae bacterium | reverse complement strand
TCGCGGTTGTAGCGCTTGCCCTTGCAGGTGTCGCAGGTGACGTAGACATCGGGCAGGAAGTGCATCTCGATCTTGATGACGCCATCGCCCTGGCAGGCCTCGCAGCGGCCGCCCTTCACGTTGAAGCTGAAGCGGCCGGGCTTGTAGCCGCGGCCGCGGCTTTCCGGCAGCTCGGCGAACCAGTCGCGGATGGGGGCAAACAGGCCGGTATAGGTGGCGGGGTTGGAGCGCGGCGTGCGGCCGATGGGCGACTGGTCAATGTCGATGACCTTGTCGATCAGCTCGATCCCTTCGATGCGCTGGTGCGGCGCGGGCACGACGGAGGCGCCCATGAGCTTGCGCGAGAGGCCGTTGAACAGCGTCTCGATCACCAGCGTGGACTTGCCGCCGCCCGAGACGCCGGCGATGGCGGTGAAGGTGCCCAGCGGGAACTCGGCGGTCACATCCTTCAGGTTGTTCCCGGTGGCGCCGACCACGCGCAGCATGCGCTTCCGGTCGATGGCGCGCCGCTGCGCCGGCATGGGGATTTCGCGCCGGCCGGAGAGATAGGCGCCGGTGAGGCTGTTCGGATCGGCCGCCACCTGATCGGGCGTGCCCTGGCTGACCACGGTGCCGCCCGCCTTGCCGGCGCCGGGGCCGATATCCACCAGGTAATCGGCGGTGCGGATCGCATCCTCGTCATGCTCGACGACGATGACGGAATTGCCGATATCGCGCAGGCGGCGCAGCGTGCCCAGCAGGCGCTCATTGTCGCGCTGGTGCAGGCCGATGCTGGGTTCATCCAGCACATAGAGCACGCCCGTCAGGCCGCTGCCGATCTGTGAGGCGAGGCGGATGCGCTGGCTTTCCCCGCCCGAGAGCGTCGCGCTGCTGCGCGAGAGCGAGAGGTAGTCCAGCCCCACATCATTCAGGAATTGCAGCCGGTCCTCGATCTCGCGGAGGATGCGGCGGGCGATGTCCTGGCGCTGCGGCGTCAGATTCGGCATCACGCCGGCGAACCAATCCTTCGCGCGGCGGATGGAAAGGGAAGAGGCCTCGCCGATGTGGCAGCCGGCGACCTTCACGGCGAGGGATTGCGGCTTCAGCCGGTGCCCGCCGCAAGCGTGGCAGGGCTTTTCCGCCTGGTAGCGCGCCATATCCTCGCGCACCCAGGGGTTGTCGCTTTCGCGGAAGCGGCGCTCCAGATTCTTGATCACGCCCTCGAAGGGCTTTTGCACCTCATAGGCGCGCAGGCCGTCCTTGTAGCGCAGGGTGACTGGCTCGGCGCCGGTGCCGTGCAGGATGGCGTGCTGCGCCTCGGGCGGCAGTTCCTCCCAGGGCTTCTCCATCCCGATTTTCAGATGCTTGGCCAGGCTGACCAGGGTCTGGTCGTAATAGGGGCTGCTGGCATTGCCGGCCCAGGGGACGATGGCGCCCTCCTTCAGGCTCAGCCCCGGGTTGGGGATGACCAGCGCCGGGTCGAAGAAGCTTTCCGTGCCGAGACCATCGCAGGTGGGGCAGGCGCCCTGGGGCGAGTTGAAGCTGAACAGCCGGGGCTCGATCTCCTCGATGGAGAAGCCGGAGACGGGGCAGGCGAATTTCTGGGAGAAGACCGTCCGCTCGCCGCCATCCGCGTTCTCGGCATAGGCGATGCCATCGGCCAGGGCGAGCGCGGTCTCGAAGCTATCGGCCAGGCGCTGGGCCAGGCCGTCGCGGACCACCACGCGGTCCACCACCACGTCAATGTCGTGCTTCAGCTTCTTGTCGAGCTTGGGCGCCTCGCTGATCAAAGTGAGGGTGCCGTTGATCTTCACGCGCTCGAAGCCGCGGCGCTGGTATTCCAGCAACTCCTTCCGATACTCGCCCTTCTTGCCGCGGATCACCGGCGCCAGGATGAGCAGCCGCGTGCCCTCCGGCATGGCCATGACGCGGTCCACCATCTGGGAGACGGTCTGCGCCTCGATCGGCAGGCCGGTCGCCGGCGAATAGGGCACGCCGACCCGCGCCCAGAGCAGGCGCATATAGTCGTGGATCTCCGTCACCGTGCCGACGGTGGAGCGCGGGTTGTGGCTGGTGGTCTTCTGCTCGATGGAAATGGCGGGCGACAGGCCCTCGATGCTGTCCACATCGGGCTTCTGCATGAGCTGGAGGAATTGCCGCGCATAGGCGCTGAGCGATTCCACATAGCGGCGCTGGCCCTCGGCATAGATCGTATCGAAGGCCAGCGAGGATTTGCCGGAGCCGGAGAGGCCGGTGAGCACCACCAGCTTGCCGCGCGGCAGGTCGAGATTGACGTCCTTGAGATTGTGCTGCCGGGCGCCCCGGATGCGGATCAGATCGGCTTTGGCCGCGGGGGCAGGGGGCGTGTCGCGCGGCATGGGGGACTCCGGGGCAGAATGTTCGTGTTGTGTTCACGCGGCTTTTGCACCATATCGGGGGCGGGTGCCAAGCCTTTGGCGCGGGGCTGGCCCGGCCATCCCGGAAAAGCTAGGTTCCGGAACCAAATTGCAAGGAGTCGCCACGCATGGCCGGTGTGAACAAGGTGATCATCCTGGGCCGCCTCGGCAAGGATCCGGAAGTGCGGAACTTCCAGAATGGCGGCAAGGTCGTGAACCTGCGCATCGCGACCAGCGAGCGCTACAAGGATCGCGAGGGCAACCAGCAGGAGCGCACCGAGTGGCACGCGGTGGCCATCTTCAATGAGAAGCTGGGCGAGATCGCCGAGCGCTATCTGAAGAAAGGCAGCGAGGTTTATGTCGAGGGCCAGCTGGAAACCCGGAAGTGGCAGGATTCCTCCGGCCAGGACAAGTACACGACCGAGATCGTGCTGCGGCAATATCGTGGCGAACTGGCCCTGGTGGGCGGCCGCTCCTCGGGCGGCGGCGAGATGGGCGAGGAGCGGAGCTATTCCGGCGGTGGCGGCGAGCGCAGCTCGGCCCCGGCCCGGGCGGGCGCGCCGCGTTCGGGCGGTTGGGATTCAGGGAAGAAGCCGGATATGGATGATGATATTCCCTTCTGAGCGTTGCGAGGGGCTTTGCCCCCCGCGCCCCCCAGCAGGAGGCGAGCCTCCTGCACCACCATTTGTCGGAGTTGCAAGAACCTGAGGTTCTTGCCGGGGTCCAGGGGCAGAGCCCCTGGCCTTAACATCCAGGAAAATCCCGTTTGAGCGACGAAATCCCCAAGCCCCTGGACGTGGCCCCCATCGCCCTCGAAGAGGAGATGCGCCGCTCCTACCTCGATTACGCGATGTCCGTCATCGTCAGCCGTGCGCTGCCCGATGTGCGTGACGGGTTGAAGCCGGTGCATCGCCGTATCCTCTTCGCCATGCATGAGGCCGGCTACACCTTCGACAAGCCGCACCGCAAATCGGCCCGCGTCGTCGGCGACGTCATGGGCAAGTATCACCCGCATGGCGACTCTGCGATCTATGACGCCATGGTGCGCATGGCGCAGGGCTTCTCGATGCGCGTGCCGCTGGTGGATGGCCAGGGCAATTTCGGCTCCATGGATGGCGACCCGCCGGCGGCCATGCGCTACACCGAGGTGCGTCTCGCCAAATCCGCCGCCGCCCTGCTGGAGGGCATTGACGAAGACACGGTGGATTTCACCCCGAATTACGACGAAAGCGCCGAGGAACCCCGGGTTCTGCCGGCCGCCTTCCCGAATTTGCTGGTGAATGGCGCGGGCGGCATCGCGGTGGGCATGGCCACCAACATCCCGCCGCACAACCCGACCGAGGTGATTGACGCCACCCTCAAGCTGATCGCGGAGCCGGAGACGAGCCTGGAAGATCTCATGCAGATCATCCCCGGGCCGGATTTCCCAACGGGCGGCATCATCCTGGGCCGTTCCGGCATCCGCTCGGCCTTCGAGAATGGCCGCGGCTCCATCCCGCTGCGCGCCGATTGCGTGATCGAGGAGATGAAGGGCCAGCGCCAGGCCATCATCGTGAACGAGATCCCGTACCAGGTGAACAAGTCGGTGCTGATCGAGCGCATCGCGGAGCTGGTGCGCTCCAAGCT
>JAIYDS010000023.1 GCA_027487385.1 Acetobacteraceae bacterium | reverse complement strand
GGCGAGGGCGCCTATAGCGCCGCGCTGCGGCAGATCTCGCCCAGTTCCAGCCTGGCGCCCGGCGCGCGCGTCGCCGCCGGTGCGCGCAACTTCGCCAATGCCGCGCTGAGCTGCCCGCAATTCGAAGGCTCGACCGCCATGCTGCGCGAGGGCGAATGCGTCTGGGCCACGCTCACCGGCCGCACTTCGGCGCAATCGGCCGCCGATGGCGTCTCGGGCTTCCGCTACAACTCCACGCTGTGGCAGGCCGGCGGGCAATGGGCGATGGGCGGCGGCTGGTTCCTGGGCGGCTCCATCGCCTATGAGAATTCGCGCCTCTCCACCAGCGAGGGGTTGAACAGCGGCCGCGGCCAGGCGGGCTATGCCGCCGTGACGGCGAAGTACCAGACGGGCCCCTGGCTTTTCTCGGGCGCGGTGTTCGGGGGTGCGGGCGAGTTCAACAGCACGCGCACCATCACCCTGCCGGGCTTTGGCTCCATCGCCCGCGGCAGCCCGACCTTGTCGAATGTGGGCGCCCTGCTGCGCGGGACCTACACGCTGGGGCGGGAGGAGCTCTACCTGCGTCCCTCGATGACGCTGAGCCTGATCCATGCGCGCTCCAGCGCCTTTCAGGAGAGCGGGGCGGGCGTGCTGAACCTGGATGTGGCCTCGGGATCGAGCACGGTGGCGGCGCTGACGCCGGCGGTCGAGGTGGGCGGGCGCGTGAACTTCGCCAATGGCGTGGTGATGCGGCTGTTCACCGCGGCGGGGGTGAGCCTGCTGAGCGACGGGCGCTGGAAGCAGGAGAGCCGCCTGGCGGCCTCGCCCACGGGCGCGCGGTTCGAGACCTCCGTGCGGACGGACCAGGTGGTGGGGCGTGTGGCGGTGGGTGCGCAGCTCTTCGCGACGAACCGGCTGGAGATGCGGCTGCAATATGAGGGCGAGTACAGCCAGAACCTGACCGGGCATGGCGGGTCCGTCTCGCTGGCCTATCGGTTCTGAGCCGGCGGAGTGGAATGTAAGGCCAGGCGCGACAGGATTTGTTCGCCTGAGATGGTCGAGCGTGAGACGCACGACGCATCGGAAAGGCAGCCCGATGGGCTACTTTCACATCGACATCGCCGAGGTCCGGACTGAGCAGGGCCCCGGCTCACATGGTGCCGACGCGCCACCTCGGCCACCGTCACGCCTGACTCATCGAGTTCGGACAGGATCCGCAACTTCTGCTCTGGCCGCCCGCGACGACGACGCTCAACCCCTGTGATGATCTCCACCAAACCCTCCGTCCTTACCGACGCTCACAAGAGCGCCCGTACGAACAAAGGACAGCTTCAGCCGCGACCCGGTAGGCGGGACTCGCCGGATGCATACGGAGGTCCGAAGAGAAGTCGCCTTCGGAGAGCGATTTGCGGCTGTCTCCGTGCCGGGTCAGTCAACAGGTGTGCCCCAAAAGCCCCAGGAAACCTGCCATTCAGCGCAGCGGTCGGTCAGGCGGAGAGCACGGCTCGTATGGGAACTGGCGGAGGAAGTGCGACTCGGTACAGGCGGTCTCTAGGCTGGAGCCTTGGAGAATGGCGCCCACAGAGCCTCGTCACAAGGCGCGCGGCCAGGACGCGTCTCTTGTTGGGGCGGCGGCAGAGGCTCTTGCTGACCGCGATCAGGTCAGCGACGCGCACGCTCTGCTCCGTCGCCGCTTGGTCGAGAGCCGACGCGTAGCCTGAAGAATCTTCTCGCTGCGGCGCCGCTGGACGACGTCGACTTAAGGCGCTCCCGCGCTTAGCATAACTAGTCCGGCTTTCCGCCCGCCATTGAGGGGTGAAGTTTCATTCAGATGCCATGCGCCTCTCAGATGCCCAATCGATTGGCGATGGTGTTTGGGTGAGGTGCGGGCGGTCCGAGCGCGCGAGCAGGTCTTCAATGCGGGCTTGGCGTGCTAAGCGACCTTTTGCTCACCTGATTTTCGTTCCTCGCTTGCTCTCGCTCGGATCGCGGCGATCCATGCCTTGTATTCTGCGCGGCACGCAGCGGAGTACTCTGCATCCCAAACTAGGAACGCCGCTGCCACGCCCTGCATTTCTTTTCTAATGGTAGCTTTGATTGCCTCTCGCCGCTCCGGTATATCAGCGGACAGATAGCGCTCCCATTCTTTCTCGACCGACCTGAGTGCGAGTCGAAGGTGAGTAATCGACGTCATCCGCTGTTGCACGAGGGATGGCCTGTCTAGCCCGATAGTGTCGATCGTTGCTTGACCTCGTTCGTCCTTGACCCCATCAGCCTTAACAACGGCCGATACAAGAGACACGTCCTGGCCCTGCTTGTCCTTTCCGACATGGAAACAAATGTGCTCGGTGGGGTCGTCGACTGATGGGTCAAGGAGCAGCGGTTGCTCTTGAGCTTCTCCACCAGGGTGAATGGCCCTTGACGTGCCAGGCCGCAGCGGGAACTTGTTTTCTTTTCCGAACAGGTAAGGACCAGCCTCAGTTTCCTGGTATCGCCGGCGGTTGCAGTCCTGACATGCAGGCAGGAGGTTCGTCCAGGTTGATGCCAGCCACCAATATCCGGGTCGCCGCGTCCCACATGGCTCGACAACTTCACCCTTGGGTCGGTAGTGCTCGATATCGAAGGGAGCTCCGGCTCTCTTGAATTCGCAGTAGGCGCACTTGGTTGCGAAAAGGCGATCCAGCGCGCTGTGGACCTCCCCCTCGCGATATACGCTGAACGGGTACGCCTTTTTGGGCGGCGGCGTCCTCGTGTGGTGACGTAGCGCCTTTCGCCGCTCCTTCTCTGCAAGCGAGGCGGAGTCCGCTAAGCACGCCGGTACGTCGACCAGCTTCCGGCTACGTCTAATCATCCGCGTCTGCCGCCCGTTGCACCTCTTCGAACTCATCAACCAACTCTTCCACGGCTTGAGTATCCCAGACGTCGGCTCTCGCTGGAACAGCTGTGCGTTCGAGGTATCTATTGATCACGGCGTAGAGGAGCCGTTCGCGGCGTGTCGTGCCTATCGGCCGCGATAGTGGCAGTCGCCTTGCTAGTTCTTCCCGCCTTGTCGCCTCGTCGCCACTCGGCAACTGCATGGCTAGCAGCCGGTAGTACTCATTGAGGTCGCGCGCGGTTTCAGGGGCGAGCGTACTCTCTAGACCGAACAGGTCGGAGGTGAGTATCTGGTCGACGGTGAGACCTCGCGTGTCGGGTGTGCGCGGTTGTCTCAGCCGCAGAACGCCGTCGGTGGGCTGCTCAAGTATGCTAATCTCTTGACGCTCTAGGCCCCTCAGAACTAGTGGATCGTGGGTGCTGAGCACGAGCTGCGAAAGAGGGAAGGCAGCGCGGAGCGCGTCAACAATCTTTAGTCGCCACGTCGGGTGCAGATGTGCATCGATTTCATCGACTACGATTAGTGCCTGGGCTGACGTTATCCCACCCCATGTTTCGTACATGACGTCCATTACGTCTGTTGCGATCGATACAACACTTTTGACGCCCGAGCTCAGGTTGACCAATCGTTGTGGCCGTCCCGCCTCTTCGATCACGATGCCATCGGGTGAGATCTGTGCCTGGGTTGAGCCAACAAGTAGCGCGTTCAGCGCCCGCGTCGCATCCTCGGTGCGATCTCGCCGGAGCGGGCCCTGGAACTGGCGCTCCAATCCAAACGGGCCATTAACTAGCCCCCTCTCCGAGAAAAGCGAATGGACGCGGAACTGACCGCGCTTTGATAACCCAAGCTGTCTCCGCGCTGGAAGACGGTAGGCACCATAAGCGAGCACGGTCGTTTCGATTTGCGTGCGCCCGCCAAATGCGTCATCGCCCCTGGCAAACTCGACGATGTTCTTCTCATCTGTGTCCCAGAACTTGACCTCGATACGTCCAAAGTCGGCTCCGTCGCGCAAACACTCTCGCGGCGTCAAGCCAGCCTCATGGGCGCGCCTCGCCCCCAAAGCCCCTAAAGTAGTCGCCTGCAGTATTGACGTCTTTCCAGCCGCGTTTTCTCCCAGAAGGACGAGCGAGCCAGGGGCCTTGTTTGCGGCCTTCCCGCGCTGCGGGAAGTCAACCACAGCGTGCCGGACCCCTCTGAAGTTCTGGATCGTGACCTGCCGCACGTATCGTCGGTCTGATGTATCGAACTGACGGCGTGGCTGCGCGGGAACACCTGCGTCACCCAGATCAGGACGAGAGACTTCGGCGAGCTTGGCGACCCGCCAAGCGGAGGGTGGCGCTGTCTGCCAGGCACGCAACGCGTTCTCAGGAGGTAAGTGCTGAAGGAGCGCGATATACAGCGAGCCGCGGAAGGGCCCATCGACGAACATGTCCGAGACACGCTCCACCGACCACGAGGACGGCATGACCCCCTGATGCCGAAAGATGCTTCGCAGTCGCTCCAGCGTCCGGAGGCGCGCCTCTACGAGCTCGGGGCGATTGAGCGCGAGGATTTCGATCGTGGCGCGACCGGCGTCGCTTGTCCCGACGAGTACGTCTCCCAGCACTGCAAAGTGCCGGGCCGGGTGGTCACGGCACGGGTCAAGAAGTAGCGCCTGCTCGGTCCGGGCGAGCTCTGTAAGTGGCGCAGACACCCGGCTCGTCCCACGGATAGGGAAGAAGTTACGTTTCGCGCGTAGACAGGCGTTGCATGAGAGATATAAATTTTCCCATTCGAGGGCGGTCCAGCAGTAGTGCCGGTAATCGATCCTTCCATCGCCACGATCAGCGCCTTGGAGTGGGCGAAAATGGTCAATATTTCCTGTCGTAGCGTCCAC
The DNA here is from genome assembly GCA_027487385.1 of Acetobacteraceae bacterium. GTDB lineage: Bacteria > Pseudomonadota > Alphaproteobacteria > Acetobacterales > Acetobacteraceae > Roseococcus. Next base: position 1,259 of record JAIYDS010000023.1, on the reverse strand, counting down.
AGGCGTTTCGCAGTAGGCGCAGGCGCTTTCGAACTGCTGGAACAGAGCCTTTAGCAGATCCTCAGTTTCGATTAAAAATCTAGGTGCCTCGGGCGGCCGCACCTCGACAGTCCCGCTTTTGAGATATCGTGTAATGGTGGACCGGTACGCCGCCGCAGCTTTGCTATCGAGTATGGGTGGCCGGAGATCCTTACGCCTCCTGATGTGCCGCATATCTCGGGTCGTACCTCCACGGTGCGTTGATTCTCAATTGCATCAGCATACGTGATGGTAGCAGACCCGCAACCTTTCGATTAATCATCTCGCGGCCCCCTTATCCGCCCGCAAGGTTGCCGGCATTCACGGCCTACGGCACCCGCCGCTTCGCCACTGCCACCGACAGCGTCGCCGCCGCCAGATCGAACGTCGCCGCGGAGATGTTCCGCGCCATCACCCGCGCCGTGTTGTTCGACCACACGGCTGCATCGAGCTCGATGAACCGCGTCGAGGACACCAGCGAAGCCTGCGCCAGGTCGCCCGCCCGCGCCCCGTTCACCGTGACATCGAGCAACGCGGTCGCTCCGGGCGCCAGGCTCGGCAGATCCCAGGACACCTCCGCAGCGAACTCCCGCCGCCCGGAGCCGAACAGCGCCCCCGTCAACAGTGGCGTGCCGTTCAACACCGCGGGTGCGGCTTCTGGCAGCCCGTAGAGCCGCAGTGATTGCAGATCGATCGGCCCGTCAAAGCCGATCACGCCCACCTGCGCATAAGCCACCGCAGCGCCGACGCGGATGGTCTGCCGCCGATTGAAGTTCGCATCATCCATCGGCGCGCCGGCGTTCCAGCCTTTGGCCGGCCCGTTCCACTGCATGGTGGTGATTGAGGCCAGCACGTCGCCGGCGATGTCCTCGCGGACGTTCCCCGCGCCGTCGAACACCCGCACGAACAGCCGCCCGCCCGACGCCCCGCTCGTCAGCCAATGCGCCAGAGCGAATTCCTTCGCCTGCGAGGTATCGAGCATCCACCCCAGCCCGCGGTTTGCCGCCAGCGTGACCGCCCGATCGGTCGGCGTCACGTCCGTCAGCCCGTTGAAGCAGAAATCTGCCATGAAGGTCGCGGTGGTCGTGGAGGTCGCGATGGTGATCAGCCCCTCCACGCCCACCTCCGTGGCAGACTGCCAGAACGCTGCCGCACGGGTGTTCGGCACGCCGGCCAGGAACCGCTGGAACCGCGACGCTGGTGCGCGGTGCCGGTTGATCACGGCATTGCCGCAGCGGTTG
>JAIYDS010000216.1 GCA_027487385.1 Acetobacteraceae bacterium | reverse complement strand
TGCTGCACCCCGTGCAAGAGGAAATGGCAGGCATGGCGGAATATGATCTGGTGGTGCGCGGCGGGCAGGTGGCGACGGGCTTCGGCACCACGCGCTGCGACATCGGGGTGCGGGGCGGGAGCATCGTGGACCTGGCGGAAAGCATGGAAAGAGGCGGGCCGAGCGTCTCGGCCGAGGGGCTTCTCGTGCTGCCCGGCGGCGTGGACAGCCATTGCCACATCGAGGAACCCAATCCGCACGGCGTGAATGAGGAAAGCTTCGAAAGCGCCAGCCGCGCGGCCTTCGCTGGCGGCACCACCTCCGTCGTCTGCTTCGTGCCGCAATGGAAGGGGCATGGTGTGCTGGAGCGCTTCGCCGATTCCTCGGCGCGGGCGAAGAAAGGGATGGTGGACTACGCCTTTCACCAGATCATCAGCGACGCGACGGAGGAGGTGCTGGAGCGGGAGATCCCGCAGCTGGTCGCCCAAGGTGTGCGCAGCCTGAAGGTGTTCCTGACCTATGATGCGGTGCATGTCAGCGATGCCGATTTCATCAAGGTGCTGGTCACGGCCCGCAAGCATGGCTGCCTCGTCACCGTGCATTGCGAGAATTACGCGGCCATCAACTGGCGCACCGAGGCGCTGCTGAAGGCCGGGCTGACCGCGCCGAAATACCACGCCTGGTCCCGCCCGCCGGTGGTGGAGCGCGAGGCCACGCACCGCGCCATCGCGCTGGCCGAGCTGGTGGACCAGCCCATCCAGGTCTTCCATGTCAGCTGCGCCGAGGCCGCGGAGGAAATCGCCCGCGCGCAGCGCCGCGGCGTGAAGGTCTGGGGCGAGACCTGCCCGCAATACATCGCCCTCACGGCGGACCAGATGGACCAGCCCGGCTTCGAGGGGGCGAAGTTCATGTGCAGCCCCGCGCCGCGCGACACGGAGGAGCATGCGCGCATCTGGGACCTGATCCGGCGCGGCGTGCTGGATGTGGTCTCCTCCGACCATTGCGCCTTCAGCTTCGAGGGCACCCGCGGCAAGGGGCAGAATGGCCGGGATGCGACGTTCCGGGACATTCCGAACGGCATCCCGGGCCTCACCGCCCGCCTGCCCATCCTGTTCAGCGAGGGCGTGTCGAAGGGCCGCATCAGCCTGGATGATTTCGTGCGGCTGACGGCGACCAACCCGGCGCGGCTGATGGGCCTGGCGCCGCGCAAGGGCAGCATTGCCATCGGCGCCGATGCGGACCTCGCGCTGTGGGACCCGAAGGCGAAGCGCACCATCACCAATGCGCTGATGCAGCACGCCATTGACTATACGCCCTATGAGGGGATGGAGGTGACGGGCTGGCCGGTCATGACCATCCGGCGCGGCGAGATCGTCATGCGCGATGGGGTGGTGCAGGCGGAGCCGGGCACGTCGCAATATCTGCCGCGGGGGCCCTATGACATGGTGAAGCCGCGGGGGGTGCTGGCGAATGGGTTCGATGCGGCGCCGGTGGGGGGTGGAGACTGAGGGGCTTTGCCCCTCAGGCACCCCGGCAAGAACCTCAGCTTCTTGCATCTCCGCTTGATGAAGGCGCAGCAAGCGCGTGAAAGCCACGCAGGCTTTTACCCTGCCGGGGAGTTTGAGGGGGTGGTCCTCCTTGGACCGTCATCCGGACTGACGGGATGATCAGGCTTGAGCTTTGGTCAGGGGCGGGGTTGAACGCCCCGGTTGGCGTGCTGCTACCGACCCTGCGTCTTTCGAGGCGCTGGCCCAAGCGTGACAAATGGGCCCGGGCTGCGGCGATCGCAAACGAGCTTGCGCGGGAAGGGTCAAGGGGCCGTCCGGCCAGACGCAACCCTCAGCACCCCGAAACAACTACCTGACAGGTTGCGCCGCGCCCGCAGGAGGCTTGCGCCTCCCGTTCCGCATCGTCCAGTTCGCTTCCGCTTCCGGTATAGATCAGCCCGCTGGGCGCCTGCACCGCAGCCACACACGCGTTGAAGGCGGCCAGCGCCAAGCGGCAGCCCGCGGCACCCGCCACCGCGGCGCAGGCGGACCGCGCCGCCTCCCGGGCGAGCGCGGCAGATGGCCCGCTGGCCAGGAAGCCTTCCGTCATCACAGGGAGATCCGCGACGAAGATCGCCACATAGCGATCGTGACCGTCGCCGCCCGGCCCGGCCATGCCCTCATTGCCCAAGAGGCAACGCGCGATGCAGGCTTGCCGCGCCGCCCCGCTGCGCAATTCGCAGGCCGCGCTGCAACGCCCCTGCAGCACTGCGCCCAGATCGCCCGGCAGCCGGGGCACCGGCACGAAACAGGTGCCGGGCTGGCGCGGGCAAAGGATCAGATCGGCCACGCCGCCATCCCGCGCGAGGGCGATCCGCCAGGCTGTCCGATCCTGGCAGCGGACATCCCAATAGGCGATCCCGGTGGCGTCAATTCCCGCGAAATACGCGGCCGCGATCGCCTCGCAGCCGCCATCCGTGGTCCGGACCAGGGGCAGGAGCACGGAGCGCTGGTCCTGCACGGACAAGCCGGCGATGCGCTCATGCCCCGGATGATCATCCCGCTCCCCCCGGCTCGGCGATGGCACCGTTCCGCGCGGCTGCTGCACAGGGGGACTGGCCTCCGGCACGGGTTGACCCTGCGCCGGTGCCTGAACCGGCGAGCAGACCGCCCCCAGCAAGGCAAGGGTGCAAAGCCCGCGCAAAAGCGCCAGGATCATGGCCGGACTCCGTGCCAAGCCGAAATATCCTCATCCCATCGCCGCAGCATCGTCAGGGTCTCTTCCAGCAGCAGGGGCGGTGCGAAATGCCCGCCGGCGATCAGGCCGGGGGTTCCAGGCCGCACCAGGCGGCGCATCTCCGCCTGCATTTCGGGCGGCGCATGCTCCAGCGCCACATCCTCGCGCACCGGGCCGGGCCAGTAGAGGCCGCGGGCGAAGGCCGTCCTCTGGAAGGGCAGTTCCAGCAGGGCGGCGATGGCCTCGGCGATGCTGCGCAACCGCGCCTCCGGCAGGCCGCGCAACACCGCGACGAAGAGGCCGACCGGAATCCAGTGCATGTCCGCCAGGGGGGAGATGGCCGTGTTTGCGGGCAGGACGCCTGTGCCGCGCATCAGGATGTCCGCGCCCACGGTGGTGGCGACCATGTCCACCCCGCCCTCCGCCAGTTCCTGCATCGCGGCGGCCGTCGTGGTCGGATAATACGGCACATGGCGGTCGAGCTCGGCGAGATATTCCCAGGTCGCCGGCCAGCCATCCGTCGGGTCGAGGGGGTCCTGGTCACTCAGCGTCCAGGGCAGGCCGGCCACGAAGCAGCGCCCCGCCTCGCTGAATTCGGGGCGTGGGTAGACGAAGCGCCCGGGATTCTGCCGCGCCCAGGCCAGCAGCTCCTCCGCCGTGCGCGGGGCGCGCGGCAGCCGTTCTGGCGCATAGGCGAGCAGCGGTCCGCCGGGCGAGACCGTGATGATCTGCGCCTGCTCGCGCACCGCGCCGCGCAGGAGGCGGGCGAGCGGCTTCAGCATTTCATCCATGGGCGGCAGCAAAGGGTTGATCAGCCGCGACATCGGCTGCCAGATCCCCAGCTCGGCGCCCATCATCGCGCCGTCCAGATTGGTCAACACCACGTCATAGGGCGGCTGGCCTGCCTCAACCGCCGAACGGACGGGGCCGAACAAGACCTCTGCGTGATCCTTCCGGGCTTGCACCCCCTGGAGCACATCCGGCCGGGAGGCCGCGAAGGCGTCGAAGATCGTGGCCCCGCGTGCGGTCTCGGTCGTGTCCAGGAAACGCAGGGTGAAGGGTTCGGCCCGCGCGCTGGTGCTGAGCAGCCCTCCGGCCAAGCCCAAGGCGGCGGGAAGGCCGCCGGCGGCGCCCAGCAACCGGCGGCGGGGATACAAGCTGTCCATGCTCATCGGCCTCCCGCCTCGCGGCCACCGCGGCGTGCCAGGGGGCTGCTGCCCGCCGGGCTGGTTGGCGCCACCGGCGTCGTGTCGTCGCGCAGGCCGAGGTAGCGCATGACGCTGGAAACCACCGCGCCGGAGCGGCTCTGCCCCTGGGCGGCCGCGGCCGGGGGAACCTCCGCGGGCGGTTCGGGCGGCTCGACGCTGGCCATGCCCGTCATCAGAACGAGGGATGCACCGTAATAGTCTGGCGACTCGCTGAGGGCGATGCGCCGCAGGGGGGCGTTCACCCCAGTCCGCTTGGCGGCGAATTGCGCCACGGCGAGGATTCCCGCATGGCCGGGATAGGGGGCGATCTGGTTGCGGTAGAGATCCGTCCAGGCGGGCGGCCTGTAGGGGTGGGTCTGGTCGAAGAAGAACCGCGCGGCGGCTTCCACCGGCGCTTCGCGCAGCCCCGCCCAGGCGAGGTGGACGGGGATGCGCACGGCATCCCAGGAGAAGCGCGGCGGCCAATCCGCCGCCGGGCGGATGGTCGCATCCCGGGAGATTTCGCACCAATCGGGCGGCAGATGCCAGCGGCCCAGGGCGCTGCTGCGCAGGATGTCGAGCGAGGAGGCCTCCAGCGCCGCCCAGCTCGCGTCCGGCACCAGGCGCGAGAGGGCGCGATAGGCCCCGAAGGCGAAGTAGGAGGGATTCACGACGATGGTGTTGCCCCGGGAAAAGCCGCGCACGCCGGGCAGCAGGATGCGCCGGCCCACGAAATCCGTGACGCAGGCGCGCAGGATGTCGCGCGCGATGCGTGTCGCGCTCTCGGCATAGGCGGCATCGCCCCACTTGTTGGCGGCGCGCAGCAGCGCCCAGGCGATCAGCAGGTCTCCATCCGTGGCGTTGTTCTGGTCCGGCACGGGCACGCCGGAGCGCGGCACGTATTTCCAGGCGAAGAGGCTGTCGGTGGAGCGGCGCAGCGTGTGCTGGATCCATTCCCACATCTGGTTGAAGGCGGTGCGATCCTCGAAATGCACCGCGAACAACATGCCGTAGGATTGCCCCTCGCTGTGCGAAATCCCCGCATTGCCGGTATCCACCACCCGCCCATCGGGGCCGAGGTAGCGGCGCTTGAAGGCCTGCCAGTCCTCGGCCGTGGGCGCGCCCTCGCGCCCGGCCGGGGCCTGGGCGCGGAGCAGGGCGGGATTCGGGAAGCCGGGCGGTGTGACGGCGGGCAACATGTCGGTGCTTTCTGCTGCGGCGGGCTATGCGGGGCGAAGGCCACGTCGCTCGATGATGCCGCGCCACCTGCGGTTTTCGGCATCGAGGTAAGCCGGAAACTCCTCGCGCGAGCCGGTCCAGGGGTCGATCGCGAGGGGGGCGAGGAGTGCCCGCACATCTTCCAGCCTCATCACCTGCAGCGTTGCTGCCGACAGGCGCGCCATGACCACCTCCGGCGTGCCGGCCGGCGCGAAGAGAGCGAAATCCGTGGTCGCGCGATACCCTGGCAGCCCCGCCTCAGACAGGGTCGGTACATCGGTCAGCTGTGGAATCGGCTGCTCCGACGTGACCGCCAGGGCCCGCAGATCCCCCGCATTCAAGCGCGGGATGGCGGTGACCAGGTCCACGAAGGAGAGATGGACATCGCCGCGCAGCAGCGCCTGCAAGGCCGGCAAGCCGCCGTCGAACTGGACATCCTTGAGGCGCAGCCCAAAGCCGTCGGCGTAGAGTTCCGCCGCGAGGTGGTTTGAGACGCCCCGGCCGGCAGCGCCATAGCGGATCCGCTCCGGCGCCAAACGCGCGGCGGCGTTGAGATCGGCCAGCGTGCGGAAGCCTGAATCGGCATGCACGCAGAGCACCAACGGATTGCTGGCCACGAGGCCGACCGGTGCAAAGGCACGCGCCACGTCCATGGGCTGCGCCGCCATGTGAATGGCCATCGCGAAGCTGCTGTTGGGACAGAGCAGCAAGGTGTACCCGTCCGGCTCTGCCTGCGCGACGAAAGCCATGCCGATCAGCCCGCTCTCGCCCGCGCGCACGTCCAGCGGGAAAGGCTGGCCGAGCATGGCGCCCAGACGACGCGCCAGGAGCCGGGCGACGAAATACGCCGATCCGCCCGCGGCGAAGGGCACGACGAGGCTGATCGGGCGGCTGGGCCACGCGGCCTGCGCCCGGGCCGTGCCGCCCAGCAGGGCGGCTGCCGCCATGGCCACGCCCCGGCGCGTCATCCCGGGGGCGGTGAGGGGGCTCATGGCATTGCTCCGCCGCCATATTCGCGCATCATGATGGCCCATTGGCGGGCTTCCGCCTCCAGATGGGCGGCCGCCGCGGCGCGCGTGCTGGCGACCACCTCGAGGCCGAGCGGTGCCAGAAGCTCCCGCGTCAAGCCACGCTGCATCACGGCGATGGTGGCTTCCGAAAGCCGCGCCAGGATGGGCTCCGGCGTGCCGCTGGGCGCGAGCAGGCTAAAATCCACTCTCAGGTGAAAGCCTGGCATCCCCTGTTCCGCCAGGGTGGGCAGGTCTGGCCATTCCGGCAGCCGCGCCGGCGTCGTGACGGCCAAGGCGCGCAAATGGCCGGCCCGGAGTTGGGCAAGCGCATTGGCCAGGCCGAGAAAGGCGAACTCCACGCGGCCCCGGATGAGAAGATCCACCATCGCGGTCGGGCTTGTCGTCGTCACGCCGGTCAGGCTGATGTCGAAGGCATGGGTCAGGGCGAGCACCGGCATATGCGCCTGGACCAGCGAGGCGTAGCGAATGGCGCCCGGCGTCGCCTGGGCCGCGGCCACGAGATCCGCCGTGCTGGAGAAGCGGGAATCCGCAGGAACGCACAGCAGGAGCGAGGTCGAAGCCAGGTGGCTGATCGGGACGAAGCCCGCGGCCACGTCGAAGACGCAGGGCTGGAGGTTGATCGCCAGCGGATGGACGTTGCTGGAGGTGAGCAGCAGGGTATGCCCATCCGGCCGCGAGACGCCGGCCACGCAGGTGCCGACCATGCCCCCATCCCCGGCGCGGTTCTGCACCACGAAGGGCTGGCCCAGCGCGCGCATCAGCCCTTGCCCCACCAGTCGGGCCAGGTATTGCGGGGCGCCGCCAGTGCCGAAGGGAAGCACGATGCGGACTTCGCGATCCGGGTAGGCGCCCTGCGCGCCCGCCGAGCCCCCGGCCAGCCAGGCAAGGCCGGCCCCGATCCATGCACGCCGTGGCAAGGCCATCTTCGAATGCTCCCTTCGCATCACGCTGCTGGGGCGTGTTGACCGATACGCTACCTGAAGGCCGCCGCTGCGGCGTTGATCCAGAGCAAGCCGGTCGGAGATGGCCGGCGGCACGACGGACCATCCACGCCGGTCATGTCAGGCGCGCCGCCTCGCCCGGACCGCGCAGCCGCCTGGCCTGGCCACGGCACCCCGCGCAGGCTGGCGCGCCGCGGCATGGGGGCTCACGCCTCCCGCAGGACGGCGATGCGCCAGCCAAAGGAGGGGACGTCGGCGCGCTGCGGCACCGGCAGCAGCGGGGCGGCGAGGATGCGGGCCAAGGGGACGCCCGCTGGCGCCAGCAAGACCTCCCCGGCGGCGGAGACCAGGGCAATGCCCGCGCGGGCCTGCCGCTGCTCCCGTTGGATGAGGGTGACCACCCAGTCCCAGAGGATATGGGAGCCGATCATGGCCACGATGGCGCCACGGGCATCGCGGATCGGCGAGACGAAATCGATCAGCCGCAGCATGCCCTGGCTCGTATCGCGCTGCAGCGCGACCTGCATCAGGAGGGCGTCATGCACATCCACCGCGCCATCGCGCTGGGTGCCGATGGCGAACCACGGGCGCTGGCGCACATCCACGCCTTCCAGCAGGCCCCGCACCGCGGCGAGGACCTTGCCGTCCTCCACCGTGGCCACGCCGATCCAGATGATGTGGGGGGCATTGTTGTGCGAGGTTTCCAGGATGAAGCGCAGTTCCTCGACATTCTGCGGCGGCCAGAATTCCTGAACCGACCGTGCCACCCATTGGAGATGGTCCCATTGCTGGTCCAGCAGCGCCGCGATGCGGGCGGCGATGGCCGGGGCGGCGCCAGCGGTCCCTGGCAGCAAGCCCGGGCCTTGCGCCCTGGCCATCCAGGGCATCGCCAGGGCCGTCATGGCGCCCAGTATGGCACGGCGCCTGAGGCCGGCCCCGTCCGGCCCTGGGTGATCATCCGCTTCCCCGAGCGTTTCCGCCTGCTGGGCCATTTCCTGGTCTCCCCTTGAGGATGGGACGTCGGATCCCGCGCCCGACGTGATGCGCCCGTCATCCCTAGGGCGCAGCCTGTTCCCGACCGGGCGGCTCGGCACTGATCCACATCAAGTCCAAAGCCGGGATCGGCACTTTATCCCGCCAGCGGCAGCCGGATTTCGACCAGGGCCCCGCCCTCGGCATGATGGCCCATGGTGATGGTGCCGCCAAAGCCGCGGATCTTGGAAACGTCATGGACATGGCGGGCAAGCGTCCGCGATGCCTCTGCCTAACCTAGGCGCGAATCGGAGGGACGTCACTCTTGGCGGGGCGCTTGCGCGTCTTGGACAGGCTGGCCGGGCTTGTCCGGGCAGCGGGTGGTGATACCGGTGCCAACGGCGTAGCCGGACCGCACGTCGCCGATGCTGGCGCCCGAGGTTTCGGCGTTCACCCGAGAGCCTGATTGAGATTTATCGATGGGCGACGCGGCGGAGCAAGAGCGCGCCCACGCCGACGTGGATCATCGCCCCGGACACGTCGAGGCGGTTTCCGCAGTCGCGCACGAGGGGCTGCCATCGGATCATCCAGCCGAAGTTGCGCTCCACGATCCCGCACCGGCGCGGCCCGCTCGAACAGCAGCCGCCGCGCGGCGGTGCGTGCCAGGGGCTTGTTCGCACGGTGGGGCAGGGTCACGCCGAATGCGTCCTCAAGCTGCTGGATGGCGCGGCTAGCGGCGGCTGCGCGGGCGGCGGACGTGGTTGTCGCGTCAATCTTCGTGCCCCCGACGCAGTTCGCGCCGGTCTGCCCGAAGCTGTTCCTGCAGACCGGCGCGGACTTCCGCGAGAAGGGCTGGCAGCAGCGGCAGGTGGTGCGCCGCGCCGTGCCCGACCTGGACATCCCCATCCCCATCCTGCCCGTGCCGACCGTGCGGGAGGCGGACGGGATGGCGCTGTCCTCGCGCAATCGCTTCCTCGCATCCGATCAGCGTGCGCGCGCGCCGTTGCTGCACGCGGCGCCGACGCTGAGGCGGGAGGGAGCAGCGGTGCATCGCGATGGCTTCGCGACCGATGACCTGGCGCCGATGGATGCGAAGACGATGCGCCCGATGGGGCGCGCCGCGTCGGGCCTGGCACTGCGGATCGTCGCCGCCGCGCGGCGCGGCAGGGTGCGGCGGCTCGACAACCTGGCGGTGGCCTGACGTGCCGGCCTGGCGCACGTCTTCGTGCCACATGACCGGCTTGACGCGCGGCATGGTTGTTCGGCAAGAGACCTCGGCGGGAGAGTTCTCGTCGGTCGTGAGGCCGACGCGGACGCCGAAGGAGCAACCGCCCCGGAAACTCTCAGGCTCACGTACCGCACCGTGTTTGAACTCTGAAAAGTGGAGCGGCAGCTCCCGCCGATGGTGTAAGTCGCCAGCCCAT
>JAIYDS010000269.1 GCA_027487385.1 Acetobacteraceae bacterium | reverse complement strand
CGTGAAGTGGTTCAACGCGACCAAGGGTTACGGCTTCATCTCGCCGGCCGGTGGTGGCTCCGATGTGTTCGTGCACATCACGGCCGTTCAGGCCGCCGGCCTGCAGGGCCTCAATGACGGCCAGCAGATTTCCTATGACCTGACGGAAGAGCGCGGCAAGACGTCCGCGGTCAACCTGAAGGCGGGCTGATGCCGGCGGCCCTTCGGGGCCGCTGACTGAAGAAGGCGCGTCCGCGAGGACGCGCCTTTTTTTTGCGCCCTCAACCGCCGGGCGCGGCCCCCAGCCGCTCGGCTTCGGATCGCTGAAGCGATCCGCCGCGCCCATTTGGCGCGGGTTCGGGACGCGGCGCCCGCCCTTCGCCGGGTGCTTTCGGCTGTACACGTCATTCAGGCCGCTCTACCCCGCCACATAGCCCCAGGCATGCAGCGAGCGATGCCGCTCCGGCCCGCCCTGCGCCGCGTAGTCGCGCTTCAGCGCGTCGAACCCATCCTCCATCACCGCGATGCGTGGCTCCACGCCGAAGATGCGCGCGCCGTTCAGCCCCAATATGGCATTCTTGATCCGCCCCTGCGGCTCGCCGAGATCGGGCAGACCGTAGCGCCGCATCAGGTCGTCCGGCATGGTCAGCCGCCGCAGCGCCTCGATCTGCCATTGCGGGCTGCCATACCAGACGCTGTCCGTGCCCCAGAGCACGCGGTCCAGCCCCAGCCCCTGCACCAGCGTGCCGATCATCCCCGCCGCCAGGCGCGGATGGCCGATCACCACGCCGCCGAACACCGCGCCGACATCGGCATAGACGTTGCGGACATTGTAGCGCGCCGGAATCTCCGCCAGGTCGCTCAGCCATTCCATACGGCCGGTGGCCTCGAAGAGCGCCGCCGCTTCGTTGGGCGGGGCATTGCGATAGGCCGCGTGGTAGATGAGGAAATTGATTTCCGGCCAGTCCTTCGCCGCCCGCCCCACATCCTCGACGCCGGCGAAGGGCGTCAGCCGCGGGTTGCGCGAGGCCGCGGCCGGCGGAAACAGCCCCTTGTGGATGGCGATGTTGCGCACGCCGCTGCGCATCACCCGCTCGTAGAAGGGATACATCAGCCGCCGGTCATCCAGCCGCCAGGGATGCGCCGAATCGTCCTGATGGGTGTTGTCGCCGATCGTATAGCCCTTCCAGCCATCCGGCTGGTCCTCGGCGATGGTGCGCTCCACCTCCTCCATCCAGCCGGGCTGCCCGGGCGTGAAGACGGATTGCGTGAGCAGCCGCTTCGCCCCCGCCGCGCCATTCACCCGCGCCCGCGCATCGCGCTTCATCTGGTTGGTGAGGAACCAATCCTCCGGCCGGTCCGAGGGCGCACCGGAAAGCACGGCCACGCGCGTGTCGGAGTCGAGGAAGATCTCCTTCACGTAGTTCTCGAATTTCAGGTCCGCATCCTGCGAGGGCCGCTCGGCCAAAGCGGGATTCCAGCCCTGGCGCCCGGCCAGGTTGCGCAGGTTGTTGAAGCGGCGCAGCGCCGGCGGCAGGTCATCGCGCAGGAAATGCGTGTGGACATCCATCACGAATTGCCCGGAGAGCGCGGCGGCGCGCGCCTGGCCGAGATCGGGCGCGCGCGTCTCCGCCCGGCTGACCGAGAAGACGTTGCCATGCACCTCGTTCAGCGCGAGGAAGGCGGCCGCCATGCCGGCGCCGCTGCGCAGGAATTGCTTGCGCGAGACGCCGTGGTGGCGCGCTTCCTCATCCGCGATCTCGCCGATGCGCCGGGCCACGCAGGCCTGGCGCGCGGTTTGCGGCGCGGGCAGGAATTCGCCGTTCGAGACGATCTGCACCGGGATGGGCAGCGCGGGCAGTGTCTCCGCCCCGCGAAGGGCGGCGATCTCGGCTTCGGTGATGAGGGTGGACAAGGGTGGGGATCTCCATCCCCGGCCTACGGATCATGTCGAAAGCAACGGGCAGGGGAAAGCGGAATTCAGAATATTCCGCCTGCGTACTCAATGCGGCCCTTCGGAATCCGGCGGCGCCTGCCGCGCGATGCGGGCCGAGATCGGCCGCAGCACGAAATGCGAGAGCGCGATCACGCCGAAGAGGCCGAGCATCACGCCATATTGCCGCGTACCGCAGGCCGTGCCGAGCGCGGCCACCGCCCAGAAGGTGGCGGCGGTGGAGAGCCCGCGCACCACCGTCTCGCGATGCATGATCACCCCCGCGCCCAGGAAGCCGATGCCGGTGGCGATGGCGCCCACCGCCGCGGCCATGTTGTTGCCGCCGAGGTCGAGCATCAGCCGCGCGAAGCCACTGGAGGCAGCGGCCACCAGCGCGCAGGAGCGCAGCCCGCCCGGATGGCCGCGCCACTCCCGCTCCGCGCCGATCACGGCGCCCAGCACGAAGGCGATCAGGATGTCGAGCATCGGATCCAGCATCGGCGCCCCTCCCGGGCGCCGTCATTCTGGCAGAAGCGCCGCTGGTCCGCACGCGACGGTTTCTTCCCCGGCCCCGGATGCGGTATGACGGCCCGATGGATCAACCCGCGCCGAATCCCTATCGCGATGGCCTGCCCCCTGCCCCACCCGGCCCGCCGGAAGGCGAGCAGCATGCGCTGCTGAGCCGCGCCGAGGTCCCTTTCCTGACGGGCATGGCGCAGGGGCCGGTGCTGCCGCTCGCGGTGGTGATCGGCCTGATGGCGGCCGGCATCAGCGGACCCGCCTTGCTGGCCGGCGGCCTGGCCGCCCTGGCGGCCGGCGCCGCCGTGGCCGCCCTCGCCCGCTATTTCGCCGTACTCGGCGCCACCGAGCGCTACGCCGCGGAGCGCGCGCGCGAGGAGGAGGAGACGGAAACCTACCCCGAGCGGGAGCGCTGGGAGGTGGCGGCCGTGCTGCACCGCTACGGGCTGCGCGGCGATACGCTGGCCCGCGCGGTGGAGGCGATCGCCGCCGACAAGCGCCGCTGGGTGGATTTCATGATGCGCTTCGAGCTCGACCTGATCGAGCCGCAGCCCGCGCGTGCCGCGCAGGAGGCGACGGCGCTCGCCGTGGGCCAGGCGCTCGGCGGGCTGTTGCCGCTGCTGCCGCTGATGTTCTTCACCGCGCCCTCGGCGGCCTGGCCGCTGCTCGCGGCGCTCTGTGCCGTACTCCCGGCGGGTTGGTTCCTGGCGCGGGCCGAGGGCCAGATCGCGCCCGGGGGTGCGTTGCGGGCCGTGCTGCTCGCCATCGGCGGCATCCTGGCGGCGCTGGCGCTGATCGCGCTGATGTGAGGGGCCTTCGGGCGGTCCGCGCAACGAAGGTTTAACCCGTTCGGCGGATGCTGGGCTCCGGAAGAGAGTCCCATGCCCTATCCCTCGCGCCTGACGCCGCCGCTGCTTTGCCTCACCGCCGTCCTGCTGGGGAGCGGCCTTGCGCTTGTCCTGCCGGGCCGCCTCTTCTGGGTCGCCCTGCTGGCCCCGGCGGCACTGGGCCTTGCCTGGTGGGGGCATCGCGCCTGGCGCGAGTTGCGGCTCTGGCGCGGCATGATCGCGGCGACGCCTTATCGCATGGCCCTCTATGCGCCCGACCAGCGGCTGCTGTGGCACAATGCCAGGCCTGACGTCATCTGGGCCAGGAAGATCAAGCCGCTCGGCCCACAGCCGCGGTTGCGCGCGGTGCTGCAGGCTGTCCTGGACCATCTGCCGGAGGCGGAGCGGGAGGCCGAGATGAACCGCCGCATCGCCCTGCATGAGCGCGCGGATGGCCAGCCCTTCGAAATCCGCGACGCGCGCGGCGCCTGGGAGCGCATGCGCAAGCTCCGCCTGCCGGGCGGCGAGGTGGCGAGCTTCTCGGTGGACATCACCCGCGCCAAGCAGGGCGAGATGGCGCTCGCGGAATCCGAGGAGCGGCTGCGCCATGTGCTGGAAATGGCGCCCATCGGCATCTGGAAGCTGGATGAGGCGGGCCGGACCATCTTCGCCAATCGCCGGCTGATCGCCCTGTTTGGTGAGGCTCCGCCGGCGGATCTCGTGGAATCCGGGCTTTTCCTCACCAGCGGCGGCGACCCCAAGGGCCCCTTCGGCTTCGCCACGCTGGGCGAGAACGAGGCGCAGCTCATCCTGCCTGGCCGGCACTCGCGGCGTCTTCTGGTCACGGCCTCGCCCTGGGTGCCGGACACGCATGGGCGGCCCGCCTGCGTGCTCTCGCTGCTGGATGTGACGCCGCTGCGCGCGGCGCAGGAGCGCATTGAGGAATTGAGCGAGCGCGACCCCCTCACCGGCCTCGTCAATCGCGCCACCTTCCGCGCGGCGCTGGAGCGCATGGTGGCCGACCCCAAGGGCGGCGTGCTGCTGCTCGTGGATCTCGACCAATTCAAGGCGGCGAATGACCGGCATGGCCATGCGGTGGGCGATGCGCTGCTGGTCGAGGCGGCGCGGCGCCTGCGTGCGGCGGTCCGCCCCTCGGATCTGGTCAGCCGGCTCGGAGGGGATGAATTCGCCATCCTGGCCTTTGGCGCGAATGCCGGCTTTGCCCTCCCCCTCGCCGACCGCCTGCGCCAGGCGCTGCGCGGGGGCTTGGCGATGGAGGGGCTGGAGATTCCTCTCTCCGGCAGCCTCGGCATTGCCTGCGCGCCGCAGCACGGGATGGATGCC
This sequence comes from Acetobacteraceae bacterium, assembly GCA_027487385.1. Lineage (GTDB taxonomy): Bacteria > Pseudomonadota > Alphaproteobacteria > Acetobacterales > Acetobacteraceae > Roseococcus. Next base: position 1,933 of record JAIYDS010000269.1, on the reverse strand, counting down.
GATGCCCTGCTGCGCGCCGCCGACCTCGCGCTCTATGAGGCACGCGGCGCCGGGCGGGACAGCGCCGCCCTGTTCGAGCCGGCCCTGCGCGAACGCGCCGAAAGCCGCGCCATGCTGCGCGAAGCCTTTGCCGAAGCGCTGGCGGCCGGCGAGCTGGAACTGCACCTGCAGCCGCAGCAGGATCTGGAATCGCAGCGGCTGGTCGGCGCCGAGGCGCTGATCCGCTGGAACAGCCGCCGCCTCGGCCGCTGGGTCTCGCCGGCCGAATTGCTGCCCGCCGCCGCCGAGGCCGGGCTGCTGCTGCAGCTTGACCGCTTCGTGCTGCGCCGCGCGGTGGAATTGCTGGCCGAATGGGGCGATCGGCCGGATGCGCCCCGGCACCTGGGCATCAACATCTCCATCTCCACCCTGCATGACCCGGCCTTCGCGCAGGAGGTGGAAGCCGCCCTGCGCGGGGCTGGCGTGCCGCCCGAGCGGCTGGAGATCGAAATCCCGGAGGATCTCGCGATCCGGGACCTGCCGGCCGTGGCGCGCACCCTGGCCGCCCTGCGCGAGCTCGGCGTGCCGCTCTCGCTCGATGATTTCGGCGGCGGACATTCCGGCCTGCCCCATGTGGTGCGCCTGCCGGTGCAGCGGCTAAAGCTGGATCGCTCCATCACCGCCGGCCTGCCGGATGACCCCAAGGCCTATGCCGTGCTGCGCGCCACCATGGCGCTGGCCCGCGGCATGGGGATCGAGGTGATCGGCGAGGGGGTGGAAACCCAAGGCCAGGCCTTCGCGCTGCGGCGCGCGGGCTGCCACATCATCCAGGGCTGGCTGATCGCGCGGCCCATGGCGGCGGAGGAGCTGGTGCCGCCGCTGCTCGCCGAAAAGCGGCGCATCCTGGCCTGAGGCTTATTCCTTCGGCGGCTCCAGCCGGCTGCCGCGCAGCAGCGCCTCGCGCTTGGCGGTTTCGGCCGCGTCGCGCTCCTTCTCGGCACGGGTGCGGCCGAAGGCCTCGCGATTGGCGGCCGCCTGTGCGTCCGCCTCCGCCTTCTGCCGCGTGCGGCGCCACTTCCGAAGATTAACAACCTCGCCCATGCTGCGCATCCTAACAAATGGACCGGGGGTTCTTCCATGCAGATCACACTCACCGCCGCCGATGGCCATAGCCTCGCCGCCTATCGCGCCGGCCCGGCCGACGCCAAGGCCGCCCTGGTCATCGTCCAGGAAATCTTCGGCGTGAACCGCCACATGCGCCGCGTGGCCGACAGCTTCGCCGCCGCCGGCTACGCCGTCATCTGCCCGGCACTGTTCGACCGCACCGAGCGCGGGGTGGAGCTGGGCTACACCGCCGAGGATGTGACGCGCGGCCGCACCCTGCGCGGCAAGATTGACGAGCATCTGACCCTGCTGGACGTGCTCGCCGCCGCCGGCGCCCTGCCGGCCGGGCTGCCGCGCGGGATTGTCGGCTATTGCTGGGGCGGCACCGTCGCCTGGCATGGCGCGGTGCGCAGCTCGGCCTTCCGGGCCTCGGTGGGCTGGTATGGCGGGGGCATCGCGGCGGCCAAGTCCGAAGTGCCGCGCTGCCCGGTGCAGCTGCATTTCGGCGAGGTGGATGGCTCCATCCCGCTGAGCGACGTCAGCGCCATTCAGGCGGCGCGGCCGGAGGTGGAGGTGTTCGTCTATCCCGGCGCGGGCCATGGCTTTGGCTGCGAGGAGCGCGGCAGCTATGTCGCGAGCGATGCCGAGGTGGCGCAAAAGCGGACGCTGGAGTTCTTTGCCAAGCACCTTTGACGAAAAGAAAAAAGCCTCCGGCGGCTGGGGCCGAGAGGCCTGTTTAGACCGGAGACATCCCTGACGGGTGTTCGGAGACATCCCTGACGGTTGAGATGGTGGCCTTTGGTCCTCTGATGTCAATCCATCCGAGGTTGAAGCGCATGAAATGGAGGCT
>JAIYDS010000210.1 GCA_027487385.1 Acetobacteraceae bacterium | reverse complement strand
GCCGAGGCCGAGACGGAGAGCGAGGCCGACCAGGATGAGGAAGGCGACGAGGGCGGCGACCAATCCTCCCAGCAGGACCAGGCCAGCGCCGGCGAGGCGCAGAGCCAGGAGCAGGAATCCATGCAGGGCGCCGAGCCCGAGAGCATGGAGGGCGAGGCTGCCGACGAAGAGGCGCAGGACAGCGAGGAAGAGGGCGCCGCCGCCGAGGGCGACGAGAAGCCCGGTGGCCCGCAGGCCCGCAAGGAAGTCCCGCAGACCGACGACACCACGCGCTACCGCGCCTTCTCGACGCAGTTCGACGAGGTGGTGGAGGCCGATGACCTTTGCGACCCGGATGAGCTGACGCGGCTGCGCCAGCAGCTGGACCAGCAATTGCAACACCTGCAGGGCGTCGTCTCCAAACTCGCCAATCGCCTGCAGCGCCGCCTGATGGCGCAGCAGCAGCGCGCCTGGGATTTCGACCTGGAGGAGGGCATCCTGGACGTGGCGCGCCTCGCCCGCGTCGTCGCAAACCCTACCCTCGCGCTGTCCTACAAGCATGAGCGCGAGGCGGATTTCCGCGACACCGTCGTGACCCTGCTGATCGACAACTCCGGCTCGATGCGCGGCCGCCCCATCACCGTCGCCGCCATGTGCGCGGATATCCTGGCGCGCACGCTGGAGCGCTGCGGCGTGAAGGTGGAGATCCTCGGCTTCACCACCCGCGCCTGGAAGGGCGGGCAGAGCCGCGAGCGTTGGGTGCAGGAGGGCAAGCCGCGCAATCCGGGCCGCCTGAATGACCTGCGCCATATCGTCTACAAGGGCGCCGACGCGCCCTGGCGCCGCTCGCGCCGCGCCATCGGCCTGATGCTGCGCGAGGGGCTGCTCAAGGAAAACATCGACGGCGAGGCGCTGAACTGGGCCTATAAGCGCATCCTCGCGCGCACCGAGCACCGCCGCATCCTCATGGTCATCAGCGATGGCGCGCCGGTGGATGACAGCACACTCTCGGTGAATCCCGGCAATTACCTGGAGCGCCATTTGCGCGAGGTGATCAAGGAGATCGAGAGCCGCAGCGCGGTGGAGCTGATCGCCATCGGCATCGGCCACGACGTAACCCGCTACTACCGCCGCGCCGTGACGATCGTGGATGCGGAGGAGTTGGGCGGCACCATGATGAAGAAGCTGACCGAGCTCTTCGACGAGGACGCCGCCGAGGCGTGGCATCGGGCCGCGGCTGAACGAGCGCCCGCCATCCTGTGACCGGCGTGGCGGCCCGCTGCCACGCTGTTTTCCCGCGCGCCTGGCGGCGCGACGCATCGGGCCGAAGCAGAGTGAGCGCCCGCCATCCTGTGACCGGCGTGGCGGCCCGCTGCCACGCTGTTTCCCCGCGCGCCTGGCGGCGCGGACGTGCCGCTGATCCTTGTGCGGTGATCGCCTGAACCGCCGATCTCTCCTCCTGGCCGGAGGCGCGCTGCTGCCGGCCTGCACGGCCGATGCCACGGGGCCCGCCGCCACCCCGCTTGCGCTTGGCGCGCCCGCCCGCTCCTTCCTTACCCCGCTCGGCGGCTTGGTTCTGAACACCGCCGCCTGGGGCTTTGGTGGGCTCTCCGGCCTGCATCTCGCGCCCGATCTCAGCGTTACGGCCGTCAGCGACCTCGGCCGCTGGTGGCGCGCCAGCCTGCGCCTGGAGCAGGGGCGGCTTGTGGGCTTGGGCGAGGTGCAGCACGGCCCGCTGCGCGATGCGGCGGGCGCCGCCTTGCGGCGCGGGGCGAGCGGCGATGCCGAAAGCCTGGTCCGCCTGCCCCAGGGCGATTGGCTGGTCGGTTTCGAACGCCAGCACCGCATCCTGCGCTATCGCGACCTGGCCGGGCCGGGAACCCCGGTTGAAGCGCCCCCCGGCCTGGCCCAGGCCCCCGGCAATGGCGGGCTGGAAGGGCTGGCCCTGCTGCCCGATGGCCGGCTGCTGGCCCTGGCCGAGCAATTGCCGGGCCCCGCCGGCCCCGAAAGCCGCGCCGCGTGGTTTGGCATGCTGCAATCCGGCCGCATCACCTGGCGCGCCACCAGCTACCTCCCGGCTGAGGGGCTCGACCCCACGGATGTGGCGGCGCTGCCGGAGGGCGGGCTGCTGGTGCTGGAGCGCCGATTCTCCATCCTGGCGGGCTTCGGCGCCCGGCTGGTCCATGTGCCGGCCGCCGCACTCCAGGGCGCGGAACCGCTTTCCGGCGCGCCATGGCTCGACCTCCCGCCCGACGCCCCGGCCGAGAATTGGGAGGGCGTGGCCGTCACCCGCCATGCCGGCCGGACGCTGGTGGCCCTGCTGTCGGACGACAACCAGAGCCCCTGGCAGCAATCGCTGCTCCTGCTTTACGCCCTGGCCTGAGCGGTCAGGCGGGTTTTTGCTCGGGCCGGCCGCCGCGTCCGCGCCCAGGCGGGTCGCTTGGGTCGGTGTCGGTGGGGCCGGCCGGGGCCGGGCGCTGGCCCCCACGGCCCTGGCCGGGCGGATCACTCGGGTCGCTGTCGCTCACGCCGCGCGGCTGGCCCTGGCGGGGTGCCTGGCTGCCGCGGCCCTGGCCGGGCGGATCGGTGGGGTCGGAATCGCTGGCGCCGGAGCGCGGGGCATTGCCGCCGCGGCCCTGGCCCGGCGGGTCGGTCGGGTCGGAATCGCTGGTGCCGGAGCGCGGTGCATTGCGGCCACGGCCCTGGCCGGGCGGGTCGGTGGGATCGGAATCGCTCGTGCCCGAGCGCGGGGCATTGCCGCCGCGGCCCTGGCCCGGTGGGTCGGTGGGGTCGGAATCGCTCGTGCCCGAGCGCGGGGCATTGCCGCCACGCCCCTGGCCGGGCGGATCGGTCGGGTCGGAATCGCTGGGCCCCTGGCCCGGCCGCGGGGCCGAGCCGCCCCGGCCATTGCCCGGCTGGTCCGTCGGGTCGGCATCGGTCAGCCCGGTCTGGGGCGGGCGGGGGCCGGATTTCGTGCCCTGCGCCAGGGCCTCGCCTTGCGATGCCAAACCGCCCAGGGCCGCCAGGTTCAACACAAGAAGGCGGCGGCGCAGCCGGGGATCAAACTCGGTCATCTGGTGCTCCTCTGGCTGGGCAGTTTAGGCCCATCCTGGGGGGAATGCACGCGCGGGCCAGGAATCGAGCAGGTTGAATTCGCGTCATCTTCGCCCGGGCAGCGGGTCAGGAGGTCGCCGCATGCTCCATCGCGGCCAGCACGCCCGCCGCACCCACCAGGCGCAACCGCCCGTGCAGCCTGAGGCAGGCGCCCAGGATCAGCCCGCGCGCCAGCAGATTCTCCGCGCTGCGCTCGCCCGCATCGAGTGCCGCGGCCACCAGCTCCTCCGGCAATTCGCCCACCGCGACCGTCACCGGCAGGTCCTTGAGGTCACTGTCCGGGTCCAGGTCACAGGCGCGCGCGCGTTGGATGGCGGGGTGGTCCGCATCCACCGTATTCGCGATGATGGTGGCCGCCGCATCCGCCTCCGGCGCGCGGGCCGCCAGCACGGTGACGGCATCGGCAATCCCGCGCGAAAAACTGCGCCCGCGCCAGCCCGAGGTCGCGATGCCGCGCACCGCATCTCCGCCGCGAATCACCGCGAGCCCGCTCGGCTCCGGCCGCGCCGGATCCTCGATCAGGCCCACCCGCAGCGTGCTGGCGGGCGAGAGGTGCAGCGCGATATCCCCGCCATTGTTCACATGCGCCAGGCTGATCCCCGGCACGGCGATGATGGCCATCAGCACATGCTCGGCCACCGCGCCGGCCACGGCCACCATCGGCGTCACGAAATGCATGCGGTGCGGCCAGGCGGCCTCCACCATGCGTTTCGCCACGGGGTGGTTGGGATTGGGCATGCGGCCGTAGAGGGGCGCCCGCAGAACCGCCAATTCGCGGGAGAGGGCGGGCAGCACGCCATGCAGCGACTGCCAGGCGGCCTCCCGCGCTTCCAGCACCGCGGGGCGCGCGCCCTCGATGCCGATCACCAGGTCAATCGGGCCATCCTGGAGGTGCAGCCGCCCATCCGGCAGCAGCGTGCGCCGCGGCGGGGGCCACTCCACCTCGGTCATCCCGGCGCGCTCGGCCAGGGGTTTTCGGCGTCCCAGGGGGCGCGGATCGCGGCCTCGCCATGCTGCTCCAGCAGGGCGGCGAGGCTGAGCGCCTGGTCCACATGGCCGCCCAGCGCGGCGTAGAGATCGGCGCGCAGGCTGAATTCCAGCGGGGCCACCAGAGCGGGCGTGGGGACATAGCCGAAGGCCTTGTCGGGCAGGCGCAGCACATCCGCCATGATCGTGATCCCGCCTCCCGGATAGAGGTAGCAGGGTGCGCCCCCCATCGTGATCCTTACCTCACCGCGCTGCACGGCGCGCGTCAACAGGATGGGGTTCTCGGTCACCCCGGCGCGCAGCGAACCGCCAGCGCCGGCCATGAAGAGGATGGAGGTCAGCGCCGGTTCGCAATTCTCGCCGATGCGGGCCACCGTCGCGGTGACTGCCGCGGGCGCCGTGGTCGGGACGGGGCGCAGCGCCTCATCCAGCTCGACATAGAGCGAATCCTCACCGGTCGTGCTGGTCAGCAGCAGGCGCAGCCCGGGCCAGGCGAGCTTGGGGTCGATGCTCTCGATCAGGCTCAGCGGATCCGTGATGTCCGTGCCGCCCCAGCCGCTGCCGGGATGCGCCACCTGGAAGTAGCGCCCGGGGGTGGAGCGCCGCCCGCGCACGCGAATGCCGGAGGCGCGCATGTTCAGGCATTTGCCCGCCTGGTGCTCGGTGAGAACGCCGGTGATGTGGTCATCCACCACGATCACCTCATCCACATGGCCCTGCCATTGCTGCGCGAAGATGCCGACGGCCGCGCTGCCGCAGCCCACCCGCATGCGCGTCTCCGGCACGCCATTCACGATGGGGGCGGCGCCGGCTTGCAGCACGAGTTTCGAACCGCCCTCGATCTGCACTTCGATGGCCTGCTTGGAACACAGGGCCAGCATGGCGGCGCAGGTGACATTCCCCTCGCGCTTCGAGCCGCCCGTCAGATGCCGCACGCCGCCGATGCTCAGCATCTGCGAGCCATATTCCGCCGTGGTAACATGGCCGATCTGCTCGCCCTCATGCATCACGCGGGCGGCTTCGGGGCCGAGATGGCGGTCCGTATCGATCTTCGCCTTGAGGCCGCAATAACTGAAGATGCCCTCGGTCACGACCGTCACCGTGTCCACGCCGGCATGCTGGCTGGAGACGATGAAGGGCGCGGGCTTGTAGTCCGGATAGGTGGTGCCGGCGCCGATGGCGGTGACGAAGGTGGGCGCCGGTACGATGCCGCCATCCCAATCCTGCGAGGCTTCCAGGAAGGGCACCAAGGGCTGGTCCGTCTGGGTCAGCAGCACCAGGGGGTCGGTGCGGACCAGGCGGCCGTCTTCATTGGCGTAGCGATGGCAGGCCCCGGCACGGCCGGGGCGGATGCGGCACAGCACGGGGCAGGCGTCGCAGCGGACGATGCCATCGGCCTCGGCGGCGCCGAAGATGGAGGTGCGATCTACCATGAGAAGAGGCCTCCGGCGGCTGGGGCCGAAAGGCCCCAGACCCCAATCCTTGGTGTGGCGCTGAACGGGGCCGGTTGGGCGCTGTCCCGAGTGCTGGGGTCTGAGGCCTTTCGGCCCCAGCCGCCGGAGGCCCTTCTTGCTACCACCGCCCCGTCTCCTGCAGCGCTTCCAGCACCCGATGCGGCAGCGCCGGGATGCGATGGCACTCCGCCCCCGTGGCATCGCGAATCGCCGAAAAGATGGCCGGCGCCGTTGCCACCAGCGCGGGTTCGCCCACGCCCTTGGCGCCATAGGGGCCGAGCGGCTCGCGCTCTTCGATCAGGATGGTCTCGATGGGCGGCACGTCGCCGAAGCTTGGGATCAGGTAGTCATGCAGGTTCTCGGTGCGGCCGGGGATGTATTCCTCCATCAGCGCCAGGCCGATGCCCTGGGCGATGCCGCCATGGATCTGCCCTTCGACCAGCGTCGGGTTGATGGCGCGGCCCACATCATGCGCGGCGACGAAGCGCTGCAACTGCACGGTGCCGAGCTTCACATCCACCGAGAGCGCGCAAAGCTGCGCGGCGAAGCCATAGGTGGCGTAGGGAATGCCCTGGCCATTCGCGTCGAGCGGGATGGTCGGCGGGTCGAAGCGGCCCAGCCCCTCGATGGGCGCGGCCGGCCGGAAGGGCGCGCCATCCAAAGTGAGCGCGCCATTCCAGTCCAGCACGCCATTGCTGCCGCGCAGGATTTTTGCGCGCAGGTCGAGCGCCGCTTCCATCGCGGCACGGCCGCTCACGAAGGTCTGGCGCGAGGCGCTGGTCTTGCCGGCATCGGGGGTGGTGGCGGTGTCGCCATTCACATGGTTCAGCGCGGCAACGGGCAGGCCGAGCGCTTCGGCCGCGATCTGCGCGAGCACGGTAGAGGAACCCTGGCCGATATCCACGGCACCATTGAAGAAGGTGATGCGCCCATCCGTGCCCAGCACGAGCCGCATGTCCGAGGGGTTGGACATGCCGGTATTGCCGATGCCGTACCACATGCCCGCGACCCCCACGCCATGCCGCAACACGCCGCCCCGGGCGTTGCGTGCGGCGGCCTCGGCGCGCAGTTCCGCCCAGGCGGGGCGGAGCGCTTCCAGGCACAGGCGCTGCCCGGCGGAATGCTCCAGGCGCTGCCCCGTGGCCGTCACATCACCCGCCACCAGTGCGTTGCGGATGCGGAATTCCAGACGGTCCAGTCCGCAGGCATCGGCCAGACGGTCCCACAGCGCCTCCTGCGCGATGGCGGCCTGGGGCACGCCGAAGCCACGAAATGCGCCGGAGGGCGGCTGGTGCGTGTGCACCGCCCGCGCCCGGGCGCGGACGTTCGGCACGCGATAGGGGCCGGTGGCGTGAACGGGCACGCGGCCGGCCACGGTCGGGCCCCAGCTCGCATAGGCGCCGGTGTCGTAGATGCCCTCGAAATCCAGTGCGAGCAGCCGGCCTTCGGCATCGCAGCCCGCACGCGCGGCGATGCGTGCGGGGTGGCGCTTGGTGCTGGCCGCCATGCTCTCGGTGCGGGACCAGATGGCGCGCACCGGGTGGTCCATCACCCAGGCCGCGACCGCCAGCATGGGCTGGATGCCGGCATCGAGCTTGCCGCCGAAGCCGCCCCCGCAGGCCGAGGGGATGATCCGCACGGACTCCATCGGCAGGCCCAGCACGCCCGCCACCTCCTCACGATCCATCGCGGGGGCCTGGGTGCTGGACCAGACCTCGATCCGATCCCCGATCCGGCGCGCATAGCCGGCCTCGGGTTCGATATAGGCGTGTTCGACGAAGCTCGTTTGCCAGTCGCCTGCCACCACATGCGCGGCGTCGCGCAGCGCGGCGTCCACGTCACCGCAGCGGACCAGGCCCTCGGCCAGGACGTTGTCCGGGAATTGCGCATGCAGCGCGGGGGCGGCGAGCGCGGCGCGGGGATCCTCCAGCGCGTCCAGCTTCTCCCAGGCGATGGGCAGTGCGTCGAAGCGCAGCGCTTCCACCGCCTCGCGTGTGCCGATGACGGCGGCCACCGCATCGCCGCGATAGAGCGCCGTGCCGCTGGCAAAGACCGGCTGGTCCTTGATGTGCGGGTAGATGCCATAGCCGTTGCGGCCGGGCACATCTTCCGCCGTCAGGAAACGCGTGATGCCGGGATGCGCGGCCAGGAAACGCGCGACATCGCCGAAGCTGAAGCGCGCATGGGCATGCGGGCTGCGGATGGCGCGCAGCCAGAGCGCATCGGCCGGCGCCAGATCGGCGCCATAGCGCTCGGTGCCGTCCAGCTTGGCCGCGCCATCCACTCGGGGCAGGCGGGCGCCGACCGTGCCTTCCTCGGCCTGCGCTTCCACGCCGCGCACCGCGTCAATGATCCGCCGATAGCCGGTGCAGCGGCAGAGCACGCCGCCCAGCGCCTGCTCCACCTCGGCCTCGGAGGGCGTCGGGTTCCGGCGCAGCAATTCGGTCGCGGCAACCAGCATGCCCGGCGTGCAGATGCCGCATTGCGCCGCGCCATGCGCGTGGAAGCGCGCCATCAGCGCCTGGCCCTCGGGTGTCGCGGCGATGCCCTCCACCGTCTCGACCTCGGCGCCCGCGCATTGGCCGAGCGGTGTCAGGCAGGCGCAGGCCTGCGCGCCATCCACCAGCACCGTGCAGGCGCCGCAATCCCCCGCATCGCAGCCAAGCTTGGTGCCCGTCAGGCCGAGCGAATCGCGCAGCGCATCCGCCAGCCGCGTGCCGCCGTCCAGCGCCAATTCGCGCGGCACGCCATTGACCAGAAGCGCCGTCATGCCGCGAGCCTCGCCTGGGCGCGCGCCACGAGTTCGGCGGCGGCCGCGTGGCGATAGGCGGCGCTGCCGCGCACGTCGTCCATGGGCGTCAGCGCGCCCTCGCCCAAGAGCCGCGCCACCTCCGAACAGGAGCCGATAGCGACGCGCCCCGCCGCATCGGCGGCGACCATGACGATGGAAATCACGAGATGCGACCGCGCCCCCAGCTTGAGAAACACCGAACGCGATTCCGCACGTTCGGCCGGCACATGCAGCGCCACCAGCAGCTCATCCGCCGCCCGCGCCGTGCGCCGATTGCCCAGGATGAACTCGCTGAGCTTCAACCGCCGCCGGCCGCGCAGGCTCGCCAGCTCCACCTCCGCATCCAGCACCAGCAGCGGCGGCACGCCATCCGCCGCCGGCGAGGCATTGCAGAGATTGCCGCCGAGGGTCCCCCGCGCCTGCACCTGGCGCCCGCCCACCTGGCGCGCCGATTCGCGCAGCGCGTCGAAGCCCGGCGGCAATTCCGCATCGCGCAGCGCGGCCCAGCTCGTCGCCGCGCCAATGCGCCAGGAATCACCTTGGCGCGTGATGCCGCGCAGCTCGGGGATGGCCGTGATGTCCAGCCAATCGGCATCGCTGGGGTTGCCCCAGGCGGCGCGATGCGCGCGGGCGGGGAAGACATCGGTGCCGCCCGCCATCACCTGCCAATTGCCCTGCGCGAGGAGCGTCAGCGCCTCGTGCAACTCATGCGGCCTTCGATACGAACCCAAACCCGGTCTCCCACTTGGCGCAATGCAGCATAGCCCATTAACCTGCCGTCACAGTTTAGGGGAGCCGGGGATGGCGCGCATACTCATCAAGGGGCTCGGCCTCGTCTTTTCCGGCGATTTTGCACAGCCGCGTCTCGATGCGGATACGATCCTGATCGAGGGCGGAAAGATCGCCGGCATCGGCCGTGCCAAGGATTTCGAGGCCGAAACCACCATCGACGCGCAGGGCTGCGCCGTCATGCCGGGCCTGATTGACAACCATGTCCACCCCGCCTTCGGCGATTGGACGCCGCGGCAGAACCAGCTCGGCTTCATCGAGGCCATGGTGCATGGCGGCACCACCACCTTGATCAGCGCCGGCGAGGTGCATCTGCCCGGCCGCCCCAAGGATGCCGTGGGGGTGAAGGCGCTGGCCATCGCTGCCCAGCGTTGCTTCGCCGCCTTCCGCCCCATGGGCGCCCGCGTCCTGGCCGGCGCGCCGGTGCCCGAGCGCGGTTTTCGCGAATCCGACTACCAGGAGATGGCGGCCGGTGGTGTCACCCTGCTCGGCGAAATCGGCCTCGGCACGCTGAAGGAGGCCAATGAGGTGGTGGAGACCATGGGCTGGGCGCGCAAGGCCGGCCTCAACGCCATGATCCATTGCGGCGGGCCTTCCATCGCTGGCTCCAACCTCATGCAGGCCGAGGTGGTGATCGCCGCCGATGCCGACATCGTGGCCCACATCAATGGCGGCCCGACCTCGCTGCCCGCCGCCGAACTGACCAAGGTGATCGCGGGCACGAAGCGCGCCATCGAGATTGTCCACAATGGCAATCCGCGCAACGCCATCCATGCGCTGAAGGTGCTGACCGAGATGGGGCGGCTGGACCGGCTGGTGCTGGGCACGGACAGCCCGGCCGGCTCGGGTGTGCAGCCTCTGGGCGTGATGCGCACCATCTCGCTGCTGTGTTCGCTGGGCGGGCTGGACCCTGCCATCGCCATCGCGGCGGCGGGCGGCAATACAGCGCGCTGGCGCAACATCGAGGCCGGCGTGATCAAGCTGGGTGCCGCGGCCGACCTCGTCTTCCTCGATGCCCCCATCGGCGGCGCGGGCAGCAATGCCGATGAGGCCTTCACCCATGGCGAATTGCCCGGCATCGGCATGGTGATGGTGGATGGCGAGGTGAAGACCATGCGCAGCCGCAACACGCCGCCCGCGGCGCGCATCCCCACGGTGCTGTCATGATCATCCGGAAGATCCTCGTCAGCGTCGAGGAAACCTGCCTGGAGATGGGGCGCGAGGTCTCGCCCCCCATCCGCCGCGCCATCGCCGCCATGGTGCTGAAGAACCCCTTCGCCGGCCGCTATGTCGAAGACCTCTCGGAGTTGATCGAGGCCAGCGTGCCCCTCGGCGCCGAACTCGCCGCGCGCGCCATCGCGGCGCTGGGCATTCCGGGCGACCAGGTGCAGAGCTTCGGCAAGGCCGCCATCGTGGGCGAGGATGGGGAGCTGGAGCACGCCGCCGCCCTGCTGCACCCCAAGATGGGCGCACCCGTGCGTTCCGCCCTGGGCAAGGGCCCGGCGTTGATCCCCTCCGCGAAGAAGCGCGGCGGGCCCGGCACGCCGATCGACATCCCCCTGGGCCATAAGGACGCCGCCTTCGTCCGCAGCCATTTCGACGCGATCGAGGCGCGCATCACCGATGCGCCGATGCGCGACGAAATCCTGCTCTGCCTGGCGCTGACCACCGGCGGGCGTCCGTTGCCGCGCGTGGGCGGGCTGACGGTGGAGGGGATCATCGGCCAGGACGGCCTCAGATAGGCAGGTGAACTTTTCGTAAGCGTCATTTATGCTGCACCGCATGCATGACGCCATCCGCTTCACCCTGAACCAGAATTCGCGCGCATTGCCGCGCGACACATCCCCCACCCAGACCCTGCTCGACTGGCTGCGCGAGCAGGGGATGACCGGCACCAAGGAAGGCTGCGCCGAGGGCGATTGCGGCGCCTGCACCGTGGTGCTGGAGGGCGCCGATGGCAGCCGCACCCCGATCAATGCCTGCCTTTGCGCGCTGGGCCAGATCCATGGCCGCGCCATCCGCACCGTGGAGGGCCTGGGCGCGGGCCATCCCATCCTGCGCGCTTTGGCCGAGGCCGATGCCACGCAATGCGGCTTCTGCACGCCGGGCATCGTCATGTCCGCCTGGGCGCATGCAAGCGAGGGCGGCGAGGCGCATGAGGCGCTGGCCGGAAATCTCTGCCGCTGCACCGGCTATCGCCCCATCCTGGACGCCATGGCCGGCCTCTCGGCCGAGGACGCCATGCCCCCTGCCCTGGAACCCGTTACCAGCGCGCGATTCGGCGGCTTCCACCTGCCAGCCACATTGGCCGAGGCGCTCTCGCTGCGCGCGGCGCACCCCGCCGCCTGGGTGCTGATGGGCGGCACCGATCTCGGCCTGCGCTTCTCCGAGCATCGCGAGCATCCGGCCGAGGTGATCTGCCTGCTGAACGTCGCGGAGATGCAGGGCATCAGCCGCACGCCGGAAGGCCTGCGCATCGGCGCCGCCGCCTCCTATGCCGAGCTGCTGGCCACTTGCCGCGCCGATGAGGATTTCGCGCCCCTCGCCCCCTATCTCGCGCGGCTCGGCTCGCGCCAGATCCGGGGGTTGGGCACGGTGGCGGGCAATCTCGGCACCGCCTCGCCCATCGGTGATGCTCTGCCCATCCTGCTGGCGCTGGATGCGAAGGTGGAGCTGGCCGCACCCAACGCCACGCGGCGCATGCGCGTGGAGGATTTCCTCACCGGTTATCGCCGCAACGCGCTGGCGCCGGAGGAACTGATCCTCGCCATTCACCTCCCGCGCCCGCCGGCCGGCGCGCTGCTGGCCGCCGAAAAGCTTTCACGCCGGCATGACCAGGATATCAGCGCCGTCTCGCTCGTCGCCTGCCTCACGCTGGAAGAGGGCGTGGTGCGCGAGGCGCGCCTGGCCTTTGGCGGCATGGCGGCCAAGGCCGAGCGCGCACACGCGGCCGAGGCCGTGCTGGAAGGCCGCGCGCTGGATGATGCCGCGATGGTCGCGGCCGGCGAAGCGCTGCACTTCACGCCGCTCAGCGATGCGCGGGCGAGTGCCGCCTATCGGCTGGAGGCGGCGCGCGGGTTGCTGCGCCGCGTGGCGCTGCGCCACACCCACCCCGAGCTCGCGGCCGAGGTGCATGCGTGATGGATGACGCAGCCCCCCCGCTCCGTTTCGCCGGTCAGGCGCTGCGCCACGACAGCGCGCTGAAACACGCGACCGGCCAGGCCCGCTTCCTGGACGACCTGCCCGAGCCCGCCGGCACGCTGCATGCGGCCCTCGCCCTCTCGCCCGTGGCGCATGGGCGGCTGCTCGGTCTCGACACCGAAGCCGCCGCCGCCATGCCGGGCGTGGTGCGGATCATCACCGCCGCCGACCTGCCCGGCGAGAACGACATCGCGCCCATCGGCAGCGGCGAGGCGATGCTGGCCGAGGGCGTGGTGGAGCATCACGGCCAATCCCTCGCCCTCGTGGTGGCGGAGACGCGCGATGCGGCGCTGCGCGCGGCGGCCGCGATCAAGCCGCGCATCGAGGCGCTGCCGCCCGTGCTCAGCATCGAGGAAGGGCTCGCGCGCCAGGCCTGGATCATCCCGCCGCAAACCATCCGCGAGGGCGATGCCGCCACGGCGCTGGCCGCCGCGCCGCACCGGCTGCAAGGCGAGTTCCACGCCGGCGGCCAGGAGCATTTCTACCTGGAGGGCCAGATCGCGCTCGCCATCCCCGGCGAGGATGGCGAGATGCTGGTGCATTCCTCGACGCAGCACCCGACGGAGGGGCAGCATGTCATCGCGCGCGTGCTGGGCGTGCCGTATCACCGCGTCACCGTGCAGTGCCGCCGCATGGGCGGCGCCTTCGGCGGCAAGGAGAGCAATGCCAGCTGGGTGGCCGCCGCTGCTGCTGCCGCCGCCGCGCTGACGGGCCGCCCGGTGAAGCTGCGCCTGCCCCGCCGCGCCGACATGGCGGCGACGGGCAAGCGCCACCCCTTCCTCTATCGCTGGGATGTGGGCTTCGACGCCTCGGGCAAATTGCTGGCGCTGGATGCGCTGCTGGCCGGCGATGGCGGGCATAGCGTGGACATGTCGGGCGGCGTGGTGTTCCGCGCCGTCACCCATGCGCTGAACTGCTACGCCGTGCCGGATGTGACGCTGACCGCCTGCGCGGTGAAGACCAACCATGTCAGCAACACCGCCTTCCGCGGCTTCGGCGGCCCTCAGGGCGCGCTGCTGATGGAGGAGGTGCTGCACGCCATCGCCGCCCATCTCGGCCGCGATGTGGAAGCGGTCCGCGCGGAAAACTTCGCCGACCGCACGCCCTATGGCCAGGCGCTGGAGCCGGACCTCATCCGCCGCGTCCATGCCGAAGCGAAGCGCGATGCCGGCTGGGCCGAAAAGCAGGCCGAAATCGCTGCCTTCAACGCGACGCACCCCACGCTGCGCCGGGGCCTCGGCAGCTTCGTCTGCGCCTTCGGCATCAGCTTCGGCATCCCGCACCTCAACCAGGCCGGCGCCCTGGTGCACGTCTATACCGATGGCTCCATCCGCCTCGCGCATGGCGGGACGGAGATGGGGCAGGGGCTGTTCATCAAGGTGGCGCAGGTGGTGGCGGAAGTGTTTTCCGTCCCCGTCGAGCAGGTGGGCATCAGTGCCACCACCACCGCCGAAATCCCCAACACCAGCGCCACGGCCGCCAGCACGGGCAGCGACCTCAATGGCTGGGCGGCGCATGCCGCCGCCATGACGCTGCGCGAACGCATGGCCGGCGTGGCGGCCGAGCGCTTCGGCTGCGCGCCCGAGGAAGTGGTCTTCGAGCATGGCGCCGTCTTCCCCGCGAAACCCGGCAGCAATGAGCGGCTGAGCTTCGGGGACCTCGCCAAGCTTTGCTGGAAGGCACGGGTCAGCCTTTCCGCCACGGGTTTCTACAAGACGCCCGACATCCATTGGGACGCCAAGACCATGCGCGGCGAGCCCTTCTTCTACTTCAGCTATGGCGCCGCGGTGGCCGAGGTGCTGCTGGACACGCTGACCGGCGAGCATCGCTGCCTCTCCGCCCATCTCGTGCAGGATTGCGGCCGCAGCCTGAATCCGGCGATCGACCTTGGCCAGATCGAGGGCGCCTTCGTCCAGGGAATGGGTTGGCTGACCAGCGAGGAGCTGTTCTGGGACGCCGAGGGGCGGCAGCGCAATCTCGGCCCCTCGACCTACAAGATTCCCGGCTCGCGCGATGTGCCGCCCATTCTGCGCACCCGCATTCTGGAAGGGGCGCCCAACCGGGCCGCCACCATCTTCCGCAGCAAGGCGGTGGGCGAGCCGCCGCTGCTGCTGGCCACCGCCGTGGTGAACGCGCTCAGGGCCGCAGCCGGGGTCACGCGCCTCGACCTGCCGGCCACCCCCGAGCGGCTTCTGCTCAATTTGCGGGCACAAAAAACCGGTTGATGAAAGGCGCTTGCAAGGCCGTGTCAGCCTCGCCATACAGGCGGCAAGGCTGCCCGCGAATGTGGCAAGCCAAGAGACGCAAAGGGACAGGTCCGGGTGAGCGATACGATCCTTCAGACGCAGGGGCTGACCAAGGAGTTCCGCGGATTTCTGGCGGTGCAGGGCGTGAATCTGAGTGTGCGCCGCGGCACCATCCATGGGCTGATCGGGCCCAACGGCGCCGGCAAGACCACCTGCTTCAACCTGCTGACCAAGTTCCTGATCCCGACGCGCGGCACCATCACCTATGACGGGCGGGACATCACCAACATGAAGCCGGCCGAGGTAGCGCGGCTCGGGCTTGTCCGGTCCTTTCAGATCTCGGCCGTCTTTCCGCATCTGACGGTGCTGGAGAATGTGCGCGTGGCGCTGCAGCGCGCCCGCGGCAACAGCTTCGACTTCTGGCGCGCCGATTCCGTGCTCAAGACCTTCGACGGCCGCGCGCGCGAGCTGCTGGCCGATGTGGGCCTCACCGAATATGCCGAGTTGCAGGCGGGCTCGCTGCCCTATGGCCGCAAGCGCGCGCTGGAAATCGCCACCACCCTGGCGCTCGAGCCCACCATGATGCTGCTGGACGAGCCCACGGCCGGCATGACGCATGAGGATGTGGACCGCATCGTGACGCTGATCAAGCGCGTCTCGAAGGGCCGCACCGTGCTGCTGGTGGAACACAATCTCAAGGTTGTCGAAGGGCTTTGCGACAACATCACCGTCCTCGCGCGTGGCGAGGTGCTGGCCGAGGGAGACTACATGGCCGTCAGTCGCAACCCCGAGGTCCAGGCCGCCTATCTCGGCACCGACCCCGCCTCCGTCGGCGTTCCGGAGTCCTCCCTCCATGGCTGAGCCGCTGCTGAAGGTCGAAGGCCTCGAAGCCTGGTATGGCGAGAGCCATGTGCTGCATGGCGTGAGCCTGGAGATCAACGAGGGCGAGGTGATCACCCTGCTCGGCCGCAATGGGGCGGGGAAGACCTCCACGCTGCGCGCCATCATGGGCCTGGTGGGCCGTCGCTCCGGCTCCATCCGCTATGAGGGGCAGGAGACGATCGGCCTGCGTTCGGACCTGATCGCCCGCGCCGGGATCGCCTATTGCCCGGAGGAGCGCGGCATCTTCGCCTCGCTCGACGTGACGGAAAACCTCATGTTGCCGCCGACCATCCGGCCGGGCGGGCTGTCGGTCGAGGAAATCCACACCCTCTTTCCGAATCTGAAGGAGCGCGCGCGCAGCCCGGGCACCAAGCTCTCGGGCGGCGAGCAGCAGATGCTGGCGATCGGCCGCATCCTGCGCACCGGCGCCAAGCTGCTGTTGCTGGATGAGCCGAGCGAGGGCCTGGCCCCGGTGATCGTGCAGCAGATCGGCCGTACCATCCGCGAGCTCAAGACGCGTGGTTTCACCGTGCTGCTGGTGGAGCAGAATTTCCGCTTCGCCCAGACCGTGGCGGACCGCCACTACGTCATGGAACACGGCCATGTCGTGGACATGGTTCCGAATTCGGAGCTGATGTCCTCGCTCGACCGACTGCACGAATATCTGGGCGTCTGAAGCGCCCCCATAAAAGATCAGAACAATCACGAAAACAGGGGATAAGAGACGATGACCGAGACCTCCCGCCGCTCCCTGATGGGGGCCGCCGCCGCGATGCCGCTGCTGGCCACGCCGCTCTCCGCCCGCGCCCAGGCGGCCAACACCATCCGCGTCGGCGTGCTGACCGACCTCTCGGGCACTTTCCGTGACCTGAACGGCCCGAACACCATCGCCGCCACGCGCCTGGCCGCGCAGGAATTCGCCGGCCGCGGGTTCAACGTGGAGGTCGTCGTCGCCGACCACCAGAACCGCCCCGATGTCGGTGTGAACATCGCCCGGCAGTGGTTCGACCGCGAGAACGTGGATGTGGTGACCAGCCTCGCCGCCTCCTCCGTGGCGCTGGCCGTCTCCGACGTGGCGCGCGAGCGCAACAAGGTCGCCATCGCAACCTCCACCGCCACCTCGGACCTCACGGGCCGGGCCTGCAACGCCAACACTATCCACTGGGTCTATGACACCTACATGCTGGCCAAGACCAGCGGCGGCGCCACGGTGCGCGCGGGTGGCGACACCTGGTTCTTCATGACGGCCGACTACGCCTTCGGCCATGCGCTGGAGCGTGACACCTCAGCCTTCGTGCGCGCCGCGGGCGGCCGCGTGGTGGGCAGCGTGCGCACGCCCTTCCCGGGCACCACGGATTTCAGCTCCTTCCTGCTGCAGGCCCAGGCCAGCCGCGCGAAGGTGATCGGCCTGGCCAATGCCGGTGTGGACACCATCAACTCCATCAAGCAGGCGGCCGAGTTCGGCATCACACGGCGCGGCATCAAGATCGCCTCGCTGCTGCTCTTCATCACCGATGTGCACGCGCTCGGCCTGCAGGTGGCGCAGGGCCTCGTCTGCGCGAACACCTTCTATTGGGACGCGAATGACCAGACCCGCGCGCTGACGCGCCGCATCCGCGCGATTGCCGGCGGCGACACGCCGGTCGCGATGAGCCATGCGGGCGATTATGCCGGCACGCTGCACTACCTGAAGGCCGTGGCCGATATGGGTGTGGCGAACGCCAAGGCCAGCGGCCGCGCCGTGGTCGAGCGCATGAAGGCCATGCCGACCCAGGATGACGCCTTCGGCGCCGGCAGCATCCGCGCCGATGGCCGCAAGCTGCACCCGGCCTACCTCTACGAGGTGAAGACGCCGGCCGAGAGCCGCTACCAGCATGACTACTACAAGCTGCTGCAGACCTCGACGGCGGAGGAGGCCTTCCGCCCCCTCGCCGAAGGCGGCTGCCCGCTGATCCGAACCTGAACCCCAACCACAGGAAAGCCCCATGACGACGTCCAGCCGCCGCGACTTCCTCACCGCCACCGGGTCGCTTGGCCTTGCCGCCGCCACCCCCATGACGGGGGCGCGGGCACAAGCCGCCAACACCATCCGGATCGGCGTGCTGACCGATATGAGCGGGCCCTTCCGCGACATTTCGGGCCCCACCAGCGTGGTGGCGGCGCGGACCGCGGTGCAGGATTTCGGCAATCGCGGCTTCAACGTGGAAGTGCTGGTGGCGGATCACCAGAACCGCCCCGATGTGGGCGTCTCGCTGGTCCGCCAGTGGATCGATCGCGATGGCGTGGATGTCGTGCTCGACGTGCCGAGCTCGGGCGTGGCGCTGGCGGTGAATTCCGTGATGCGCGAGCGCAACAAGGTCTATCTGAACAGCACCGCCGCCACGGTGGAGCTGACGGGCGGCCAGTGCTCGCCCAACACCATCCACTGGACCTATGACACCTGGATGCTGGCGCGCAGCACCGGCGGCGCGCTGGTGCGCGCGGGCGGGCAGAGCTGGTTCTTCATCACGGCGGATTACGCCTTCGGCCACAGCCTCGAAAACCAGACGATGGAATTCGTGCGCGGTGCCGGCGGGCGCGTGGTGGGCAGCGTTCGCCACCCCTTCCCGGGCACGACGGACTACTCCTCCTTCCTGCTGCAGGCGCAGGCGAGCCGCGCGCAGATCGTCGGCATTTCCAATGCCGGCGTGGACGCGATCAACGCCATCAAGCAGGCCGGCGAATTCGGCCTGATGCGCCGCGGCCAGCGCGTCGCGGGGCTGCTGGTCTTCGTCAATGACGTGCACAGCATGGGCCTGCAGGTCGCTGGCGGCTCGGTCTGCACCGAGACCTTCTACTGGGATCTGAACGATCGCACCCGCGCCGTCAGCCAGCGCATCGTCGCCAATGGCACGCCGGGCGGGAACCGCCCCTCGATGGGCCATGCCGGCTGCTACGCCGCCACGCTGCACTACCTGAAGACGGTCGCCGACATGGGCGTCACCGCGGCCAAGGCCAGCGGCGTGGATGTGATCAACCGCATGAAGGCCATGCCGACGGATGACGACGCCTTCGGCGCCGGCACCATCCGCCCCGATGGCCGCAAGCTGCACCCCGCCTACCTCTTCCAGGTGAAGACGGCGGCCGAAAGCCGCGGCGCCTGGGACTACTACACGCTGTTGCAGACCACACCGGCCGAAGAGGCCTTCCGCCCGATGGCGGCGGGCAATTGCGCCCTGGTCCGCACCTGATTTTCAACCGGGGTGAGCGGGCGCCAGACCCGCCACCCCACCCGCACGGGAGCCTCGTTCCATGACTGAACTGAACCGCCGCACGCTGCTGACCGGCGCTGCCGCCACCGCCGCCTTCGGTGCCCTGCCCACCTGGCAGGCGCGCGCCCAAGCTGCGAACACGGTGCGCATTGGTGTGCTCAATGACCAATCCGGCCTTTATCGTGACGTGAACGGCCCGGGCTCCGTCGCCTGCGTCCGCCAGGCCATCCAGGATTCCGGCGTGACCGCCCGCGGCATCAATGTCGAGGTGGTGGTGGGCGACCACCAGAACCGCCCCGATGTCGGCGCCACGCTGACCCGCCAGTGGATCGACCGCGACAATGTGGATGTGATCCTCGACGTGCCGACCTCCTCGGTGGCGCTGGCGGTCAACACCATCGTGCGCGAGCGGAACAAGATCTTCCTGAACTCCTCGGCCGCGACGAGCGACCTGACGGGGGCACAGTGCTCGCCCAACACCATCCACTGGACCTATGACACCTGGATGCTGGCGCGCAGCACCGGCG
>JAIYDS010000021.1 GCA_027487385.1 Acetobacteraceae bacterium | reverse complement strand
GCCCTCTTCACCGACATGCCCATGGATGAGGTGCGGCGCCTGGGTGGCTTGCAGGGCTCGGAGGTGAATGAGGCGAAGAAGATCCTCGCCACCGAGGCCTGCGCGCTGCTGCATGGCCGGGACGCCGCCGAAGCCGCCGCCGAGACGGCGCGCCTCGCTTTCGAGCAGGGTGCCGCGGCCGAGAGCCTGCCCAGCATCACCCATGCCCTGCCCGCCTCGCTGGCCGATCTGCTGGTGAGTGCCGGCCTTGCGGCGAGCAAGGGCGAGGCGCGGCGCCTGGTGGCGCAGAATGGAGTGCGGCTGAACGATGCTGCGGTGAGCGACGCCGCGATGAGCGTGACCTTGGCTGATCTGCGCGAGGGGGCGGCGAAGCTCTCGGCGGGGAAGAAGAAGCACGTGCTGGTGCGGGCGGAGTAAAGAAAAAAGGGCCTCCGGCGGCTGGGGCCGGGGCCCCAGACCCCTTGAATGGATTGGGGTCTGGGGCCTTTCGGCCCCAGCCGCCGGAGGCTCTTTTTTCCTTACGTGGTCAGCGCGAAGCCCTCATACCCCTTCGCCGCCACCTCGGCGCAGAGCTTCGCGTAATGCGCCATGCCGCCGGCATAGGGCATGAAGACGCGCGGCTTGCCCGGCACATTGGCGCCCAGATACCAGGAGCTGGAAGCTTGCGGCAGCAGCGTGGCCGCGGCCGCGCGGTTCACCTCCGCCACCCAGGAATCCGCCGCTGCATCCGTGGCCTCCATGCGGGCGATGCCCCGCGCGCGCAGATGCGCGATGCATTCGGCGATCCACTCGGCATGCTGCTCGATGGCGACGGGCATGTTGCACAGGACCGAGGGGCTGCCCGGGCCGGTGATGGTGAACATATTGGGGAAGCCCGGCACCTGAAGGCCCAGATGGCTGCGCGGCCCGGCGGCCCAGGCCTCGCTGAGCGCCAGGCCGTCGCGGCCCTCGATGTTCAGGCGCAGCAGCGGCCCCGTCATGGCATCGAAGCCGGTGGCGAAGACGATGATGTCCACCTCGTATTCCCGACCGCCGGTGACGATGCCGTGGGGCGTGATGCGCTCGATGGGGGCGTTGCGGACATCCACCAGCGTCACGTTGTCGCGGTTGAAGGTCTCGAAATAGTGGCTGTCGATGGGCGGGCGCTTGGCGGCGTAGGGGTGGTCGATATCGGCCAGGAGTTCCGCCGTCGCGGGGTCCTTCACGATGCTGCGGATCTTGCGCTTGATGAATTCGGCTGCCGTCGCATTGGCTTCGAGACTCTGGAGGATATCGCCGAAGGTGGCGCGGAATTGCAGCCCGCCCTTCTCCCAGGCCTTTTCGAAGAGCGCCTCGCGCTCGGCATCGCTCACCGACAGCGCCGAGCGCTCGGCGATGGTGAAGGGATGGCCATTGGTGTTGCTGGTCATCACCGCGCGGAGATGGTCATAATTCTCCCTCACCCATTGCTTGAATTCGGGCGTCAGCGGCGCGTTGTGGGCGGGCACGCTGTAATTGGCGGTGCGC
Source organism: Acetobacteraceae bacterium (assembly GCA_027487385.1). Classification (GTDB taxonomy): domain Bacteria; phylum Pseudomonadota; class Alphaproteobacteria; order Acetobacterales; family Acetobacteraceae; genus Roseococcus. The sequence continues at coordinate 4,391 of JAIYDS010000021.1, read as the reverse complement.
TGGAAGACGGTCAGGTGCTTCGCCTGCGCCGCGATGACCGGCACGGCCTGGATGCCCGTGGAGCCGGTGCCGATCTGGCCGACACGCTTGCCCGTGAAATCCACGCCCTCATGCGGCCATTCGCCGGTGTGGTACCAATCGCCCTGGAAGGATTCGAGGCCCGGGATCTTCGGCACATTGGCGGTGGAGAGGCAGCCCACGGCGGTGATGAGATAGGTCGCGGTGAAGCTCTCGCCGCCCGCGGTGCTGACCCGCCAGAGGTTCGCGGCATCATCGTAGCGCGCGCCGGTGACGCGGGTGCCGAAGCGGATGCTGCGCCTGAGGTCCAGCCGGTCCGCCACATGGTTCATGTAGCGCATGATCTCGGGCTGCTGCGGATAGCGCTCGGACCACTCCCATTCCTGCTGGAGCTCCTTCGAGAACATGTAGCAGTACGAATGGCTTTCGGAATCGCAGCGCGCGCCGGGGTAGCGGTTCCAGTACCAGGTGCCGCCCACGCCCTCGCCCATTTCCAGCACGCGGACATTGAGGCCGAGTTTGTCCCGCAGCAGATGCAGCTGGTACATGCCGGAGAAGCCCGCCCCGATGATGACGGCGTCCAGATGTTCGGCGGGCATCATGGTGTCGGGCATGGCGATGGGCTCCTGGGCGCGTGATTTGTCCGCATGTTTTTGCCGAGGGGCCGCCGCGTCAAGTGCGCCCCGCGCGGAGCAGACCCCTTCTTTGGATTGGGGTCTGGGGCCTCTCGGCCCCAGCCGCCGGAGGCCATTTTTCTTAAACCTGCAGATACCGCGCCTGCACCTCAGGATCCGCGCGGAACTGCGCCACATCGCCGCGCCAGACGATGCTGCCCTTGTCGATCACCGCCACGCGCGTCGCCACGGCCAGGCAGAAGCGGCTGTTCTGCTCGGCCAGGATGATGGTGGTACCGATCTCGCGCAGGCGGCGGATGAGTTCGCCGATCTGCTGCACGATGAGCGGTGCCAGGCCTTCGGAGGGCTCATCCAGCAGAAGCACGGCCGGGTTGCCCATCAGGCTGCGGGCGATGGTGAGCATCTGCTGCTCGCCGCCCGAGAGCCTTCCCGCCATGCGGGTGCGCAGGGGCTGCAGCATGGGGAACATCTCGAAGGCGCGGGCGCGGTTCCATTCGCTTCCGCCCACGCCCGCGCGCTCGGCGATTTCGAGGTTTTCCTCGACGCTGTGTTCGGGAAAGACCTGCCGATCCTCCGGCACATAGGCGATGCCGGCGCGGGCGATGCGATAGGGCTTCTGGCCGGCCACATCCTGCCCGCGGATCATCACGCGGCCGGCGCGCGGCGGCAGCAGGCCGGCGATGGCCTTGAAGGTGGTGCTTTTGCCGGCGCCGTTGCGGCCCATCAGGGCCAGCGTCTCGCCGCGCTCCACCTCCAGCGTCACGCCGAAGAGCACCTGGCTCGCGCCATAGGCGGCGTCCAGCCCATCCACGCGCAGCTCACTCATAGGGCGTGCTCCGCGCCGAGATAGGCTTCCACCACGGCCGGGTTGCGGCGCACCTCCTCCGGGGTTCCCTCCGCCAGCACGGCGCCATAGCGCAGCACGCGCACGGATTGCGCGATCTTGAAGACGATATCCATGTCATGCTCGATGAAGATGAGCGTGAGCTTGCGCGCCTCCCAGAGGCGATAGACGCGCTCGATCATCCGCCAGCGCTCATCGGGGCCCATGCCGGCGGTGGGCTCGTCCAGCAGCAGCACCTTGGGGTCCAGCGCCAAGGCGAGGGCGATGTCCAGCAGCTTCTGGTCGCCATGGCTGAGATGGCGGGATTCCGTGCGGGCCAGCGGCGTCAGGCCGCAAAGCTCCATCACCTCTTCCGCGCTGCGCTTCACATCGGGCGGCGGGAAGGTGCTGAACAAGCCGGCGGTGCGCCCGGCATGGGCCATGAGGGCGGCGGCCAGCGCCTCCTCCACCGAGAAGCTGGGGAAGAGGTTCGCCACCTGGAAGGCCCGGCCGATCCCGCGCCGGACGATCTCCCGCCGGTCGAGCCCGGTGATGGAGACGCCGTCCAGCAGCACGCGCCCGGCGGTGACCGGCAGCTTGCCGGTGATGAGGTGAAACAGCGTCGTCTTGCCCGCGCCATTGGGCCCGATGATGGCCGAGAGCGTGCCAGGCTCGAAGCCGAGCGTCACGTCATCGGTGGCGACGACGCCGCCGAAGCTCTTGCGCAGGCCCTGGAGTTCGAGGCGCCCGCTCATCACGCGTTCCCACGCGCCGGCGGCAGCCCGCCATAGGTGGCCCAGGAGCCCGCCACCAGCCAGCCCGCATCCACCGGAAGGTTGATGCCGGTGATGCAGCGCGCGGCATCGGAGGCGAGGAAGCAGATGGCCTCGGCGATGTCCTCGGGCGTCACCATGCAGCCCAGCGCGCTGGCATTCTCCAGCAGGCTCGGGTCGCGCTCGCCCGCCGCGATGGCGGCGCCGAGTGCCGGCGTCAGCGTGAATCCAGGCGAGACGGCATTCACCCGCACGCCCGAGCGCCCCCATTCGGCGGCCAGACACCGCGTCATCTCGATCACCGCCGCCTTGGCGGGCGAATAGGCGTGCAGCGGCATGGAGCGTTCGCCCGCGATGGAGGCGATGGTGATGACGGAGCCCCTGCCCCGCCGTGCCATATGCGCGCCGAAGGCGACGGCGGAATTCCAGGTGCCGATCTGGTCGATCCGCACGACTTCCTCGACATCGGCCTCGCTGAGCAGTTCCGCGCGCAGCGGGCGTTGCAGCACGCCGGCCGAGGTGACGACGATCTCCACCGGGCCAAGCTGCGCCTCGATTTCGGCTGCGGCCGCATCATTGGCCGCACGGCTGCCGACATCGAGCGCGAGGGCCGTGCCGCCGATCTCGCGCGCCAGGGCCTCGGCGCGCGGCAGGTCACGGTCGGTCACCACCACCTGCGCCCCGCGCGCGGCGAGCATGCGGGAAGCGGCGGCGCCGATGCCGCTGGCGCCCCCGGTGATGACGGCGATGCGTCCGGCGAAACTCATGGCTGGCTCCCTTTGCGCGCGCGCCAATACTCGACGACGAAATCCAGCAGCCCCTTGCGCAGGCCGAGCACGATGACGAGCAGGATGATGCCGAAGAACAGCCCGTGATGCTCGGTCACCGCCGTGATCCAGTCATTCAGCAGCAGGAAGATCCCGGTGCCGACCAAGGGGCCCAGGAAGACCGAAACGCCGCCCAGCATGATCATGAAGATCGCCTCGCCCGAGGTGGTCCAGAAGGCGAAGGAGGGGAAGGCGCCGGAGACGTAAAGGCTCATCAGCACGCCGGCCAGGCCGGCGAAGGCGCCAGCGATGACGAAGGCGCCGAGGCGGTAGCGGAAGACGGAGAGGCCCACGAAGGCCGCGCGGTCCGGATTGTCGCGCAGCATGCGCAGCGCCGCCCCGAAGGGCGAGCGCAGCACCTGCCGCAGGATCACGGCGGAGGCGAGCAGGCAGGCCATGCTGAACCCCGCCAGGTGGTCCTGCCGGGCGAGATCAATGCCCAGGAAGGGCGGCTTCGGAATGCCGCCCATCAGCCCTTGGTCGCCACCCGTCAGCCCGATCCAGGAGAGGATCAGCGAATGCAGCAGCATCTGGAAGGCCAGCGTCAGGAAGGCGAAGTAGATCTCCGAAAGGCGCACGCAGAGCGCGCCGATCACCAGCGCCAGCAGCGCGGTGAGGGCGACGGCGGCCAGGATGGCGGCGGGGATGGACCAGGCGCCGGTCTGCATCAGCAGGCCGAAGCTATAGGCTCCCATCCCGAAATAGGCGGCATGCCCGAAGGAGACGAGGCCGGCGCTGCCGATCAGCAGGTTCAGCGACAGCGCCAGCAGCCCGAAGGTGGCGAAGCGGATGGCGAAATCCACCAGGCCCGGCGAGCGCATCCCCGCGAATTCCAGCCCGAGGAAGGCCACCAGCACGGCGAGCGCGATGCCCGCATCACGGCCGAAGCCCATCAGCCGCGCCTCCCGCCCAGGCCGCTGGGCCTGAGGATCAGCACCAGCGCCATGATGACGAACATCGCGCCCTCGACGAACAAGGGGAACCCAATCGAGCCGAAGGAGCGCGTGAGCCCCAGGATGAGCGAGGCGGCGAGCGCACCGCCGATGGAGCCCATGCCGCCGATGACGGTGACGATGAAGCTCTCGATCAGGATGGAAACCCCCGCCCCCGGCACCACGGAGCGGATCGGCGCCGAAAGCGCGCCCGCAGCCCCCGCCAGCCCGGCGCCGATGGCAAACACCGCCGCGTAGATGACCGTGGTGTTGATGCCGAGCGCGCCGACCATGCCCGGATTCACCGCCGCCGCGCGGACGATGCGGCCGAAGCGCGTGCGGCCCATGCCCCAGGCCAGGGCGACCGCGATCAACGCCGTGAT
>JAIYDS010000010.1 GCA_027487385.1 Acetobacteraceae bacterium | reverse complement strand
CTCAGGCCTTCTTCTGGCGGCGGGCGGTGACTTCGATCTCGATGCGCATGGCATCCGTCTGCAACTGCGCATGGATCAGCGTGGAAGTCGGACGCGCCTGGCCCAGGTATTTCTTGATGGTGGGGTAGCAGGGCTCCCAATCCTCGCGCCGCGGCACGATGAACATCACGCGCACCACGTCATCCAGCGTGGCGTCGGCTTTCGCGAGGGCCTCCGCGATGTTGCGGAAGGTCTGGTCGCATTGCGCCACCACGTCATCCACGATGGTCATGGTGGTGTAGTCGTAACCGGTGGTGCCGGAGACCCAGATGTCATCGCCATCCACCACGGCGCGGGAATAGCCGATTTCCTCCTCGAAGCGGGAGCCGGAGGAGATGCGGATGCGGGTCATGGCCGGTGTCCTGTGAGGATGAGTTGACCCGAGGGCGAGAGCGCGCCGGGCGAATGGAACCAGATGATCTCGGCGATGAAGAGATCGGCCTCGCCATCCGGCAGCTTAACCCGCAGGCGATGGCCGATGGCGGGAATGCCATCCAGCTCCACCATCTCGGTCTTCAGGGGGCCGAGGCTCGCTTCGCGCAGCGCGAGCAGGAAGCGGAACCCTGTCACGCACAGCGCTCCGGCCGGAATTTGCGCTCGGTGCTGGCGGGGTGCTTCGCCAGCATGGCGGCGGGGCGGATGGGGCGCGGCACCAGATTGCCCTGGCAGTTCGGGCAGGTCATGGAGAGCTTGGTCTCGGCGCAATCGCGGCACCAGGTGCATTCATAGGAGCAGATGAGGGCGAGCGGGCTCTCCGGCGGCAGGTCGCGGTCGCAGCATTCGCAATTGGGCCGGAGGGCGAGCATCACTCCAGCCCCTCGTAGAAATCATTCCCCTTGTCATCCACGACGATGAAGGCCGGAAAATCCTCGACCTCGACCTTCCAGATCGCCTCCATGCCAAGCTCCGGATATTCCAGGACCTCGACCTTCTTGATGCAATCCTGCGCCAGCCGCGCCGCCGGCCCGCCGACCGAGCCGAGATAGAAGCCGCCATAGGTCTTGCAAGCGTTCAGCACGGCCTTGGAGCGGTTGCCCTTGGCCAGCATCACCAGCGAACCGCCCGCCTTCTGGAAGGCCTCCACATAGCTGTCCATGCGCCCGGCCGTGGTGGGGCCGAAGCTGCCGGTCGCCATGCCATCCGGCGTCTTGGCGGGGCCGGCGTAATAGATCGGGTGGTCCTTGATGTATTGCGGCAGGCCGAGCCCCGCATCCAGCCGCTCCTGCAGCTTCGCATGCGCGATGTCACGGCCGACGACGATGGTGCCGGTCAGCGAAACCCGCGTCTTCACTGGGTATTTCGTCAGCGTCGCGCGGATCTGCTCCATGGGCTGGTTCAGGTCGATCTTCACCACCTCCCCGCCCATGATGTCGTCCGTGTGCTCGGGCAGGTAATGCGCGGGCTCGGTTTCCAGCTGTTCGAGGAAGATGCCCTCGGGCGTGATCTTCGCCTTGATCTGCCGGTCCGCGCTGCACGAGACGCCGATGCCGATGGGCAGCGAGGCGCCATGCCGCGCCATGCGGATTACCCGCACATCATGGCAGAAATACTTGCCGCCGAACTGCGCGCCGATGCCGAGATTCTGCGTGAGCTTGTGGATCTCGGCCTCCAGCTCATGGTCGCGGATGGCATGGCCCGACTTGTCCCCCTTGCCGGGCAGCCCATCCAGCCATTTCGTGCTGCCGAGCTTCACCGCCTTCAGGTTCAGCTCCGCACTCGTGCCGCCGATGACGACCGAGAGGTGATAGGGCGGGCAGGCCGAGGTGCCGAGCGTCTTCACCTTCTCCTCGATGAAGGCGAGCAGCTTCGCCTTGTTCAGCACCGCGCGCGTCTGCTGATACAGGAAGGTCTTGTTGGCCGAGCCGCCGCCCTTGAGGATGAACATCAGGTGGAACTCATCGGCGTGATGCTCGCCGGGGGCCGCCATGATGGAGAATTCCACCGGCATGTTGTTGCCGCTGTTCACCTCCTCATACATCGAGATCGGCGCCATCATCGAATAGCGCAGGTTGGTCTCGGTGTAGGTCCGGGCCACGCCGTAGCTCAGCGCCTCCTCCTCATCGCCCTCGACCCAGACGCGCTGGCCCTTCTTCCCGAAGACGATGGCGGTGCCCGTATCCTGGCACATGGGCAGCACGCCGCCGGCCGCGATATTCGCGTTCTTCAGCAGGTCGAGCGCCACGAAGCGGTCATTCGCGCTGGCTTCCGGGTCTTTCAGGATATTCGCCAGCTGCTGGAGATGCGCGGGGCGCAGCAGGTGCGAGACGTCGTGGCAGGCCACGCGCGCCAGCTCCTCCAGCGCCTCCGGCTTGACCTTGAGGACTGTCTTGCCCTCCACCTCGATGGTGGAGACGCCGGCGATGTCCAGCTTGCGATAGGGCGTCGTGTCCTCGGCCAGCGGGAACATGGTGCTGAAGGCGAAGCCTTGCGGACGTTTCGGGGCATCGAGCGGCATGGTGGCCTCGGCAATTTGTGGTTGGAATAGAAATAGCCCGAGCCGAGGGGCGCGTCATCCCGGCCCAGGGGACCGGCTGGACGGCGCCCGCCGCCGGGGCCACGCTGCGCCCATGACCCGCCCCTTGCACCTGGATCTCCCCAACGCCCATCCGGGCCACACCGCCCATTTCACCGATTACAGGGCGGCGGAGATCGGCCAGGTCACCCTCTCGCCGGAAGCACCGGTCGAGGCCGGCGCTTACGCCAGCTTCACCCTGGTCTTCACCGCCGGGCGCTTCGGCATGGATGACACGGGGTCCTTGCGCATCTGCACGCGCCAGGTGAGCGATGTGGGCCGCCCGCAATTCACCGACCCGGCGGCGGCCAATTACGTCTCGGCCGAGGCGTCGAATGGCGCGAAGCTGACGCTGGAATTCAACCCCAAGCTCGCCATGCGGCCCTGGTCGCGCACGCTGACGGTGACGGTGGCGCGCGGCTTCCTGAGCCCGGGCGATACCATCACCGTGCGGCTGGGCGATACGCGCGGCGGCTCGCCCGGCCTGCGCATGCAGACCTATTGCGAGGCGAAGTTCCATTTCCTGGTCCTGGCGGATGTGTTTGCCACCTGCAATTGGGCGCTGCTGCCGGTGCAGCCCGGCGTGCCGGTGGTGCCCGGGCCGGCGGTGCGGCCGCTCGCCATCCTGCCCACCCGCCGCGCGCCGGGCGAGGCCTTCGCGCTGCTGCTCCGCGCGGATGACCGCTGGGGCAATCCGGCGCCGCTGCCCGCCGGCCGGCATCGCCTGAGCGCCAGCCAGCCTGTCGCTGGCCTGCCGGAGAGCTTCGACTGGCCCGAGGGCGCGCGGTCCCATCGCATCGAAGGGCTGAGCGCCGAGGCGGCCGAGGCCTTGGTGATCCATTGGAACGAGACGCCCTCCAACCCGCTCCGCATCGAAGCGGGCGCGCTCACTCCCTATTGGGCCGATCTGCACGGCCAATCCGGCGAGACGGTCGGCACCGGCACGATAGACGCGCTCGCCAGCTATGCCCGCGACCTCGCCGGCGTGGATGCCATCTGCCACCAGGGCAATGACTTCCAGATCACGCCCGAGGGCTGGGCCGATTTCGACCGCGCCTTCGCCGCCTTCGACCAGCCCGGGCGCTTCGTCTTCCTCCCCGGCTATGAATGGTCCGGCAATACGGCGCTGGGCGGGGACCGCAATGTGATCTTCCCCGAGGAAGGCCGCACCATCCGCCGTTCCTGCCACGCGCTGATCGAGGATCTTTCGGACCACGGGACGGATGCGCTGGATGCGCGCGCCTTGCACGCGGCGCTGCGGGCCGAGGCGCGGCCGGTCCTCTGCATCCCGCATGTGGGCGGGCGCTACGCCAATCTCCATTTCGCGCATGACCGGATGCTGGAGCGCGCGGTCGAGGTGCATTCGGATTGGGGCACCTTCGACTGGCTGCTGCATGACGCCTTCGATGTGGGCGCCCGCGTCGGCATCGTCGCCAATTCCGATGGGCATAAGGGGCGGCAGGGGGCCTCGCATCCCGGCGCCTCGCAATTCGGCAGCTATGGCGGGCTGACCTGCCTGCTGGCGGAAAACCTGTCCCGCCAGGGCATCTTCGAGGCGCTGCGGCGGCGGCACCACTACGCCACCACCAATGCGGCGCGGGTGCATGCCGATGCGCGCGCCACACTCGCCACCCCCGCCGCGCTGCATATGGACGACCCGGCCCTGGGTGGCGCGCCGGATGGGCAGGCGGCGCATGCCATGATGGGCGATATCCTGGCGGGCGTCGCGGATGAGATCGCGCTGTTTTCGGCGGAACTCCTGGCGGGCTCGCCCATCGAGCGCGTGCAGCTCTTCAACCGCACCGAATTGCTGGAGGTGATCCGCCCCGCCGCCCCCCTCGGCCTGCGCCTGCGCGTGGCCTGGGAGGGGAGCGAATATCGCGGCCGCGGGCGGGAAACCGTCTGGACCGGCGAGATCGGCGTGAGCGGTACGCGCTGGGGCGCGGTGCGGCCCATCAACAAGTTCAACCTGGACCATCGCTTCGCGGCGGATGCGACCACGCTGCGCTTCCAGGGCGTCACCACCGGCGGTTTCCAGGCCATGGAGGCGCCGCTGGCGAGCCTGGACGGCACGCTTTCCATCCGCACCAACCTGGTCACGGCCGAGATCGCCCTGCGGGACCTGCTGGCCGGCGAGGCGGTGTGGGAGGCGGGTGGCCTCGGCCGGCGCATGCGCGCCTACCTCCTGCCCGATGCGGCCCCCATGGCGATGCGCTTCGAGCGCCGTGTGGCGCTGCGGCGGGATGCCGACAATGCGCTCTATCTGCGCGCCAATTTCGAGGATGGGAGTGTGCTGTGGACCAGTCCGATCTACCTGCTGCGCTGACCCGCAGGGCGGCATTCGCCGCGGCCCTGCTGCCCCTGGCCGCCCAGGCCCAGGCGCCGGCCTCTGCCTGGCCGACGCGGCCGATCACACTGATCGCGCCCCTGGCCGCCGGTTCCTCGGTGGACATCATGGCGCGGTTGCTGGCCGAGCAATGGGCCCAGCGCCTGGGTGTGCCGGTGCCGGTGGAGAACCGCCCGGCGGCGAATGGCACTGTCGCCCTCGGCCAGGCCGCACGGGCGGCGCCGGATGGCTATACGGCGGTGATCACCGGGCAGACCTCGGTGGCCTTCAACCCGCATCTCTATGCGACGCTGCCCTATGATCCCTTCCGCGACTTCGCCTATATCGGCCGCATCGCGGGGGTTTCCAACGCGCTGGTGGTCCGCGCCGCCTCGCCCTTCCGCTCGCTGGAGGAGCTTCTGGCCGCGGCGCGGGCGCAGCCGGGGCGGCTGACCTATTCCTCCGGTGGGGTGGGCAGCACGCATCACCTCTCCTCGGCGCTGCTGGCGCAGCAGGCCCAGGTGGAATTCACCCATGTGCCCTATCGCGGCGCGCCGCAGGGCATTCTCGCTGCGCAGACTGGCGAGGTGGATTTCGCCTATTTCAACATCTCGACGCTGCTGACCGGCATCCGCTCCGGCGCGCTGCGGCCGCTGGCCGTCACCTCGGCCGCGCGCTCGCCCTTCCTGCCCGATGTGCCGACCATGCGGGAGCAGGGCTTTCCGAATTACGAGATGACGACCTGGATCGGCGTGGCGACCATGGCGGCCACGCCCGCCCCCATCCTCGGACGGATGGAGCAGGCCTTGGGCGCCATGCTCGATGACCCGGCGGTCCAGCGGCGCCTGGGAGAACTCGGCTTTGAAATGCTGCCCCGCCTGAGCGCGGCCGAGATGCTGCCGCTGATCCGCGCCGAGCATGCGCGCTGGGGCGCGGTGATCCGTGCCAGCGGCGCCAGGGTGGAGTAAAGCCCGGGCCTTGGGCGTGGCCTGTATCGGGGTCTGGGGCCTTTCGGCCCCAGCCGCCGGAGGCCTTTTTTCTCACCCGGCTTCCGCCAGCAGCGCCGCCACATCCAGCCGCCGCGTGAACATCGTCATCGCCCCTTCCGCATCGCGCGGCCATTCGGCCTGGGGCCGATCCCGGTAGAGCTCCACGCCATTGCCATCCGGGTCGCGCAGATAGACTGCCTCGCTGACGCCGTGATCCGATGCGCCGTCCAGCTTTACGCCGGCGGCGAGCACGCGCCGCACCACCGTGGCCAGCGCCTGGCGGTCCGGATAGAGGATCGCCACGTGATACAGTCCGGTGTGATGCGCAGCCGGTGGCGTGCCGCCCGCGCTCTCCCAGGTGTTCAGCGCGATGTGGTGGTGGTAGCCGCCGGCCGAGAGGAAGGCCGCGCCGGGCCGCTCCAGCATGAGCGTCAGCCCCAGCACATCCCGCCAGAAGGCCAGGGCGCGGGGCAGGTCGGCCACCTTCAGATGGACATGGCCGATGCGGGTTTCGGGGTGGGCCGTGAAGGCCGGGGGGTTCTGTTCCATGCGGCGCATCCTGCCACCGGGGGCGGGTGCGGCGCCAATCATCAGGCTGAATGAAGACCATCACGCGGCGCGCCCCATGGGGCGCGCCGCGCGTTCGGGGATCAGCCCGGGGCGCCGCGCGGCGGCGCCAGGCGCAGCGGCACGAAGCGCTGCCCCTGCTGCTGGCTCTCGATCAGGAAGAGCGCGGTGGCGCGGCCCTGGCGGCGCAGCCGCTCGATGCGCTCCTGCAATTCCTGCGGCGTGGTCACGCGCTCCTGCTGCACCTCCAGGATCAGGTCACCCGGGCGGATTTCCCGCTCGGCGCCGGGGGTATTGGGCAGGACTTCCGTCACCACCACGCCGCGCGCCTCGGGGCGCAGGCGGAAGCGCTCACGCAGCTCCGCGGTCAGCGCGGTGACGCGCAGGCCGAGGCCGGAAAGCTCGATCGGCCGGTCGGGGCGCGGCGTCTGGCTGGGCGCGGTGGAGGCGGGCGTGGTTTCGGTCGGCAATTCGCCGAGGGTCACGGTCACCGTCTCCTCTCGCCCATCGCGCCAGACCACCACGGGCACCTGCGCGCCCACCGCGGTTTCGGCCACGATGCGCGGCAGGGTGCGCATTTCGCGCACCTCCTGGTTGTTGAAGCGCAGGACCACGTCGCCATTGCGGATGCCGGCGGCGGCGGCGGGCGCCCCCTCCTGCGCGCGGGCGATCAGGGCGCCACGGGCGCCGCCGCGCAGGCCGAGCGATTCGGCGATCTCATCCGTCACCTGCTGGATGTTCACGCCCAGCCAGCCGCGCCGCACGCGGCCGCCCTCGGCGAGTTGGCGGGCCACGCCGCGCGCCAGGTTGGAGGGGATGGAGAAGCCGATGCCGATGGAGCCGCCGGT
>JAIYDS010000004.1 GCA_027487385.1 Acetobacteraceae bacterium | reverse complement strand
TTGGTTTCGTCATGCGCCGCGTACTTCTTCGAGCGGCGAATGAACTTCTTGTAGAGCGGATGCATCACACGACGTTCGACCAAGACGGTGATCGTCTTGTCCATCTTGTCGCTGACAACCCGCCCGGTGAGGACTCTCTTCGGCATGGCCGTGGTCTCCTCTATGCCTTGGCGGCCGAGCGCTCGCGCTCGACCAGGACGGTTTTCACACGGGCGATATCACGACGAACCGCCTTGATGCGGCCCGTCGCTTCCAGCTGCCCGGTGGCACGCTGGAAACGCAGATTGAACTGCTCCTTCCGAAGGTCGAGCAGCATGCCGCCCAGCTCATCGGCAGTCTTGGTGCGGATGTCCACGATCTTGGTCATGATCTCAGGCCTCCGTCGCGCCGAGGCGCGCCACAATCTTCGTGCGGATCGGCAGCTTGGCAGCGCCCAGCGACAGAGCCTCACGCGCGGTGTCCATCGGCACACCGTCAATTTCGAACATCACGCGGCCAGGCTTCACCCGGCACACCCAGAATTCCGGGGCGCCCTTGCCCGAACCCATGCGGACTTCCGCAGGCTTGGACGAAACGGGCACATCCGGGAAGATGCGGATCCAGACGCGGCCCTGGCGCTTCATGGCGCGGGTGATCGCGCGGCGAGCCGCCTCGATCTGCCGCGCCGTCACGCGCTCAGGCTCCAGCGCCTTCAGGCCATAGCCGCCGAAGGACAGCGTGAAGCCACCCTTGGCCACGCCCTTGATGCGGCCCTTATGGGCCTTCCGATACTTGGTTCGCTTCGGCTGCAACATCTCAGATCACCTGGTTACCGCTGGGGCGCTTGTTCGTGGGCGCGCTTGTCCTGCGCACTCGGATCATGGGCCATGATTTCGCCCTTGAAGATCCACACCTTCACGCCGCAGGTGCCATAGGTCGTCTTCGCCGTCGCCACGCCGTAATCGATATCGGCGCGGAGCGTGTGCAGGGGCACGCGACCTTCGCGGTACCACTCCATGCGCGCGATCTCGGCGCCGCCGAGACGGCCGGAGCAGTTGATCCGGATGCCCAGGGCGCCCAGGCGCATGGCGGACTGCACGGCGCGCTTCATCGCACGGCGGAAGGCCACGCGGCGCTCCAGCTGCTGCGCGATGCTCTCAGCCACCAGGACGCTGTCCAGCTCGGGCTTGCGGATCTCGAGGATGTTCAGCGACACCTCGGCCCCGGCCTTCGCCGTCAGCTCCTTGCGCAGCGTGTCGATATCCGCGCCCTTCTTGCCGATGACGACGCCGGGGCGCGCGGCATGGATGGTCACGCGCGGCTTCTTGGCCGGACGCTCGATCACCACCTTGGAGACGCCGGCAGACTTCAGCTTCTCCTTCAGCGTCTCGCGCAGCTTCAGGTCGTCATGCAGCAGGCGCGCATAGTCGCGGCCGGCATACCAGCGGCTGTCCCAGGTGCGGTTGATCCCGAGGCGCAGACCGATCGGATTGACTTTGTGACCCATATTAAGCTGCCTTCGCTTCGCTCGACGCCGCCGGCGCCTGCTGTTCCGCGACCACGATCTTGAGGTGGCTGAACCACTTCTCGATGCGCGACGACTTGCCGCGGCCACGCGCGGCAAAGCGCTTCATCACGATGGAACGACCGACTTCCGCCTTGGCCACCACCAGACGATCCACGTCCAGCTGGTGGTTGTTCTCGGCATTGGCGATCGCGCTCTCGAGCGTCTTCTTCACCGTCTGGGCAATGCGGCGCTTGCTGAAGGTCAGCGTGGCGACGGCATCCTGCGCCTTGGCGCCGCGGATCATCGCGGCCACCAGGTTCAGCTTCAGCGGGCTCACGCGGATATTGTGCGTGATGGCCTGCGCCTCGGTATCCGCGAGACCGCGGGGATGTTTCGGCTTGCTCATGGCTTAGCCCCGCTTCGCCTTCTTGTCGGCCGAGTGACCACCGAAGGTCCGCGTCGGCGAGAATTCGCCGAGCTTGTGGCCAACCATGTTTTCGGACACCTGGACGGGCAGGAACTTCTTGCCGTTGTAGACCCCGAAGGTGAGGCCCACGAACTGCGGCAGGATCGTGCTGCGGCGCGACCAGGTCTTGATGAGCTCGTTGCGGGTGGAGTTCCTTGCGGTCTCCGCCTTGGCGAGGAGGTATCCGTCTACGAACGGACCTTTCCATACACTGCGCGGCATCGCGATTAGCCCTTCGTCGCGTTGCGGCGGCGCACGATATTGCGATCCGTCCGCTTGTTGTTGCGCGTCTTCGCACCCTTGGTCGGCTTGCCCCACGGCGTCACCGGATGCCGACCACCGGAGGTCCGGCCTTCACCACCACCATGCGGGTGGTCCACCGGGTTCATCGTCACACCGCGGTTGTGCGGCTTGCGACCCATCCAGCGGCTGCGGCCGGCCTTGCCCAGATCCTGGTTGCTGTTGTCCGCATTGGACACGGCACCGATGCTGGCCAGGCACTCGCTGCGCACGGTGCGCAGCTCGCCCGACATGAGCTTCACCTGCGCCAGGCCGGCATCCTTGCCCACCAGCTGCGCGAAGGTCCCGGCCGAGCGCGCCACCTTGGCGCCGGCGCCCGGCTTCAGCTCGATATTGTGGATCACCGTGCCGACCGGGATCGCACCCAGCGGCATCGCATTGCCGGGCTTGATGTCGGCCTTGTCGGCGGCGATCACGACGTCGCCCACCTTCAGGCGCTGCGGCGCGATGATGTAGGCGATCTCGTTGTTCGTGTACTTCACCAGCGCGATGAAGGCGGTGCGGTTGGGATCATACTCGATCCGCTCCACCGTCGCCGGCATGCCCCAATTGGCACGGCGCTTGAAGTCCACGATGCGATAGGACTGCTTGTGGCCACCCCCACGGAACCGCACGGTGATGCGGCCATGGTTGTTGCGACCGCCGGAGTGGCTCTTGCCCTCCGTCAGCCCCTTGACCGGCTTGCCCTTCCAGAGACCGGAACGGTCAATGAGAACCGTGCCGCGAAGGCTCGGCGTCGTCGGGTTGAAATTCTTGAGCGACATCGCTTAGCTGAGCCCCGTGGTCAGATCGATGCTCTGGCCATCGGCCAGGCGCACCATCGCCTTCTTCCAATCCGAGCGCTGGCCAGGACGGCCCTTGAAGCGCTTGGCCTTGCCCTTCATCACCAGCGTGTTCACCGCCA
>JAIYDS010000178.1 GCA_027487385.1 Acetobacteraceae bacterium | reverse complement strand
CCGGGCAGCGTCAGGCGGGTGGCGAGGTCGTTCAGCATCAGCCGCCGGTCACGCTCATGTGGCGGGCGACGGCGGGCGCGGCCCGGCGCCGGTCGATCACGAAATCATGCCCCTTGGGCTTGCGGGTGATGGCCTCGGCGATGGCGGCGCGCAGCCCTTCCTCGCCCAGCGCGGGATCGCGCAGGGGCGCGCGCAGATCGGCCGCATCCTCCTGGCCCAGGCACATGTAGAGGGTGCCGGTGCAGGTCAGCCGCACGCGATTGCAGCTCTCGCAGAAATTATGCGTCATCGGCGTGATGAAGCCGAGGCGCGTGCCGGTCTCGGCCACGTCGTAATAGCGAGCGGGGCCGCCCGTGCTGTGGCTGCTTTCGGCCAGCGTCCAGTTCTGCTTGAGGCGCGCGCGCACCAGGCTGAGCGGCAGGAACTGGTCGGTGCGATCCTCATTGATCTCGCCGAGCGGCATGGTCTCGATCAGGCAGAGGTCGAAGCCATGCTCGCCGCACCAGGCCAGCATGCGGTCGAACTCATGCTCGTTCACGCCCTTCAGCGCGACCGCGTTGATCTTCACATGCAGGCCGGCGGATTTGGCGGCGAAGATGCCGTCCATCACCTTGTCCAGCTCGCCCCAGCGGGTCGCGGCCTTGAAGGCGGCGGGGTCCAGCGTGTCCATCGAGACATTGATGCGGCGCACGCCGGCCGCGGCCAGCTCCTCCGCGTATTTCGTCAGCTGCGTGCCATTGGTGGTGAGCGTCAGCTCATCCAGCCCCCCTGCTTGTCCTTTTGGGCCGATGCGCGCGCCGAGGCCCCGCACCAGGGACATGACGTTCTTGCGGACCAGCGGCTCGCCGCCCGTCAGCCGCAGCTTGCGCACGCCGAGGTCAATGAAGGTGCCGCAGAGCCGCTCCAGCTCCTCCAGCGTCAGCACCTCGGATTTGGGGAGGAAGGTCATGTCCTCCGCCATGCAATAGACGCAGCGCAAATCGCAGCGATCCGTCACGGAGACGCGGAGATAGCTGATATGACGCCCGAAGGGGTCGATCATGGCGGCAAGGAGTCCCGGAGAGGTGTGATTTCACCCCATTTGGGGCGGATCAACCCGCCGTTGCAAGGGTGGGGCGCGCGCCGGGGGCCTTGGCCATCCAGTTCAGCACGCTGGCGGTGATGCCGACCACGATCATGACCGGCCAGAAGGCGGCGTAGCTGCCCGTCCAGGCCATCAGCACCGCGCCCGAACCCGCGCCCAGGAAGCCGCCGATCTGGTGGCTGAAGAAGCACACGCCATAAAGCGCGCCGAGGTCGCCCACGCCGAAGCGCCGGGCGATGGCGGCCGAGGTCAGCGGCACGGTGCCCAGCCAGACGAAGCCCATGACGGCGGCAAACAGGATGGTGCCCCACTCGCTGGGCGGGGCCAGGGCGAAGGCGGCGATGGCCAGCGTGCGGACCAGGTAGATCCAGCCCAGGCCCGTCTCCGGCTTGATGCGGGTGGAAAGCCAGCCGCAGAACCAGGAGCCGGGGATGTTGAACAGCCCGATCATCATCATGACCATCATGCCCAGCGCCGCCGGCTGGCCGCACAGCGCGATATGCGAGGGCAGATGCGTGGTCAGGAAGGCCAGCTGGAAGCCGCAGGCGAAGAAGCCGCCGGTCAGCAGGGCGAAATCCCGGTCGGCCAGCGAACGGCGGGCGAGGCCAGGCAGGCCCAGGAGGCCGGCGGCGGGCGGGCCGCTGCGCGGGGCGGGGCGCCACTCGATGTTGCGGGCGATGGGGATGATCAGCACGGCGGAGATGGCCAGCATGGCCAGCGCGCCCGCCGCGCCGAAACCGCCAATGGCGGAGAAGGTGATGGGCACCATCGCCGCCTGGCCCAGGCTGCCGCCCGCGCTGGCGATGCCGATATACTCGCCCCGCTTCTCCGGCGGCGCGAGGCGCCCGATGGCGGCCAGCGCCAGCCCCGTGCCGGCACAGGCGACGCCGAGCCCGGAGAAGAAGCCGATGCCGACCAGCACCATGAGGTTGGAGGGCATGAGCGCGGGCAGGCCGCAGCCGATCAGGTAGAAGACCCCGCCAAAGGCCATGACCCGGCCCGAGCCGTATTTGTCGGCCATCGAGCCCGAGACCGGCTGCGCCAGCCCCCAGGTCAGATTGTGCAGGGCGACGGCCAGGCCAAAGGCCCAGGGGGCCACGCCATGCTCGGCCGAAAGGGGCAGCAGCAGCAGGCCGAAGGTCTGGCGGATGCCCATGGCGAGGCTGGAGGTCGCCGCCGCCGCGATGATCGCGACCCAGAGGATGGTGCGGGCGGAAGGGGCGACAGATGGCATCATCAAAGCAGACCAAAGTGGTCAGCGATGCACAAGCGAGGGTTGCGCCGGGTCCGACATGCCAGCAACGCATGGAGTTCGGGTGGGCTCGTCGGGAGCCCACCCGGCAAGGCCGCCCGCCCCAACCGGGCAAGGCGGCCCCGAGGCTTACGCCGCGTGGCGGGTATCCGCCGTGTCATTCGCCGGGAGCGGCGTGGCGGCGGCGGCGGTGGCCGTGATGTTGCCGCGCGTCAGGCCGATATCGGCCAGCTCGCGGTCGCTCAGGGCGCGCAGCTGCTCGATGGTCTCGCGGCGGGTGCGGATGGCGGTCAGCGCGGCGCGCAGGCTGTGGAAGAAGCCGGTGATGCGCGCGGCCAGCGCGGCGTCGCGCGCCTGGCGCGCTTCGGCGATGATGGCTTCAATGCGCTCGGCCTCGACGTTGCGCGGGGCGGTCGGCATCAGCAGCGCGGCTTCGGCTGAGGTGATGCGGTTCATGATCTCTGGTCCTGTTGTGGGTGGGCGGCTTCTCCGCCCGGCTGGGCATGATCTAGGGGATTGCGGCCCGGACAGGTTGTGCGAAGCTTATGGCTCGGACATGCGTTCAGTGCATGCCATATTGTGGACACATGTTTTAATGACAGGACTGAGACGATGTTAACCCGTCCCGAACGCCTCGCCGCCCTCCGCCGCGCCCTGGCCGGGGCCGGGGTGGACGGGTTCCTCATCCCCCGCTCGGACGAGCATCTGGGCGAGTATGTGCCGCCCTCGGGCGAGCGGCTGGCCTGGCTCACCGGCTTCACCGGCAGCGCCGGCCTCGCCATCGTGCTGGCCGACCGCGCCGCCGTCTTCACCGATGGCCGCTACACCACCCAGGTGGTGGCCGAGACGGATGGCGCCCTCTGGGAGCGTCGCCACCTGACCGAAGAGCCGCCCGAGGCCTGGCTGCTGGCGCATGCGGGCGGCCTCACCATCGGCTATGATCCCTGGCTGCACAGCGAGGCCTTCCTGAAGCGCCTGAGCGGCGTGACGCTGAAGCCGCTCTCCCCCAACCCGCTCGACGCCATCTGGGCGGATCGCCCGGCGCCGCCGGCCGCCGCCGTGCTGCCGCATGGCCTCGACCTCGCCGGCGAAAGCGCCGAGGCGAAGCGCGAGGCCGCCGCGGCCCAGCTCCGCCAGGCGGGTGAGGATGCGGCGCTGCTGGCCGATTCCCACTCCGTCGCCTGGCTGCTGAACCTGCGCGGCGCCGACCTCGCGCATACCCCCATGCCGCTCGCCTTCGCGCTGCTTGGCGCCGATGCCTCGGTGCGGATGTTCCTGCACGCGCCCGAGCGTGTGCCGGAGGCGACGCGCGCGCATCTGGGCAATCGCGTCTCCATCGAGCCGCGGGGCAACCTGCCGCGTGCGCTGGCCGAACGGTCGGGCAAGACGGTGCGCCTCGATGCGGACGCCACGCCCGCCTGGTTCGCCGCCACGCTGCGCGAGGCCGGTGCGCGGGTGGTCGCGGGCGAGGACCCGACGCGCCTGCCCCGCGCCGCGAAGAACGCCACCGAGCAGCAGGGCGCCCGCAACGCCCATCGCCGCGATGCCGTGGCCGTCGCCAATTTCCTCGCCTGGTTCGCGGAGCAGGCGCCACGCGGGGGCCTCACCGAGATCTCCGCCGCGGCGCATCTGCTGGATGAGCGCCGCCGCGTGGCCGGCTTCGTCGCCGAGAGCTTCCCCGCCATTTCCGGCGCCGGCGAGAATGGCGCCATCGTGCATTACCGCGTGACCGAGGCGACCAACCGCCGGATCAACCCGGATGAGTGCTACCTCATCGACAGCGGCGGTCAGTATCCGGATGGCACCACTGACATCACCCGCACCCTCTGGACCGGCCCGGGCCCCGCGCCGGCCAGCCTGCGCGCGCGCTACACGGCGGTGCTGCGCGGGCATATCGCGCTCGGCACGCTGCGCTTCCCGGCGGGCGTGGCCGGGCCGCATCTGGATGCCATCGCCCGCCGCCCGCTCTGGGATGCCGGGCTGGATTACGATCACGGCACCGGGCATGGCGTGGGCAGCTTCCTCTCGGTGCATGAAGGGCCGGTGTCGTTCAGCCGCGCGGCGAAGGTGGTGCCGATCCAGCCCGGCATGATCCTCTCCAACGAGCCCGGCTATTACTTGCCCGGGGCTTACGGCATCCGCATCGAAAATCTTCTGCTGGCGCGGGAGGCCGCGCCCCAGCCGGACCAGGCCAAGCCCTTCCTGGAGTTCGAGACGCTGACGCTGGCGCCCTATTGCCGGGCCCTGTTGGATGCCCGCCTGCTGACGCCGGCGGAGCGCGACTGGGTGAACGCCTATCAGGCGCGGGTGCTGGCGGAGATCGGACCGCTGCTCGAAGCCCCGGTGCGGGCATGGATGGAGGCGGAATGCGCGCCTGTGTGAGAAGAGGGAAGTAGAAAAGGGCCTCCGGCGGCCGGGGCCTCAGGCCCCGGCCGCCGGAGGCTTTTTTCGGCTTACTGCGGCAAATTGGTCCCCGCCGTCGCCGTCAGCAGCGTGTGGATCGGCGCCCAGCCATAAGCCAGCTGCGCCGTCTTCTGCCCGGCGAAGATCATCTCCTCCCGCGCGGCGAGCTTGGCACCCAGCCTGGCGTAGAACCAGCGCGAGGGGTTGTCCTCCAGCACCCAGGCGAAGGCCGATTCCGCGCCGAGTGAGGCGAGGTGCGAGGCCATGGCCCGCATCAGCCGCCGGCCGATGCCGCGGTCGCGGAAATCATCCAGCAGGTAGATGGTCTCGACCTCGCCCTGGGCGATGGAGGGCCGGCGCGAGAGGCCGCCGGTGACGAAGCCGACAAGGCCGCCACCCTGCACTTCCCGCGCATCGGCGATGGCGACGAAGCCGGCATGCCCGCCGCGCCGCTCCAGGATGGCACGCTCATAGCCCAGGCTTTCGCGGCTGGCGGAGAGGGTGGTCAGGTAGGTTTCGGGCAACACGCCGGCATAGGTGCTGCGCCAGGCGGCCAAGTGCACCCGGGCCATGGCATCGGCATCTCCGGGGCGGGCGCGGCGGATGGTGACCATCGCAAGGCGGGCCTATCCGGCCTTTTCGAGAACGGCGCAGAAAAACCCATCCGTGCCATGCGCCCCGGGTGAGAGCAGCATGTGTTGGGCTGCGGTGGGCGGCGCCCCCGGCAGCCCGGCCTCGGTCCAGGCCGCGCTCAGGGGCACGGCGCGGAAGGCCGGATGGCTCGCCAGGAAAGCCTCAACCTGCACTTCATTCTCCTCGGGCAGCAGCGAGCATGTCGCGTAGATGAGCCTACCCCCAGGCTTCACCAAATGCGCCGAAGTTACAAGAATTTCATGCTGTTTTCCGAGCAATTCCCTCAGGTCTTCCGCGCCGGTGCGGCTGCGCGCATCGGGGTTGCGGCGCCAGGTGCCGGTGCCGGTGCAGGGGGCATCCACCAGCACGCGGTCGAAGGTGCCGGCGCGGCGCTTCACCCAGCGGTCGCCGGCCT
>JAIYDS010000141.1 GCA_027487385.1 Acetobacteraceae bacterium | reverse complement strand
AGCGAGGCGGCGATGCGCTCCATCTCGCCGGGCAGCAGCAGCGCCGCCATGAAGGTGGAGGCGAGCAGCGTGGCAAAGCCCACCGCCTCGCGCGAGAGGGCGACATTGCCCTGCTGCGCGGCCTGGTCGATGCGCTTCTGGGTGGCGGGTTCGGTCTTTTCGGCGCTGCTTTCGTTCTCTTCCTCGGCCATGGCTCAGCTCCCCGGCAGGCGCAGGAAGCCCTGCGCCATCCCCTGCCCCCAAAGCGCCAGCATGGAGGGCAGCAGCAGCATCAGCAGCAGGAATCCGCCCAGGATCTGCACCGGGGCCGCGACGACGAAGACCTGCGCCTGCGGCGCCAGCCGCGCGACAAGGCCGATGCCCGCATTCACGAAGATCGCCGCCAGCACGAAGGGGGCGGCCAGCTGCATGGCCAGCGAAAGACTATCCGCCGCCATCCGCGCGATGGTCTCGGCCGCGCCGCCCAGCGGCAGCCCCTGCCCTGCCGGCAGCACGGCATAGCTCTCCACCAGCGCCCGCAGCGGGATTTCGTAAAGCCCCGTGGCCAGGATCAGCGCGGCGGTGGCGAGCGAGAACATGCGCGCCAGGGCGGTGGCGCTCGCGCCCAGCACCATGTCCCCCTGCAAGGGCGAGGCCAGGCCAATCAGCAGCGCCACCACCTGCCCCGCCTGGGCCAGCGCCAGGGCGAGGAAACGCGCCAGGAGGCCGATCCAGAGCCCCACCAGGATTTCCGTGAGGAGCATCAGGCCAAGCCCCGAAACCTCCAGGGGCATGGTGGGCAGGCTGGGCGCCAGGATCGGCAGCAGCGCCAGCACCAGCCCCACCGCCAAGGCCGCGCGCAGCGTGGCCGGCACCTCCGCCTCGCCAATCCCGGGCAGCAGCATCACCGCCGCACCCAGCCGGCAAAGGATCAGCACCGCCTGGAAGGCCAGGGCCGGCAGGGTGGCGAGCAGCGCGGCATCGGCGGGAAGGATCACGGCAACCCGCCCACCGCGATCACCTGATCAAACAGGCGCCCGGCCCAGGCCTGCATCAGCCCGGTCATGAAGGGGCCGGTGATGAGCAGCAGCCCGGCGATGGCGGCGAGTTTCGGCAGGAAGGCGAGCGTCGCCTCCTGGATCTGCGTCAGCGCCTGCAACAGCGAGACGACGAGGCCAATGGCCAGCACCACGAGCAAGGGTGGCCCCGCCAATTGCAGGGTCACCCAGAGCGCCTCGCGCATCGCCATCGCGACGGGTTGTTCGAGCATCCGGCCCCACCTCCTGCGGGCGCGCGGCGGAACCAGCGGAAGCCCGCTAGATCGGCATGCGCATCACATCCTGATAGGCGGTCACCACGCGGTCGCGCACCGCGCTTGCCGTCTGGAGGGCGAGTTCGGCGCGGGAGATCGCCAGCACCACATCGGTCACGCTGCCCTGGCCGGTCAGCGCGCTGGTGGAAGCGGCATCGGCGCTGCGGCCGATGTCGATGGCGGATTGCGCGGCGCGGCTCAGCACCTCGCCGAAACCCGCCCCTTGCGAGACCGCCTCGGCGCCGCCCATGGCGGCCCGATAGGCGGCGGCGGCGCCCGAAAGCGCCAGGCTCGGGGCGACCATCAGCGGAGCGTCTCGATGGCGCGCATCAGCATGCCGCGCGTGGTCTCCAGCACGGCCAGATTGGCGGAGTAGCTGCGATTGGCCTCGCGCATGTCCATGTTCTCCACCAGGCTGTCCACATTGGGCGTCTTCACATAGCCGCGCGCATCGGCGGCCGGGTGGCCCGGATCGAAGCGCTCGGGGAAGTCACGCTGGTCGCGGCCGATGCGCGCGACATGCAGCGTCTCCACGCCCAGGCTGCGGTCCAGCCGGCTGCCGAAGCTCACCGTCTTGCGGCGATAGGGATCGGCGCCCGGGGATTGGCCGGTGCTGTCGCGATTGGCGATGTTCTCCGCCACGATGCGCAGCCGCGCGGATTGCGCCGACATGCCGGCGGCGGAGATCGAAAGGGCGCGGTCGAGGTCCATCAGGCTTCTCCTTCGAGGGGTTTCAACGGCCCCGCATCAGCGACCGAGCGCCGTGCGGAACAGGCCGAGATATTTGCGGTGCAGGCCCATCGCGAGCGCATGCGCCTGGTCGGTTTCGGCGATGCGGATGGCCTCCTGGTCGAGCGAGACCGCATTGCCATTGGGCGTGCGCTCCGCCACGCGCCGGTCCCGCACGGCCAGCGCCGTGAGGCCCGAGGGCCGCAGATGCTGCGCATCCGTCGCCACCATCATGGCGGCGGGGCGCTGGCGCTCCAGCAGCTGGCGGAAGGGCACGGCGTCGCTCGGCCGGAAGCCGGGCGTATCCGCATTGGCGACATTCTGCGACAGCAGCCGCTGGCGCGTGTCGAGCCAGGCGAGGCGGCGTTCCGCGAGCGAGACAGGGCTGTTGCCGATGACGTCCATGGCCCGCTTGAACACCATCCGGGGTTAAGAAAATCTGAAGCGCGGCGCTGAGGGAATCTTAACCTTCCACCCGGCATTCTTTGCCCATGTCCAAGCGCCAACCCCCAGCGGAACACTCCCTCGCGGATCTGCAGCCGAGCCTGGAAGTCGCCGCCACCCTCGCCGCGATCGACAGCCTGCAAGGCACGCTGACCATGGCCCGCGCCCTGGTGCTGGCCGGGCGCCAGGTGGAGCTGACGGGGCTGGACCGCGAGGCGGCAAGGCTCTGCGCCGCCGTCGCCTGCCTGCCCGGCGATTCCGGCCAGGTGCTGATCAGCTCACTGGTCGGGCTGACGCGCGAGATTGATGCGCTTTCCGTCTGCCTGCCGGAACCCTGAACCCCAACGCCCCTCTGGCGCCGGCAGGAGGCCGCGCATGTCACCCCTCGATGCCTCGACCATCGCCCAGGCCATCGCCGCCCTGGCCGCCGTGCTGCTGCTGGCCTGGGGCGCGGCGCGGCTGGCGCGCCAGCGCGGCCTGGTCACCACCACGCCCGGCCGTCTCGCCATCCGCGCCGCCTGCCCGCTGGATGCGCGGCGCCGCCTGGTCCTGATCGCCTGTGACGGGCGGGAGGCGCTGCTGCTGACCGGCCCGGGCGGCGATCAGTTCCTGGGCTGGCTGCCCGCGCCATGAGGCCGCTGCTGACACTCGCCTTGCTGCTGCTGAGCGGCCCGGCCATCGCGCAATCCGTCTCGCTCGATCTCGGCGGCAGCCAGCCCGGCGCCACGGCGCGGCTGGTGCAGCTGACGGCGCTGATCGGGCTGATTTCGCTCGCCCCCTCGCTGCTGGTGATGGCCACCGCCTTCACGCGTATCGTCATCGTCCTCGCCTTGCTGCGCACGGCGATCGGCGCGCAGGGCGTGCCACCCAACCCGGTGCTCATCGGCCTTGCGCTCTTCCTCTCCTTCTTCGTCATGCAGCCGGTGCTGGAACTCGCCTGGACGCAGGGCGTGGTGCCGATGAATGAGGGCCGCCTCTCCGAGCTGGAAGGCCTGGCCGCCATGGCCGAGCCCTTCCGCAAATTCATGGCCGCCAATGTGCGCGAAAGCGACCTCGCCCTCTTCACCCAGCTCGCCAAGCTGCCGGTCACGGCGCCCGAGGCCGCGCCCTTCCGCACGCTGATGCCGGCCTTCCTCGTCACCGAGCTGAAGCGCGCCTTCGAGATCGGCTTCCTGCTCTTCCTGCCCTTCCTGGTGATCGACATGGTGGTGGCCTCCATCCTCATGTCGCTCGGCATGATGATGCTGCCGCCCTCGGTCGTGGCGCTGCCCTTCAAGCTGATCTTCTTCGTGCTGGTGGATGGCTGGGCGCTGCTCTCCTCCAGCCTCGTTCAAGGCTTCGTGCTGCCCTGAGCCTGGCGCGATCAGGCCAGGGCCGGCGCCGGAAGGCCAAGTTCCGTGGTGAAGCGCGCCACGCTCGGCCCCCAGACCGAGGGGACCCAGATCACCGAATGCCCATTGCGCCTGGGCGCCGGAGGCAATTCGAAAGCCTCGAAACGGCCGCGGCCGCCCGCCGCCTCGAAGGTCGCGAAGTTGCTGCGGCTGAATGCGATCGAATAGAAGGGGTCGGCCTCGCCGTAGAGAAACAGCGCGGGCGCCCGGGCGCCGCTTCCCGCCCGTCGGAACAACCCGGTGTTGACATTGCTGGGGTCGAAGCCGCCGCCCAGCCAGCCCCCGACGAAGTTCAGGGTCCCCTTCAATCCGGGTGGCGGCGCTTCGGCCGCCTGCACGAGGGCGAGGATGCCGCCCCGCGATTGCCCGGCCAGGACCACGCGGCCCGCATCCACTTCGGGCCGCGCGAGCAGCCAATCCGTCGCGGCCTGCGCATCAACCAAAGCGCGCGCGAAGCCGGCATTCGCTTCGGCCGGCAGGTTGGAGTAGCCCGAGCCCGCCGGCGAAAGCCCCTCCTCATAGCGGCCCTGCGAGCCGCCGCGGCCGCGTCGCTGCGGGGCGGCGACCAGCCAGCCACCGGCCGCGAAGGCTTCCGCCAGCGGCGTCGGGAAGGATGCATTGCCGAACAGCGATGGGTCATCGCCGCGGCCCGTGGACCCGTGATGCACCACGAGCAAGGGATAGGGGCCGGGCCCGGCCGGGCGCTGGAACAGGAAGCGCAACCGCACCGGGGCGCCGCCAGGGCCCAGCGGGAGCGGAACATCGCGGCTGGAGCGGCCGGGCGGAATGGCGGCGGCCACATCCGCGGCGCTGGTGACCGGCGCCGCCTCCTGATTGCAGCCGAGAAGCGCCGCGGCGGCAGCCGCCTGGAGGAACAAACGACGCTGCATTTTCGATCGCCCTCTGCCTTCTGATCCCATGACGGTAGATGCGTTCACGGCGCCGTCAACCACGATCGCCTATTCCGTCTCCGCCATCGGCTCCTGCCCTACACCGCGCGGCGTGGGGCGCGGCGGCACCCAGGGCCGCTCGCCCCGCCAGGCGCGATCCGAGACCACGCGCGGCGGATCCAGCCACACCGCATGCGCCCCATCGCGCCAGACCGAGAAGCGGTCCACCACCACACTCGCCGGGCAGTCGCCGCGCACCGGCTCGGGCGAGAGGAGGATCGGCGCGGTGCCGCAGGCCGGGTGCGGGCCGCGCCGGAAATCCGCGGCCGGGCGCTGGCCGCGCGGCGGCGGCGTTGGGCGCAGCAGCAGCACGGCGGGCGCTCCCGCCGCGTCGCGCAGCAAGCATGTGACGGGGGTGCAGTGAATGCGCCCCCCGGCCGCCTCCCCCTCCACCGGCAAGGGCGTGCCCGCCTCATCGCCAAAGCCGCGCAGCCAGGAATCCCCGATGAAGCGCGAGGCGCCGGGCCGCCGCTCGAAAAACACCTCGCCCGCCACCTGGAAGGCAAAGAGCCGCCCATCCGAGGCAGCCAGCGCCACCGGCAGGCTGGCCCAGCCCCAGCTGGCCAGGCCCAGGCCCATCGGGAGCAGGCCGAGCAGCCGCCAGCGCTCGCGCCACAGGCACAGCCAGCAGAAGCCGAGCGCGATCACCGCGAGCGACGCCGCGGGCAGCGGCGCCATGGCCAGCGCGGCGCCCGGCCAGGCCGCGACCGCCTGCGCCACCGCCAGGATGCCCGCCACGCCCCAGCCCATCAGCGTCAGCGCCGGCCCCTCGGCGCCGAAGGGCATCAGCAGCAGCCCAAGCATCCCGGCCGGCATCACCAGGAAGGAGGTGAGCGGCACGGCCAGCGCATTGGCCGCCACGCCATAGACCTGCAAGCGCCCGAAATGGTGCAGGCCAAAGGGCGTGGTCGCCAGGCCCGCCAGCACCGAGGTCAGCACCGTGCCCAGCAGCAGAAGCCCGGCGCGCTGCCAGAGCGGGCGCGGCGCGGTGCCGCCCATCAGCCAGGGCCGCGCCGCCTCGAACCCCGCGATCAGCGCCAGCACCGCCGCGAAGCTCATCTGGAAGGAGGGGCCGAGGATGGCGGCCGGCTGGATCACCAGCACCGCCACCGCCGCGAAGGCCAGCACGCGCGGGCTGAGGGCACGCCGCCCCACCAGCAGCGCCAGCGTCACCAGCGCCGCCATGGCGAAGCTGCGCTGCATGGGCACCTGGCTGCCGGTCAGCACCATGTAGAAACCGCCCGCCGCCAGCGCCGCAAGGGCCGCCCAGGGCTTGGTGCCGAAGCGCAGCGCAAAGCCCGGCCAGAGCGCCAGCCCACCCCGCACCAGGGCAAAGACCAGCCCCATCACGATGGCGATGTGCAGCCCCGAGACCGAGAGCAGATGCGCGAGCCCCGAATCCCGCATGGCCTGCATCTCGGCCGGCGGAATGCCGCTTTGCCCGCCGGTGAGCAGCGCCGCCGCGATGGCGCCCGGGGCGCCCGGCAGCGCCGCCATCACCCGCGCCTCGATCCGGGCCCGCAGGGCGGAGAGCGGCGGCGACGCCCCGCCCTGCGCCGTGATCTCGACCGGGCCCAGCGCGAAGCCCGAACCCGCCACCCCATCGAAAAAGGCGGCCCGCTGGAAATCCCAGGCGCCCGGATAGGCGGGCGCCGAGGGCGGGCGGATCAGGGCGCGCAGCGCCACGCGATCCCCGGGCTCCGGCCGCGCCGGGTCGTTCGCGCGCAGCCGCACGCGGATCAGCCGGGCGATGGGCTCCATGCCCTCGGCCCAAGCGGCCCCGGCGAGCGTCAGGCGCAGCCCGCCAGGCAGCGGGTCCAGCTCGATCACCGTGCCGGTCAGGGCCATGGCGCCGCGGGGCAGCTCCGGCATGGGCGCGGCGCGCCCCGCATGCCAGGCCGCCAGCGTGAAGCCCGCCGCGCAGCTGGCCAGCAGCGCGAGGCCCCAGGCCCCCAGCGGCGCCCGCGACCGGCACCAGAGCGCCGCGGCCGTGAAGGGCAGCGCGCACAGCCCCCACCAGAGCGGCGGCTCGAAGCGCGGCACGAAATACAGCAGCACGCCCACGCCCAGCGCCACAGGCAGCCACAGGGCAAGCCGCCCCGGCTCGGCCTCCAGCCACCGAATCACCCAGGGTTGTGGCGCGGCTTGCATCTGCACGCAGGGGAACATCACCCCTCACCCGCCGTCCAGCCTCGTGATAAGGGGGGCTATGACCGTTCGCACCCGCTTCGCCCCCTCGCCCACCGGATATCTCCATATCGGCGGCGCCCGCACCGCGCTTTTCAACGCGCTCTTCGCCCGCCGGCATGGCGGCGCCTATCTGCTGCGCATCGAGGACACCGACCGCGCCCGCAGCACCCAGCAGGCCGTGGACCAGATCCTGGAATCGCTGGCTTGGCTTGGTCTCAGCCCGGATGAGCCGCCCGTCTTCCAATCCCAGCGCGAGGCCCGGCATGCCGAGGTGGCGCATGAGTTGCTGGCCGCCGGCAAGGCCTATCGCGCTTATGAAACCCCGGAGGAGCTGGTGGCGATGCGTGAGCGCGCCATCGCCGAGAAGCGCCCGCCCCGCTACGATGGCTATTGGCGGGATCGCGAGCCGGGCGCCGCCCAGGCCGGCCAGCCCTTCGCCATCCGCCTGAAGGCGCCCCAGACGGGCGAGACGCTCGTCGAGGACCAGGTGCAGGGCAACGTCACCGTCGCCAATACCGAGCTGGATGACATGATCATCCTGCGCTCCGACGGCACGCCCACCTACCTCCATGCCGTGGTGGTGGATGACCATGACATGGGCATCACCCATGTGATCCGCGGCGATGACCACCTGACCAACACCTTCCGCCAATGCATGGTCTATGACGCCATGGGCTGGCACCGCCCGCGCTTCGGTCATATCCCGCTGATCCACGGGGCCGATGGCGCCAAGCTCAGCAAGCGGCATGGCGCCGTCTCCGTGCTGGATTTCCGCGACCAGGGCCTGCTGCCGGAGGCCGTCTGCAACTACCTGCTGCGCCTGGGCTGGGGCCATGGCGATGAGGAAATCATCCCGCGCGAGCGGGCCGAGCAGATCTTCGACCTGAAGGATGTCGGCCGCGCCGCCTCCCGCATGGACTACAAGAAGCTGGAGCATGTGAACGGCGTCTATCTGCGCCAGGCCGACCCCGCGAAGCTGCTGCCCGATGTGCTGCATCGCCTCTCCAGCTCCGGCGAGCTTTACGGCACCGAGAAGATCGCCCGCGTGCAGACCCTGCTGCCCGCCCTGCAGGAGCGCGCGAAGAACCTGGCCGAACTCGCCGCCAGCGCCGCCTTCGCCGTCACCGATGGCGCGCCCGAGCCGGATGCGAAATCGGCCGCCCTGCTCACCCCCGACGCCAAGGCGCGCCTGGCGGACCTGGCCGAATTCCTCTCCGCCGCGCCGTGGGAGCGGGCGGATCTGGAACACTGGCTGCGCGACTACGCCGATGTGAAGGGCGTGAAGCTGAAGGATGTGGCGCAGCCCCTCCGCGTCGCACTCACCGGCAGCACCATGTCCCCGCCGATTGACCTGACGCTCTTCGCGCTGGGGCGGGATGAGGCGCTGGCACGCATCCTGGCGGCGGCGGGCTGAGGCGCGGCGCCTCCGCGCATCCCGCAGGGTTGCGCGGCGCGGGGACATCCTGCCTCTCCCCTTGGGAAGACCGTCCGGCGCCTCAGCCCTGGCGCAGCGCGGGCGAGAGGATCAGTGGCGGCATGCGGGCGTAGTAGGCGATCTCATGCGCGCTGTAGTCCTGGATCAGCGCCAGGGCCTGGGCGAAATCCGGCTCGGCCGACGGCGGCGGCAGGGGCGTGTCCCGGGTCAGCGTCGCGGAATCATTGGCCCGGCCCAGCGGTGCCGCGATGCCGAGCAGACGCTCCATCGCCCGCCAGAACAGATCCAGCCGGTCATGCCGGCCGATCAGGTAGCGCCCGGTGGCGACGCGCCGCGCGATGGCCACGGCGTCATGCGTGTGGAAGAGCTGGATGATCTGCGCGCAGACCACACTGTCCCGCATGTTGGGCAGGGCCTGGATCGCCTGGAACAGGGTGAGCGGGCGCATCGCGGCGTGGCTGCCATGGCCTGGCGTGTGCCGCACATATTCGTAGAGCGAGACCGCGCGGGCCACCGGCTCCCGCACCACCCCGGCGAAGGCGGCCGGGCGGGGCGCCAGGCGCACCAGCGCATCATCCACCCGCATATGGCCGGCGATGAGCCGCACGCCGTCGTAGAGCGCGGGCCGGCTGCGGATATAGGCCTCATAAGGCTCGCCCGCGGCCGCCGCGTCATTCGACACGGCCTGGGCGTAGAGCATGCGTGGGCCCAGCGCATCCTCCAGCGCGCGGTTGATGGCGGTGCCGGCGGTGCGCGGCACATGCAGCCAGAAGAGGATGTCCCCCTCCGGCAGGCGCTTGATCTGCGGCAATTCCTCCAAGACGGTGCCTCCTTCCCTCACCCGCCGGTTGCATGCGGCGCGCATGGCCGGCGCGGCGCCAAGGCCTGCATGCTGACCTGGGGTGGTGGGCGTCAAGAGGGATGGCCCGCAACCGATATAGGAAGAAAAGCTTCCTTTCTGCCTGACCATTTTGCCATCTTTCCGAAGCACCCCCGAGGGAGTTTCGGACAAATGGCCCATATCACCGTCAAGGTCACTTCGAAGAACCAGCTGACCCTGCCCAAGCGCGTCATGGGACAGCTGGACTATCCCAGCCATTTCAAGCTGGGCGTGGTGAAAGGCGCCCTCTGGCTGCTTCCGGCCCGGCTGGTGTCGTTGGAATTGCAGGCGAAGACGGCGGGAATCCCGCCCGATGTGCTCCGGCTGGCGCAGCGTCTGGTGGCGGAAGGCAAGGGATCGCAGGATCACCCGGCCGAGGGCGCCAAGGCCGAGGAAGCGGGCGGGTAAAGCCGTATTGGTCGCATATTCCTAGGATTTATGTCAAGGAAAACCGGGGCGCCGCCCCGGACCCCGCTGGGGAGCCACGGGCTCCCCAGACCCCTGCGGCGGCTGCGCGGGCGCTTGCGCGAAGCCCAGGAAAAACCCTTCCGCATGCATGTGCAGGAACGCCGTGATGTCGGTCGGGTGGGAGCGGAGCCCGCCCAGCCCTCTCTGATGCAGATACAGCAGCAGGATGGGCGCCAGCAGGGATAGGGCAGCCTGCCGGGGCGGGACGGGCCGCATCTCCCCCATCGCCATGTGCCGCGCAAGCCGCTGCGCCACCGCGTCCAGCGTCGGCTCCAGGATGCTGGACAGGTAGGCGGCCCCCACGCCCGCCTCCACCAGGCCTTCCACCAGGCCGACGGCGTGCAACCGGTCGAGCCGGCCATGCTCGAATCCCCCGGCGATGTGCCGGACGAGATCCTGGACCGAATGGCGGAAATCGCCCTGGGGCGTCGCAGCCGCCAGGAGCTCGGCCGCGCCACCGTCATGGCAGTCGGCAAAGACGGCGGCCAGCACGGCATCCTTGTCCCCAAAATAATGCCGCAGGGTCGGTACCGAGACCTCCGCCGCCTCGGCCAGGCCACGCAGGCTGGATGGCGGCGCGAGGCCGAGCAGGGCGTGGCGCAGCTTCGTCACAAGGGCCGCGCGGGAGGCGGCGAAATCCTCGTTCCGGCTACCCTTGGGACGCGCCATCGCATCCTGCCTTTCGGGCTTGCATGTTTATTATCTCATTCGATATACAATACACCAACCCCAATCCCCGATGCCGGAGCCCCCGCATGATCGCGCGCAGTTTCACATGGTGGCATGCGGCAGGGCTGTTCCTGATCGCAAACCTCATCAGCGCCCTGCCCGCGGGTTATGCGGGCGATTCCGTCTTCTACAACAGCTTCGCCCGGCCCGCCCTGGCCCCGCCCGACTGGGCCTTTGCGCCGGCGTGGCTGATGCTCAACATCACCTCGCTCATCGCCCTGCACCGCATCGCCAATGGGCCGCACGGGCAGGGCCGGACCGGCTTCATCGCGAGCGAGGCCCTGGGCTGGGCGCTGTTCGCCAGCTTCACGACGCTCTATTTCCTGCTCCAAAGCCCGATGCTGGGCGCGATCAATACGGCCCTGGGGCTTGTGGCCGCCTTGGTGAGCCTTGGTTTCGCCTCCCGGCTCGACAGGACCGCGGCCATCCTCATCCTGCTGCGCGCGGCCTGGCTGCTGCTGGCAACCTATGTCTCGGTCTGGGTGGCCGCGAACAACGCCGATCCCCTGTTCGCGGGGTGACGCTGGGCGCCTTCCTCACCCGCCCCCCTCCAGCGTGAACAGCTTCCCCACCGCCGCCGGCACCACCCGCTCGCCCTGGGCGCGTTCCAGCGCGTTCACCGCCCGCCATCCCGTGCAATGCGCCGGGATGATCAGCGGCAGGTCGAAGCCCGCGATATCGGCCACCGTCTCCGGGATGATCTTCTCGTTCTCGCCCGAGAGGTGAAACCCGCCCATCACGGCGAAGATCGGATCCTCTGGAAAGGCCGCGCGCGCCGCGTGCAGCACATTCACCACCCCGGCATGCGAGCAGGCGGAGAAGACCACCATCCCCTTCCCCTCCAGCCGCACCGCCAGGAAGCGCTCATCCATCAGCGCCTCATCCGCCTCCCATTCCGCGCCCTCGGCGTCGCGCGCCACCTGGCCGGGCAGGCCGCGCTCATAGGGCGTCACGCGGGGGATTTCGCCGCTGACGTAGAAGAGCCCATCCAGCGCCAGCTGCGGTTCGGCGCTCACCACCGGCTCCGCCCCCATTTCCGCCCAGCCCTCGGGCGAGGGGATGAAATCCATCGGCAGCACCCCGCCATCGGGCTGGCGCATCCCGCGCTCACGGAACATGCCGGGATGCAGGTAGAGCGGCACGCGCCGGCCCGGCGTGGCGGCCTGGATCATGGCGAGGGCCTGGGGCAGCCCGCCCGCATGGTCCCAATGCCCATGGCTCAGCATCGCAGCCCCGATCGCGCCGAAATCCACGCCGAGGCGGGTGGCGTTGCGCTGCATCGCCATATCCACCGGCCCGCCGTCGAACAGCAGGGTGCGCGGCCCATCCGGGCCATGCGCCGTGACCAGCAGCGAAAGCCCGTGGCTCGCGCAGCACAGCGCCCCGCCGGTGGTGCGCTTCATCCCCAGCCGGCGCAGCTGCTGCGCCTCCCGCGTCACGAAGCGCGGCACGCTGGAGAGCATGTCCAGCACATTGTCCACGAGGACCTGGACCTCGATCCGATGGGCGGCGACGGGCCGCATGGCACTTCCCCTGATTTCTGTTGGCGGGAGCTTGTGCCAAAACTTGACCTGCCGCCATTCCGGGCGCATTCACCGCGCGCAGATTTTCGCGCCAAGGGAGGGGCTCAGGGCCGCCGGCGGCGCATGTCCGTGCCCCACCTCTCGGATCAAAGGACCCGAATGTCGAAAGAGGATATGATCGAGTTCAGCGGCCAGGTCGTTGAACTTCTGCCCAACGCGATGTTCCGCGTGAAGCTGGACAATGAGCACATGGTGCTCGCCCACACCTCGGGGAAGATGCGCAAGAACCGCATCCGCGTCCTCGCCGGGGACCGCGTGAATGTCGAGATGACGCCCTATGACCTGACCAAGGGCCGCATCACCTTCCGGTTCAAATAGGCCGCACCCCGTGAGTGAAACAGGCGAGCGGCCCCCGCTGGTCCTCGCCCCCCTGGTCCTCGCTTCGGCCAGCCCGCGCCGGATCGAGCTGCTGGCCCGCATCGGCATCACGCCGGATCGGGTCGCCCCCACCGACATCAATGAGGCGCCCAAGCCCGCCGAGCTGCCGCGGCATCTGGCCGCGCGCCTGGCCCGCGCCAAGGCCGAAGCGGCCGCCGATCCTGGCGCACTGGTCCTCGCCGCCGATACGGTGGTGGGCGTCGGCCGCCGCATCCTGGGCAAGCCGGACAGCCCGGCCGAGGCGCGGCGCTTCCTGGAACTCCTCTCCGGCCGCCGGCACCAGGTGCATACGGGCGTGGCGCTGCGCCAGCCGGATGGGCGGATCACCGCGCGCCTGGTCACCACCATCCTCGCCTTCCAGCGCCTGACCGACCAGCAGATGGCGGCCTATGTCGAATCCGGCGAATGGCAGGGCAAGGCCGGCGGCTATGCCATCCAGGGGGCGGCCGAGATGTTCGTCCGCTTCCTCTCCGGCAGCCATTCCAATGTGGTGGGCCTGCCGCTGTTTGAGACGGCGCAGCTGTTGCGCGGCTGCGGCTGGCTGAAGCCATGATGCAGATTCATCTCTCCCGTTCGCCGGGGGAGCGCCGCGTGGCCCTGCTGCGGGACGGCACGCTGCACGCCTATCGGCTGGAGCGCCCGGCCCGGCCCGATGGCGTGGGCGACATCCTGCGCGGCCGCATCACCGCGGTGATGCCCGCCCTCGCCGGCGCCTTCGTGGCCCTGCCCTCCTCTGGGGCCGGCGGCGAGACGGGCTTCCTGCCGCAGGGCGATTGCGAGGGGCGGAAAATCCCCCCCGAGGGCACGATCCTCACCCTGCGCGTCACCCGCGCGCCGCAAGGCGGCAAGGGCAAGCGCGTTTCCGCCAAGACGCCGCAGCTGGACGGCGAAGGCCTGATCGCCCGCGGCCCCGATGCCGCGCTGCGCTGGGCCGCCGCCTATCCCGAAGCGCGCATCATCGCCGATGACGCGGCCGAGGTGGCGCGGCTGCGCGGCGCGCTGGGCGCCGCGCGCGTGCTGCTACAGCCCAATGCCTTCGACGAGGCGCTGGAGGAGGAGGTGGCGCGCCTCACCGAGCCCGCTTGGGATCTGCCCGGCGGTGGCCGCCTGATTTTCTCCCCCCTGCCCGCGCTCACCGCCGTGGATGTGGATTCCGGCGGCGCCGACCCGCGTGAGGTGAATGCCCGCGCCATCCCCGAATTCGTCCGCCAGTTGCGCTTGCGCGACCTCGCCGGCCCCATCCTGCTGGACCTCGCGGGGCTGTCCGTGAAGCAGCGCGCGGCGCTGGAGCCCGATCTGCGCGCCGCCTGCGCGCATGACGGGCTGACGCAGCTGCTGGGCCTCGGCCCCCTCGGCCTGTTCGAGCTGAAGCGCGCCCGCATCCACCCACCTTTGCACGAGGTCCTGGCCGAGCGGGCCCTGGCCACCGGCCTCGAATGGCTGCGCCGGGCGGCGCGCGACTCCGCGGCGCGGCCCGGGCAGCGCCTGGCCTTGCAGGCCCCCGCCCCCGTCCTCGCCGCGCTGGAGGCCATGCCCGAGGCTCTGGCCGAATTCACCGCGCTGGCCGGTCACCCCCTGGTGCTGCGTGCCGACCCTACCCCCGGGATCACCGATGCCTGAGCTGCGCTGCCCCATCTGCCGCAAGCCCGCCGCGAAGCGCGTGCCGGGCGAGCGCACCGCCTTTCCCTTCTGCTCCGAGCGCTGCCGCCAGGTGGATCTCGGCCGCTGGTTCACCGAGAGCTACGCCGTCCCCGCGGTGGAGCCGGAAGATCAGGACGAAGATCGCTAGCCCCCCGGCTGGACACACCCCCGGGGCTTCGCTATCACCCTCGCACCAAGCGCGCCCGGGTAGCTCAGTTGGTAGAGCATGCGACTGAAAATCGCAGTGTCGGTGGTTCGATTCCGCCCCCGGGCACCATACGCCCCCGAACATCGCGCCACATCTTGCCCCTCACCGGCCGGAGCCCCAGCATGGTCTCGCGACGAAGCGCCTTGCTTGCCTTCCCCGCCCTGATCAGCGGCAGCGCCACCGCCCAGGACAGCGTGGCGGTGGGCCGCGCCATCGCGCCCAGCGGCACCATCCGCAGCGTCATCAATGTCGGCCATCCGATGATCGCCACCCGCCCGCCGGGCCAGCCCACGCCCCTCGGAATCGGCGTGGACATCTCGCGGGAATTGGGGCGTCGCCTTGCCCTTGATGTGGAATTGATCACCGTCCCCTCGTCCTGGCGCGCGCTGGAGCTGCTGCGCGGGGAAGATGGCGATCTGGGCTTCTTCCCCGCGGATGCGGCGCGCGGCCAGAGCATCGACGTCACGCCCCCCTATCTGGAGCTTGAGGGCACCTATGTGGTGCGGCGGGATTCTCCCCTGACCGCCATAGACGACGTGGACCGGCGGGGGCTTCGCATCGCCGTGGGGCTGAACAGCCCGCACGACCTTTTCCTGCGCCGCCAGATCCGGACCGCCACCATGGTGCGCGTCGCGAACCAGGCGCAGGTGGTGGATGAGTTCCTGCGCCAGGGCCTGGACGCGGCGGCGGGCAACCGAACCGAGCTGGAGGCGGCGGCCGAGCGGCTGGGCGGGCTGCGCGTCATGCCCGGGCGATTCATGTTCATCGAATTCGTCCTGGGCCTCGCCGCGGGCCGCCCGCCCGCCGCGCAGGAGTGGCTCACCGCCTTCATCGAGGATCTGAAGACGAACGGCTTCCTCGCCGCGGCGCTGGAGCGGCACAATATCCGCGCCGCCTCGGTCTCGCGCCCGCGGATTTAGCAGGGCCGCGGTTCCGCCCCACCCCCGCTTTGCGCCAAATCATAATCCAGCGGCGCCGCCGGGTGCGATAACCTTCCCATCCGATCCAGATGGGGAAACCACATGTCCGAAAGCATTCTCGCCGCCCGCCGCACCGGCCTGGAGGAGGCCTTCTTCGCGCGCCACAATGAGGAGCTCCGCCAAAGGATGCTCCAGGCCGATGCGGAGAAGTTCCGCCGCGATGCACTCCGCGCCGCGACCGGCATCGTGGATGAGGCGGTGCTGGAGCGGCTGATGGCGCTGCAGATCGGCACCGGCACGCTGGCCGCCCTCACCCTCGTGCCGATGGTGCTGGTGGCCTGGGCGGATGGCAGCATTTCCGCCGAGGAGCGGCGCGCCATCCTGGCCGGCGCGCAGGAGGCGGGCCTGGCGGCCGGCAGCCCCGCGCTGGAATTGCTGGAGGCCTGGCTGCACACCCGCCCGGTGCCGGCCCTGTTGCAGGCCTGGAAGGACTACGTGCTGGCCCTGACCCATGCGCTGAGCCCCGCCGAGCGGCAGTCGCTGGAGGCCTCGGTGCTGGCACAGGCGCACAAGGTGGCGGCGGCGACGGGCAGCTTCCTCGGCCTCACCTCGCCCATCTCCGCCGCGGAGAATGCGGTGCTGCGCGAATTGGCGCACAGCTTCCACGCGACCTAGTGGAATGCGGGAGGGCCTTGCCCTCCCGCACCCTCCCACCAGGAAACCCGTTTCCTCGACCTTCCTGCCGGGCCGTCAGGCGATGAGGGTGAAGGTGAAGATCACGGGCGCGGCGTCGAGACCCACCGCGTCCTCGGCCTCCAGCGTGATGCTGTTGGCGCCGGCGGCGATCGGTCCGAAGACGGCTGCCGTGTCCAGCGTGAAGCGCCCGGCATCATCCACCGCGACCTCCACCGCCGCACCGCCATTCAGGCTGGCGCGCAGCACATCGAGCCCGTCGCGATTGTCGAGCGCATAGCCGCTCAGCACCGGCGGCGCGGCCAGCGGTGCGGCGGGGGCCGCGTCCAGCAGCAGGATGGGGGCGTAGATGTCCGCCACCTCGCTCGCGAAGAACTTGGCCATGCCGTAATCGGCGACATCCTTGCCCAGTTCCAGGCCCTCGACGCCCGCGCTGGAGAAATGGATTCCGCCATAGATGCGGCTCCGCGCGGCTTCCGTCGCCGCATCCACGAAATTGTCGAAGCTGCGGAAGACGCCGGGCAGGCCGATGCTGGCATTGGTGAAGGCGATGTCGTCGCCCAGCATGTAGGTGAGCGCCCAGGCGGCGGCGGCGCTGCAGGTGGCATGGCCGGAGGTGTAGTCCGGATGCGGCGGCGTCTCGATCAGCGGCCGCCAGGTCGGGTCCGGGATGGTGTCCGGATTGCCATCGGTATCGGCTTCGCGGATCGCGGTGATCGGGCGCCAGAAGTTGTAGGCGTATTTCGCATCCCAGGCGGCGATGGCGCCATCGGCGCCCACCAGGTTCAGCGCCGCCATGATCCGCGCGGCGGAGGCGCTGGAATGGCCCTGCGCCTCCAGCACCTCGCCCGCGATCTGCGCCCAGCGGCCGGCCGGCGAATAGGTGCCCGTCAGGTCCCGCCAGTAGAAGGCGATCTCGGTCTGCTCGGCGGTGCGGATGGTGGAGTCGATGGCGCCGAGCAGCCGCACCTCCTCGAACTCGGCGGTGTATTCGGCGCTGGTCATGGCGGGCGGACCGTCCGGGCGGAATTGCGCGCCATCCTCCATCAGGAAGGGCGTGACATCGCCCCATTGCGGCAATTGCGCGGGGCGGCCCGGCAGTTCCGTGTCACCGGGCCCCACGCGCGGCGTGGGGCGCCATTCGCCCGGCTCGCTGCCAAGGGTGTAGGTGACGGTGGCATTGCTGCCATCATTCGCGCGCAGCGCCAGGACGGCGTCCGCCACCGCGACGCCGAAAGCGACCGAGGCATCCCGCACCTCGCCCGGCGCCAATTGCGCCAAATCCACCGCCAGCCGGGCGTCGAAGCTGGCCTGGAGGGCCACGGCCTGCGCGTTGCTCGCATAGAGCACGCTCAGGCTGCGATGCGCCGCCGCCGCTGCCGCGATGGGGGCCGAGATGCCCTCGGGCGCATCGAGCCACACCGTCGTCGCGGCGGTGCCGTCAATCGCCGCCAGGGTGTCCATGATGGCGATGCTCTCGATCGCCAGGACGCGCGCGGCGATCGCGGTCGAGAGCCCGCTGATCCGGATCGCGTCATAGGAGACGAAGTTCCAGGCCTGCACCGGGTCCGTGGTGCCATCATCCACGCGGGTGATGTCGAAATCCGCCAGCGTCGCATTGCCGGCGGCGTCGCGGATCTCGACGGTGAAGCTGTTCACGCCGACATCCAGCTCCACATTGCCGAAGCGGAACGCGCCATCCTCATCCACCACGGCGGTGAGGCCGGTGCCCAGCAGGGTGACGGTCGCCCCCGCCTCGCCCGTGCCGACGAGGTCGGTCCAGCGGTAGGCGGTGATGTCATCGCCGCGCACCCCGCTGTCGGAGGAGGCGAGCAACCCGAGCGTGGGCGCCGCCGGCGCCGTCGCGTCAATGGTCACGCCCAGCGGCGCCGAGGCCGCGCTGGTCAGCCCGCCGCGCGTGGCCTGGGCGGCGAAGTCATAGGCGCCATCGGCCAAGGCCGCGGTGGTGAAGGACCAGGCGCCATCCACGCCGGCCGTCACCTCGCCCAGGCTTTGCCCATCCGCGAAGATTTCCACACGCGCGCTCGCCGCAGCGGTGCCGGTCAGGGTGAGGCTGGCATCCGCCGTCAACCCATCACCGACGAAGCCCGTGTCATTGGCGAAGCCGGTGATGACGGGTGCCAGGGGCACACCATTCACCTCCAGCGTGACATCGGCGAAGCGCAGCAATTCCACGCTGGTCAGGCTGTCGCGGCCATCGAGGCGGCCATCGCCGCTGATGCCGCGCACGATGACCTCGCCGCCGCCCAGATCGATGATCTGGTAATCGCTGCGGAGGCCCTGGAAGACGGCGGTGTCGCGCCCCGCCCCGCCCTGGATCTCGTCATGCCCGGCGCCGCCGGTGAAGAGGTCATCGCCCGCGCCGCCGATCATCTCATCCTGGCCGGCGCCGCCCTCCAGCGTATCGGCGCCGGCGCCCGCCAGCATCTCGTCATGCCCGGCCCCGCCCAGCAGCAGATCCGCCCCGCTGCCGCCCTGCAACAGATCCTGCCCATCGCCCCCATCGAGGGTGTCGCCCTCCTGGCCGCCCACCAGCGTGTCATGGCCATTGCCACCGATCAGGATGTCCGCCCCGCCGCGGCCCCAGAGGTAATCCTGGCCATCCCCGCCCAGCAGCAGATCGGCGCCGAGCCCGCCCCAAAGCGTGTCGCTCCCCTCCAGCCCGCGCAACTCGTAATCCTGCAGCGCGCCTCCGAGGGGGACGACAAGGAAATTCGAGCGGGAATTTCCCTGGATGATCACGCGGGTCATGGGCGTCGCCTCTCAGAAAGGGTGCAACTCTTGCGCGAAGGTTAACCGGCCCTTTGCACGCGGACAATCGGAATGCTGTGACATTGCCCAAGCGTTTCGGAATTCCGCCCGCCTGGTTATACTGTAACGTATTGCATGCAATTGGAGGCCGGGCCAGAAGCCCGGTCATGGCCGGACACCCCACCCGCATCGCCCATGCGTTGCGCGCCCGCATCTTCGCGGGCGAGCACCCGCCCGGCAGCCGTC
This sequence comes from Acetobacteraceae bacterium, assembly GCA_027487385.1. Lineage (GTDB taxonomy): Bacteria > Pseudomonadota > Alphaproteobacteria > Acetobacterales > Acetobacteraceae > Roseococcus. The sequence continues at coordinate 3,037 of JAIYDS010000141.1, read as the reverse complement.
TCGCCGAAATCCCCCTCGCCGAGGCGCTCGGCGTCTCCCGCACGCCGATCCGCCTCGCCCTGGCCCAGCTGGAGGCCGAGGGGCTGGTCCTCGCCTCGCCCGGCGGCGGTTTCCTGGTGCGCCGCTTCACCCTGCCCGAGATCGAGGATGCCATCGCCGTGCGCGGCCAGCTCGAAGGCATGGCCGCGCGCCTCGCCGCCGAGCAGGGGCTGGCACCCGCCACCCGGCACGCGCTGGAGGCCTGCCTCGCCGCCGGCGATGCCGCGCTCGACGCGCCCGGCCTGGATGCCGCCGCCCTGGCCGCCTATGGCGACATGAACACCCGATTGCATGCAATCATCCTGGAGGCCGCCGGCAATGCCGCCCTGACCCGCGCGCTGGCTGCCGTCACCGCCCTGCCCTTCGCCGCCGCCTCCGCCCTGGTGCCGCATGAGGGCAGCCGCGCCGCCCGCCACACCCTGCTCCGCCAGGCGCATCATCAGCATTATTTGCTGGTGGAAGCGCTGGCCGCCGGCCAGGGCAGCCGCGCCGAGGGCCTCATGCGCGAACACGCCGAAAACGCCCGGCGCAATCTTCGCCTGATCCTCGCCGCGGGCGAGCCTGGCCTCACCCAGCTCATCGCCCCAGCCTGAAAGATCGCGAGGGAATGCCTGTCGGCACAGCCACTCCGGATGCGGCAGCCCCTCCTGGGCGCCTTTGATTGCTTCACAACCCCTGAGAGGAAACACCATGCAAAAGCCCCCCTTCCGCGCCGATCATGTCGGCAGCTTGCTGCGCCCCATCCCGCTGCGCGAAGCCCGCGCCGCCCGCGCCGCCGGCACCCTTTCCCCCGAGGCGCTGCGCGCCGCCGAGGATGCCGCGATCACCGCCGTGATCGCCGAGCAGAAGGCCATCGGCCTGAAGGCCGTCACCGATGGCGAATTCCGCCGCGCCTTCTGGCATTTTGACTTCCTCGCCGGCCTCGGCGGCGTCGAGATGTATGAGGCGGACCAGGGCATCCAGTTCCAGGGCGGCCAGACCAAGGCCTATGGCCTCAAGGTCACCGCGCCCATCCGCTACGAAACCCATCCCTTCGTGCGCGACTACGCCTTTGTCGCCGCCAATGCCGGGGGTGCGGCGCCCAAGATCACCATCCCCTCCCCCTCCGTGCTGCATTTCCGCGGCGGCCGCCGCGCGGTGGATGCCCACACCTACCCGGACATGTCGGGCTTCTTCACCGATCTGGGCGATGCCTATGCCGCCGCCGTCGCGGATTTCGCCTCGGCCGGCTGCCGCTACCTCCAGCTGGACGAGGTGAACATCGCCTATCTCTGCGACCCGGAGCAGATCGCGCAGCTCAAGGCGCGCGGCGAGGAAACCGAGGGGCTGCTCGGCAAATACGCCGCCCTCATCAACCGCGCGATCGATGCCCGCCCGGCCGACATGTTCGTCTCCATGCATCTCTGCCGCGGCAATTTTCGCTCCATGCACATCGCCCAGGGCGGCTATGATCCGGTGGCCGAGGTGTTGTTCAACGCCATCAACGTGAACGCCTATTTCATGGAGTATGACGACGAACGCTCGGGCAGCTTCGCGCCGCTGCGCTTCCTGCCCAAGGGCAAGACCGTGGTGCTGGGCCTCGTCACCTCCAAGCGGGGCGAGCTGGAATCCAAGGACCTGCTGAAGCGCCGCATCGAGGCCGCCGCGCAATACGCGCCACTCGACCAACTCGCCATCAGCCCGCAATGCGGCTTTGCCTCGACCGAGGAAGGCAACCTGCTGACCGTGGAGGAGCAGTGGGCGAAGCTGCGGCTCTGCGTGGAAGTGGCTGAGGAAGTCTGGGGAAGCGTCTGAAGAAAGACTCCAGGGCTCTGCCCTGGACCCGCCGGGGCCGAGAGGCCCCGGACCCCATCAGGAAGATGCTGAAAACAAGGTCATGACAAAGGCAGCGCGGCGCTTTTGCCCGCGCGCTGATGAAGGTGCAGGAAACCGGTTTCCTGCCGGGGTGCTCGAGGGGCTGGCCCCTCGATCCCCATCACCAGCCCCCGTTACTTCAGGAAATCCGCGACCAACGGCCCCCAAATTGCGCTACCGCCTTGGCCGAAAAACAACCCATGGCCGTCGCGGCCGAAGGGCGGCAACTGGCGCAGCGTCACCGGCGCGCCCGCCAGGCGCCAGCCGCCGGCCATCTCGCGCGCCAGCTCCGGGCCGAAGAAGCTGTCATTGGCCGCGTAGATCCAGAGCGTGGGCATCCGGGCGGTGAGGCCGAGCGCGCTGGCCGCGCTGACCAGGCGCTCCGGCCGGCAGACATTGTTGGGCAGGTCATTCTGCCGCCCCCCGCGCCCGCCCGCCATGTTGATGATTTGGCCCACCTCCGGCGGATCGGCCGCGGCCAGGGCCAGCGCGCCCCAGCCGCCGGCCGATTGCCCGACCACGACCGCCCGCCCCGGCGGCGTGCCCGGCCGCGCCTGCATGGCCCGCACCACGGCCAGGATGTCCCGCGCCGTCTCCCGCCCCGCCCGTGCGTAATCGGGCGCGTTGCAAGGGCCATAGCCCTCGGCCCAGGCGCCGCCCGTCTGGCCATAGCCGCGCCGCATGGGAATGGCGACGAGATGCCCGCGCGCGGTGAACCAGCGCACCGCCTCGCTCTGGCAGGAGGCCGGGCGCATCGCCGGGCGGATCGCGGGATCACCCGGCGAGCCATGGTTGATGACGACCAGCCGCCCGGGCGGCGCACCCCGCGGCGGCGCGCAGAGCCGCGTGTAGAGCCCCCCCGGCACATGGGCCGCCGGCAGGTGCAGCGTATCGCCGGCCTGCGCGGGGCTGAGATCGGCCTCGGCGGTCGCGCAGGCGCCCAGCAACGGCAGCAGCAGGGCCACCAGCGCCAGGCGGCGGATCACTCGCCGCCCTTGTTGCGCATCAGCCGCGCCTTGTCCCGCTGCCAGTCGCGCTTGGCGATGTCGGCGCGCTTGTCATGCTGCTTCTTGCCCTGGGCCAGGCCGAGCAGGACCTTGGCCCGCCCCTTCTCGTTGAAGAGGATTTCGAGGGGAACCAGCGT
>JAIYDS010000071.1 GCA_027487385.1 Acetobacteraceae bacterium | reverse complement strand
TGGGATGGCTTGAGCGCCAAGCTTGCCGCCGGCGCCGGCTACAAGACCACCTTCCTCTCCGGCTCCTGCGTGGCGGCCAGCCGCCTGGGCGGGCCGGATCTCGATCTCATCTCCTTCGGCGAGATGTTCGACAGCTTCAACATGGTGCGCGGCGCCGCCCCCGAGACGCTGGTGCTGGCCGATGGCGACCATGGCTACGGCAATCCGCTGAACGTGCAGCGCACCGTGCGCGCCTATGGCCGCGCCGGCGCCGCCGCAATCCTCATCGAGGACAAGATCACGCCGCGCCAGCTCACCTCCTCCGGCAAGCCCTGCCTGCCGCGCGAGGAAGCGCGCATGAAGATCCGCGCCGCCGTGCAGGCCGCGAAGGAGTCGGGCATCCTGATTCTCGCCCGCACCGATTGCCGGCCGACCCAGGGCATTGATGAGGCCGTGGCCCGCATCGAGATCTTCGTGGAGGAAGGCGCCGATATCCTCTTCCTCGACAGCCCGGCGGATGACGCGGAATTCGCGCGCGCCGTTGCCGCCGCCCAGGGCAAGCCCAGCTTCGCGGTGCTCTCGCCCGGGCCGGGGCGGCGCATCCCCTCGATCACCGAGGCGGCCGCGCTGGGCATCAAGATCGGCACCTACCCGACGGCCATGCTGTCACCCGCCATTGCGGGCATGCAGGCTGGGCTGGCGGCGCTGCTGGCGGGGGAGGCGGAGAGCGCCGCCGCGCTGGCGCCGGCCGTGCTGCGGACGACGTTGGGGTATCCGGATTATGACGTGCAGGGGGCGCCCTTCATCGTCAAGTGAACACAAGGGGCTTTGCCCCTTGGACCCCACCAAAGGCCGAAAGGCCTTTGGAAACCATCAGTTCAGGCGCGCCGCTATCAGGAATTCGCGGTTGCCCTCGGGGCCCAGCAAGGGGCTGGGCTCCACGCCGAGGACGGTCCAGCCGGGCAGCGCCGCCCACCAGGCGCTGATCTCGTCGCAGACGCGCTCATGCACCGCGGCGTCGCGCACCACGCCGCCCTTGGCGATGGCGGGACCGACCTCGAATTGCGGCTTGATCAGCGCAATCGCCCAGGCGCCGGGCTTGCACAGCGCGAGCGCGGCCGGCAGCACCACGCGCAAGCCAATGAAACTCGCATCGCAAACAAGGACGTCTAGGGCAGGGACGTCGCCCTCTTTCAGGTGACGGGCATTCACGCGCTCCATGACCGTCACACGCGGGTCATGCCGTAGTTTCCAGGCCAACTGCCCATGGCCCACATCCACCGCATACACATGGGCCGCGCCGTGGGTCAGCAGCACATCGGTAAAGCCACCCGTCGAGGCACCCAGATCCAGTCCAACCAGCCCCACTGGCGAGAGCCCGAAATGCGCGATGCCATGCGCCAGCTTCACGCCGCCGCGCGAGACCCAGGGGTGATCCTGCCCGCGCAATTCCAACGCGCGCTCCTCGGCGATGATCTCGCCGGGCTTGTTGATCCGGGTCTCGCCCGAATAGACCAGCCCCGCCATGATCAGCGCCTGCGCGCGCGTGCGGGATTCCGCCAGGCCGCGCTCCACCAGCGCAAGATCGGCGCGCTGCTTGGCCATCAGGCGGCGAAGCGCCGCAGCGCGTCGCGGTCCACGGTGATGCCGAGGCCGGGGCCCTCCGGCACCGCCACACGGCCCTCGGCGGAAAGCACGGAAGGTGCCGTCAGCGCATCCCGCACCGGATGGGGCGAGCGGTCGAGTTCCAGCAGCGGCGGGCGGGGAAACAGGCCGGGCGGATTGTCCGGCAGCACGGCCAGCAGATGCAGCGAGGCCGCCAGCGCCACGCCCGTGCCCCACACATGCGGATTGACGCGCATCCCATGGGCGCTGGCCATGTCGGCGATCTTCTTGAGCTCCGAAATCCCGCCACAGGCCGCGACATCGGGCTGCAGGATATCCACGGCGCGATGCCGGATCAGTTCGGCGAAGCCCCAGCGCGTGAAGCTCGCCTCGCCGCCCGCCACGGGGATGGGCTGGCCGCGCCGCACCTCCTGATAGCCGGCGATATCCTCGGGCGGCACGGGTTCCTCGAACCAGGCGATGCCGCAATCGGCTACGGCGCGGCCATAGGCGATGGCCGAGACCGCGTCATAGGCGTGGTTGCAATCCACCATCAGCCCGGGCTTCGGGCCGATGGCGGCGCGGAAGTCTCGGGTGAGGGCAATGTCCTCGGCGAGTCCCCAGCCGGTCTTCAGCTTCAGAGAACGGAACCCCTCGGAAAGCCGCTGCTCCGCTTCCCCGACCAGATAGGTGAGGTGATCCTCGCGCTCGCGCCGGTAGAAGCCGGTGGCATAGGCCTCGATCTCGCTGCGGAGCGGCCCGCCCATCAGGCGATGCACCGGCAGGCCCAGTGCCTGGCCGGCAATGTCCCAGAGGGCGATGTCGAGCGCGCTGATCGCCTCGATCACCAGGCCGCGCTGGCCGTGGTCGCGCAGGCGGTTGTAGAGCGCCTGCCACAGCGCTTCGCGCGCCAGCGCATCCTGGCCGAGCAGCAGGGGGGCGAGCCAACTCACGATGGGCGCGGTGAGTTCGGCGGGCCCGAAGGCCTCGCCCCAGCCGATGATCCCATCCTCGGTGGTGATTTCCACGAGCATGGCGCCGCGCTTGCGGTACCAGGCCTGGGAATAAGCGAAGGGCTCGGGCAGCTCGGCCATCAGCACATGCGGCGTGATGGCGCGGATGCGCGTGCCCCGCGCCATCAGGCGCGGGCCGGTTCCACCAGCGCCTCGCGGCCCAGTGCGGCCAGCGCCATCGCCGTGATCTGCGGTGCGTTCAGCCCGGCCAGGTCGTATTGCTTCTTCGGATTGTCGTGATCAATCCAGATGTCCGGCAGCGTCATCGGCCGGAATTTCAGCCCGTGATCCAGCAGGCCGCGCAGCGCCAGATGGTGCATCACCAGGCCGCCGAAGCCGTTCACGCTGCCTTCCTCGATGGTGATCAGCACCTCATGATGGCGGGCCAGCTGCTCGACCAGCGCGGTGTCGAGAGGCTTGGCGAAGCGCGCATCGGCGACGGTGGTGGAGAGGCCGAAGGTGGCGAGCTCATCGGCCGCCTTCAGGCATTCCTGCAGCCGCGCGCCATAGCTGAGGATGGCGATCTTGCTGCCCTCCCGCACCACGCGCCCCTTGCCGATGGGCAGCACCGTGCCGCGCGCCGGCAGCGGCTCCAGCGCGAAGCCCTCGCCGCGCGGATAGCGCACGCCCGAGGGCGCATCGTCGATCTGCGCCATGGTGGCGATCATGTGCGCGAGTTCGACCTCGCAGGACGGCGCCATCAGCACCATGCCGGGCAGGCAGCCCAGATAGGCGATGTCGAAGCTGCCCGCATGCGTCGCGCCATCGGCGCCGACCAGGCCGGCGCGGTCCATGGCGAAGCGCACGGGCAGCCCCTGCAGCGCCACGTCATGCACCACCTGGTCATAGCCGCGCTGCAGGAAGGTGGAGTAGATGGCGCAGAAGGGCTTCAGCCCCTCGGTCGCCATGCCGGCGGCGAAGGTGACGGCGTGCTGCTCGGCGATGCCCACATCGAAGCAGCGGTCCGGGAAGCGCTTGGCGAACATGTCGAGGCTGGTGCCGGACGGCATGGCCGCATTCACCGCCACGATGCGGTCATCATGCTCGGCCTCGGCGATCAGCGATTGCGCGAAGACCTTCTGATAGACCGGCGGCCCGGGCGGCGCCTTCTGCTGCTCGCCGGTGACGACGTTGAACTTCTGCACGCCGTGATACTTGTCGCCACTGGTCTCGGCGGGGGCATAGCCCTTGCCCTTCTGCGTGACGGCATGGATCAGGAAGGGCCCCTTGTGCTCGGTGTCGCGCAGGTTGCGCAGCACGGGCAGCAGGTGATCCATGTTGTGGCCGTCAATCGGGCCGACATAGTAGAAGCCCATCTCCTCGAAGAGCGTGCCGCCGGTCAGCAGGCCGCGGGCATATTCATCGGCGCGCTTGGCCACGCGCTCGATGGGCCCCGGGAAGTTCTTCGCCATCTTCGCCATGAAGTCGCGCACCGAAAGGAAGGGGCGGGACGAGATGGTGCGGCTGAGATAGGCCGACATCGCACCCACGGGCGGCGCGATGGACATGTCATTGTCGTTCAGGATGACGATCAGGTTGGCCTTCTCGGCCCCCGCATTGTTCATCGCCTCATAGGCCATGCCGGCGGACATGGAGCCATCGCCGATCACCGCGATCACATTGCGCGGCTCGCCCTGGATGGCGCTGGCGACGGCCATGCCGAGGCCGGCCGAGATGCTGGTGCTGGAATGCGCAGCACCAAAGGGGTCGTATTCGCTCTCGCTGCGCTTGGTGAAGCCGGAGAGGCCGCCGCCCTGGCGCAGCGTGCGGATGCGGTCCCGCCGGCCCGTCAAAATCTTGTGCGGGTAGCACTGGTGACCGACATCCCAGATCAGCCGGTCATGCGGCGTGTCGAAGACCGCATGGATGGCGACGGTCAGTTCCACGACGCCGAGCGAGGAGCCCAGATGGCCGCCGGTGACGGAGACGGTGCTGATGGTCTCGGCGCGCAATTCATCGGCCAATTGGCGCAACTGCTCGCCCGAGAAATTGCGCATGTCGGCAGGGACGCGCACGCGGTCCAGCAGCGGGGTGGCGGGGCGATCCTGCATCTAGTTTCTCCGCTCAATCACATAGTCAGCCAGGGCACGCAGCAAGTCGGCGCGGTCCCCGAACATGTCGATATGGTCGCGGGCTTGCGCAACCAAACGTTCCGCCTGCATGCGCGAACGCTCCAGCCCGAGAAGCCCGACCAGGGTGGCCTTGCCCGCCCCTGCATCCTTGGCCGTGGCCTTGCCCATGGTTTCCGTGCTGGCCGTGGCGTCCAGCAAGTCATCGGCGATCTGGAACGCCGCACCCAGGTCACGCCCATAGGCGGCGAGCGCGTGGCGCTGCGAGGAGGCGGCCTTGCCCAGCACGGCGCCGGCCTCGGCCGAGAATTCGATCAGCTTGCCCGTCTTGAGCAATTGCAGCCGGCCGATGGCGGGCTCATCCAGCGGCGTCGTCGCCTGCTCGGCCATGATGTCCAGCATCTG
>JAIYDS010000202.1 GCA_027487385.1 Acetobacteraceae bacterium | reverse complement strand
CCCTGGCGCGCCACATTGCCCGCCGTGGTGGACATGGTGAAGGAGAGCTTGATGCCGTCCTTCTCGCGAATGCCATCGGCGCCGACGCGCCAGCCGGCCGCATCCAGCAGCGCGGCCGCCCCCACCGGATCGGCCGTATAGTCGCGCAGGTTGTTGTTGTAGGCCCAATGCGTGGGCTGGAGGTAGGAGAGGGTGCGCGGCCAGGTGCCGAGATAGATGTCATCCAGGCTCTTCTGCATCTCCACCGCCATGGTCAGCGCCTTGCGGACGCGCGGATCGGAGAAGCGGGGATTGCCGCAGTTGAAATAGATGAACTGCACATTCGGCGTCGGATAGACGAGGAAATCGCGGTCCGGGATGGCGCGCGCCTCGGTCCAGCGGTCATTGGGCACGCCGGCCAGCGCCATGTAGTCGATCTCACCGGTGCGGGCCTGGCCATAGGCCACCATCTGGTCCGGGATGAAGCGATGGATGAATTGCCGGATGCGCGGGGCGCCGCGGTGGTAATTCGGATTGCGCTCATAGACCATGTGGCTGCCGGCGACCCGGGTGCGCAGGATATAGGGCCCGGTGCCGATCGGGTTGCTGTTGAAGGCCGAGGTCTGGATGCTCGCCTGCCCTTCCAGGATATGGCGCGGCACGATGTGCATGTTCTGCCAGGCCCAAAGGAAGGGGGCGAAGGGCCGCTCCAGCCGCATCTCGATGGTGTGGGCATCCAGCACGCGGAAATCGCTGATCAGGTTGAACCCGCCGCGGTTCCGCACCGCGACGGCCGGGTTCATGATGGTGCGGAAGGTGAATTCCACATCGCGCGCGGTGAAGGGCTGGCCATCGGTCCAGCGCACGTCGCGGCGCAGATTGACCTTCCAGGTCAGCCCATCGGCCGAGATGCCGCCATTGGCCGGCGTCGGCACCTCGACCGCCAGGTTGGGGATGAAATTGCCGCTGGCATCCACATCCCAGAGCGCATCGAACATGCAGGCTTCGGGCACGTTCTCGGTGCCGGCATTCACGAAGAGCAGCGGGTTGAACTGCACCGGCTCCTGCGTCATCCCCAGGATGATGCGCTCCCGGTTGAGGCTTTGCGCATGGACGGTGGGGGCGGCCAGCACGGCCGCTCCGGTGCCAAGGGCGGCGCGACGGGTCAGTTGCATGGATGCTCTCCGGACTTTGGTTGAGGGGATCATGGGTCCATGCGCAGCCGCGGATCAAGCGCATCCCGCAGCCCATCGCCCAGGAAGTTGAAGCCCATGACGGTGAGGGTGATCATCAGCCCCGGCAGGATGGCGAGCCAGGGGACGGTATCGAGATAGCCCTGCGCATTGGTGAGCATGTTCCCCCAGCTCGCCAGCGGCGGCTGCACGCCATAGCCGAGATAGGAGATGTAGCTCTCCATCAGCACCGCACTCGCCACCTTCAGCGTGGCGGCGACGAGGATGGGGGCCGCCGCATTGGGCAGCAATTCGCGGAACATGATGCGGGAGCGCGAGGCGCCCAGCGCGCGGGCGGCGGCGACGAAATCCTGTTCCTTCAACTGCAGGATCTCGGCACGGACGATGCGGCTGACCTCCATCCAGGAGGTGAGGCCGATGACGAGGGAGATGGAGAGCAGCGTGGGCGGCACGAAGGCCGCCACCACCAGCAGGAGGAAGACCTGCGGGAAGCAGAGCATGGTGTCCACGAAGCGCATCAAGAGCGTGTCCACCACGCCGCCCAGATACCCGGCCGCGATCCCGACCAGCGCACCGGTCAGCACGGTGGTGATCATCGCGACCAGCCCCACGGTGAGCGAGACGCGCCCGCCATAGAGCAGGCGCGAGAGAGTATCGCGCCCCAGCTCATCCGTGCCGAGCGGCAGGTCGGCATTCACGAAGGGGGCGAGGAAGCGCAGCTGCGTCTCGATCAGCGTCGGGTCGCGCGGGGCCAGGACGGGCGCCAGGATCGCCGCCAGCAGCAGCACGGTGACGGTGACGAGGCCCGCGACCGCCAGGCGATGCGTGCGGAAACGCTGCCAGACGCGGCCCCTCATGCGAGCCTCACGCGCGGATCCATCGCCGCGATGGCGATGTCGGCCAAGAGGTTGCCGAGGATGACGAAAAGGGCGGTGAACATCATCAGCCCCATCAGGATCGGGTATTCCTTCATGTTCAGGCTGTCCACGAAAAGCCGCCCCATGCCGGGCCAGCCGAAGATGGTTTCCGTCACCAGCGCGCCGCTGAAGAGGAAGGGCAGCTCCACCCCCAGCAGCGCGATCAGCGGCTTGGCCGCATTGGGGAAGGCGTGGCGGAAGAGGCGCGAGGCCTGCGGCTCGCCCTTGGCGCGGGCCGTGCGCATGAAATCCTGGTTCATCACCTCCAGGAAGGCGCTGCGCGTGTAGCGGCTCCAGGTCGCGGTGATGACCAGGGCCAGCACCAGGGTGGGCAGCACGAGGTGCCGCAGCAGGGAGAGGATGTTCCCCTCTTCGCCGAACTCATACATCCCGCCCGAGGGCAGCCAGCGCAGGTTGATGGCGAAGAGGAAGATCGCCATCAGCCCGAACCAGAAGGTGGGGAAGGAGAGCGCCACCAGCGCGCCCGAGGTGGCGAGCGTGTCGAAGATGGAATAGCGCTTCACCGCGCCCAGGATGCCGATGCCGAGGCCCAGGATCATCGCGACGGAGAGCGCGCTGCCCATGAGGATCAGCGTGGCGGGGAAGCGCTCCAGGATGATGTCCAGGACGGGGCGGCCGCCGAAGAAGGAATAGCCCCAATGGCCGCTCAGCATCCCCGTCGCCCAGCGGAAATACTGGATGTGCAGCGGCTGATCGAGGCCGAGGATGATCTTGATGCGCTCCACATCCTGGGCCTGGATGGTGGGGTTCAGCGTATAGACGGCGAGCGGCCCGCCCGGCGCCAGGTGCATCAGCGCGAAGGCGATGAGCGAGACGCCGATCACCAGCGGCACGGCCTGCAAGAGGCGGCGAAGGATGAAACCGATCATGCGTCCACCAGGTGGCAGGCGACGCTGTGCGTCGGCGAGACGGCGCGCGGCGTGGGCGTGACCTGGGCGCAGACCGCCATGGCATGCGGGCAGCGCGGATGGAAGCCGCAGCCGCTGGGCGGCCTGGCGGGGTTGGGCACATCGCCCGTCAGCACCTGGCGCTGGCGGCGGCCGCCCGGCCCCGCCTGAGGAACCACGGGCTCGGGCACCGCGGAGAGCAGCGCCTGGGTGTAGGGGTGGCGCGCGTCGAAGAAGAGTTCCTCGCGCGAAGCCGTCTCCACCACGCGGCCGAGATACATCACCGCCACCCGGTCCGCGATGTGCGAGACCACGGCCAGATTGTGCGAGATGAAGAGGAAGGAGAGCCCCAGCTCCGCTCGCAGCCGCGCCAGCAGATTGATGATCTGCGCCTGGATGGAGACGTCCAGCGCGCTCACCGGCTCATCGCCGATGATCAGCTCCGGGCTCAAGGCGAGGGCGCGGGCGATGCCGATGCGCTGGCGCTGGCCGCCGCTGAACTCGTGCGGGTAGCGCCGCGCGGCCTCCGGCGGCAGGCCCACCGTCTTCAACAGCGCGGCCACGCGGTCGGCATGGTCGGACTTGTCGCCAATGCCGTGGATCTCGAAGGGCGCGGCCAGGATGGCGCCCACCGAGAGCCGCGGATTGAGGCTCGCATGCGGGTCCTGGAAGATGATCTGCATGCGGCGCCGGAAGGGCGCCAGGCGCCTGGCGTCGTGGCGCGCGATATCCTCGCCGCCCAGGCGGATCGCGCCCTCGGTCGCCTCCACCAGGCGCAGGATGGCCTTGCCGGTGGTGGTTTTGCCGCAGCCGCTTTCGCCCACCACGGCCAGCGTCTCGCCGCGCGCCACGGTGAGGTCCACGCCATCCACCGCGCGCACCGTGCCGATCTGCCGGCGCAGCAGGGCCGAGCGGATCGGGAAATGGACCTTCAGCCCCTCGACGCTCAGCAGGGTCTCAGCCATCGGCGTGGCGCCAGCAGGCAACGAGGTGGCCGGGCTCGGCCGGGTCCAGCGATGGCGGATGCTCCCAGCAATGCGGCACGGCGCGCGGGCAGCGGGCGGCGAAGGCGCAGCCGGCCGGGCGTTCGGCGGCATTGGGCACCATGCCGGGGATTTCATGCAGGCTCGCCGCCGGCTTACGCTCGATGCGCGGAATGCTGGCCAGCAGCCCCTGGGTATAGGGGTGGCGCGGCGTGGCGAAGATGGCGGCGACCGGCCCCGTCTCGATGATGCGGCCGGCATACATGACGGCCACGCGATGCGCCGTCTCCGCCACCACGGCCAGGTCATGGGTGATGAGCAGCATGGCCGTGCCGAAATCGCGCTGCAGCCCGGCCAGCAATTCCAGCAGCTGCGCCTGCACCGTCACATCCAACGCCGTGCTCGGCTCATCGGCGATGAGCAGCGCGGGCCGGCAGGCCAGCGCGATGGCGATCATCGCGCGCTGCCGCATGCCGCCCGAAAGCTGGTGCGGATAGCCCCGCGCCACGCGCGCCGGCTCGGGGATGCCGACCAGTTCCAGCATCTCCTCCGCGCGGCGAAGTGCTGCCGCACCGCCGAGCTTCATGTGGCGCCGCAGCGGTTCGGCGATCTGCTTTCCCACGGACATCACCGGGTTCAGCGAGGTCATCGGCTCCTGAAACACCATCGAAAGCGCGCGGCCGCGCAGCCCCGCCATCTCGCGCTCCGAGAGGCGCATGAGGTCCTGGCCTTCCAGCCGCACCTCGCCCGTCGGCAGGTCGGAGAGGGGCGGTTCGAGCAGCCGCATCAGGGCCAGCGCCGTCATGGTCTTGCCGCTGCCGCTCTCCCCCACCAGGCCCAGTGTTTCGCCGCGGGCGAGATCGAAGGAGACGCCATCCACCGCGCGCAGCACATGCGGCGGCACCGGGAGATGGACGGAAAGTCCGCGCACTTCGAGGAGGTTGCTCACGCGCGGATGCTGCCAGAGGGCCGCTTCCGCGTGCAAGCTTTCACGCGGAAGCCGTTGCGTGGCCGAGCCATTCCGCGATGTGCTGCGCGAAGCTGCTGAAGACGATGATGCGGAAAGCGGGTTCTTCGCTGGTCTGCTGGATCACCGCATTCACATGCGCGAGCAGCGCGCCCGCCGCGCGGCCGGGGCCAAAGGCGCGCGGGTGGAAATCCAGCCGGCAGCCCTGGGCCAGCACCTCGCGCGCGCGCGGGCCGCTGAGGGTGAAGGCGCTTCGCCCATCGGATTGTTCCACCAGCGCGGCGAAGGGGGCCAGCGCCGCAAGCTCCGGCATGGCGCCGCGCGGGGCGGCGAGGAGATAGGCGTTGGGCTGGAGCCAGATCAGGTCGCAACCGCCAGCGCTGCGCACCTCGCCGGCGGGGGGCGGCGCCAGGCCCAGGCTCGCCAGGGCTTCGGCGAACTCGGCCTCGCGCCCGCGCCGCACGCCGATCTGCACGAGGTCGAGCGCTTCAGCCGCGAACACGGGCATTCTCCGGGTCAACCATGTGCGGGCTCACGATCATCGCCTCGATGCTCTCGCCATGCAGGGGCGATTCCACGCGGATAGTCCCGCCGATGCGCTCACGCCCCTCACGCAGCATGGCGAGCGCGATCCAGCCGCCGAAGACGACGGAGCGCGTGGCACTCGTCACCCAGCCCTGGCTGTGGCCCTCGACCGTGAGATGCGCGCCGGCCCGCAACTGCGCCTCGCTGCGCAGCCCGACCAAAGCGGGCCGCGATGGGTCCAGCATGCCCGGGCGCTGGGCAAGGACGCGGCCGATAAAATCGCCGCGCTTCTTGAACATCCGCTCCAGGCCGAGGTCCCGCGCCGTGGTCTGGCCATTCAGCTCTGGCCCGGCGACATGGCCCTTCTCGATGCGCAGCAGCCCCAGCGCTTCCATGCCGTAGGGCATGGCGCCGGCGGCGACCAAGGCCTCCCACACCGGACGCGCGCGGCTGGCGGGCAGCGCGATCTCATAGGCCTGCTCGCCCGAGAAACTGATGCGAAACAGGCGCGCGGGAATGCCCATCACCTGGCACTCGCCCACCGCCATGAAGGGGAAGGCGGCGTCGGAGATGTCGAGCCCCGTGATGAAGGGCGCGATGAGCGCACGCGCTCGCGGCCCGGCGATGGACATGGCCGCCCATTGGTCCGTCACGCTGACCAGGCTGACATCGAGTTCCGGCCAGCAGGTGGCGAGGTGAAACTCCATGTGCTGCATCACCGGGCCCGCCTGGGCCGTGGTGGTGGTGACGAAGAAATGATCGGGCCCGAGGCGGGAGGTGGTGCCGTCATCCATGACGTTGCCATCCTCGCGCAGCATCAGCCCATAGCGCGCGCGGCCCACCGGCAGGTTGGAGAAGGTATTGGTGTAGAGACGGTCCAGCAGCGTCGCCGCACCCGGCCCCTGCACGTCGATCTTGCCCAGCGTGGAGACATCGCAGATGCCCACATCCTCGCGCACGGCGCGGGCCTCGCGCAGCACGCTGGCCCAGGCGTCGGCGTCGCTCGGGCGGGGGTAGTAGGCAGGGCGCTTCCAGAGGCCGGCATCGAGCCAGACAGCGCCGTTGGCCGCGTGCCAGTCATGCAGGGCGGTGCGGCGCGTGGGGTGCATCTGCGGGCCCACCGCATGGCCCGCCATGGCGCCCCAGGTGAGCGGCGTCGCATAAGGGCGGAAGCGCGGCAGGCCGACTTCGGCGAGGGGTTCGCCGCGCGCCTCGGCGAGCACGGCGGCGCCGACGATGGCGCCGGACTTGCCCTGATCCGTGCCCATCGCATGCGTCGTGTAGCGCTTGGCGTGCTCGATGTGGCGGAAACCCTCCTGATGCGCGCGGCGGATGTCATCCGCCGTCACGTCATCCTGGATGTCCACGAAAGACTTGCCGCGCGCCTTCACCTCGTAGAGCGGCATGACACGGTGATCGGCGTCGGCTGCGTCCAGCAGGGCAAAGCCGGCGCCGGGGGTGAAGCCGGCGGCGGTCGCGGCGGATTGGCCGGCGGCCAGGCCATCGCGCGCCGCGGCGGCCAGGCCGAACAACCCGCGGCAGGCGCCGGCGCTGCGCTCGCGCTGCAGCGGCGGGCCGGGGATGAAGGCGGCATGCGCCTCATCCCATTGCAGCGGCGCGCCGGAATGGCTCGCCAGATGCACCATGGGGTTCCAGCCGCCGGAGACCATCAGCAGGTCGGCCGCGACGTCGGTCGTCTCCTGCCCCTGGCGGAAGGTCACGCCCTTGAGGGCCTTGCCGCCCTCGGTGCCGATCACTTCGGCGCCGGCATGGACGGGGAAACCGGCCTCACGCGCGCGCTGCATGGCGGCACTATCGGCGCGCGGATCCAGGATGGCGGCGATGGTGGAACCGGCCTCGGCCATGGCGAAGGCGGCGTCATAGGCGGCATCCTGCGTGGCGAAGAGCACGGCGTTGTCGCCGGCGCGCACCGCCCAGCGGCGCGCATAGGCGGCGGCACTGGCGGCGAGCATCACGCCCGGGCGGTCATTGTCGGGGAAGGCGATCAGCCGCTCAGTGGCGCCGGTCGCCAGCACCACCTCCTTCGCGCGGATGGTCCAGCGGCGCTGGCGCGGCGTGTGCGCGGGGGATTGCGGCAGATGGTCCGTCACGCGCTGCACCGCGCCCAGCACATTCTGGTCGTAGAAGCCGAAGACCGTGGTGCGGCTCCAGATCGTCACCTCGGGCATGGCCTCGAGGGCGGCGATCTGCGCCTGGCGCCAGGCCTCGTGCTGCGGCTCGCAGAGCAGCCAGCCGCCGAGGGCGAAATCCTGCTCAGCGAGGATAACGCGCGCGCCGCTCTCGCCCGCCGCGCGGGCCGCGGCCAGGCCGGCCGCGCCGCTGCCCACCACCAGCACGTCGCAATGGATATGCGCGTCCTCGTAGAAATCCGGGTCGGGCTCGCCGCTGGCGCGGCCGAGGCCAGCGGCCTTGCGGATCAGCGGCTCATAGACCCGCTCCCAGAAGGCGGCGGGCCACATGAAGGTCTTGTAGTAGAAGCCCGCGCCGAGGAAGGGCGCCAGCGCGCCGGTCACGGACTGGATGTCGAAGGCGAGCGAGCCGCGGTGATTCTGGCTGGTGGCGTGCAAGCCTTCAAACAGCTCGGCCACGGTGGCGCGGGTGTTGGGCTCGGTCGCCGCGCCGGAGCGCAGCTGGACCAGCGCATTGGGCTCCTCCGGCCCGGCCGAGAAGATGCCGCGTGGGCGGTGATACTTGAAGCTGCGGCCCACGAGCTTCGTGCCGGAGGCGAGCAGCGCGCTGGCGAGCGTATCGCCCTCGAAGCCTTGCAGCGCGCGGCCGTCGAAGGTGAAGTTGAGCGGCGCGTTGCGGCGGAGATGCCCGCCTTGGCTGAGCCGCGTCATGGCACCGCTTCCACGGCGCTGATCTCATGCGTCACGGTGTGGCGCGTGACCTTCAGCCATTGCCGGCAGCCGGCGGAATGCTGCCACCACTCGGTGTGCCAGCCGCGCGGGTTCTTGCGATTGTAGACGTAGTCCAGGAAGGCGTCGGGGTCGTCGCTGGCCGGGCGCGTGACGGTGGCGTCGCCGCGATAGCTGAACTCGGCCTCGTCGCGCACACCGCAATAGGGACAACGGATCTGGAGCATCGCTAGCGTCCGATCCGCGGAGGGAGCTTGCGACCGAGGCGGTGAATCGGCCGCTCAACCAAGGCAATGACCAGCGCCGCGAACGGATGTGAGGGGCGCATGGTCATTGCATCCAGAAGAAGGGGCCGGCGCCCTTCTCATCCAGCATGCGGCCCTCCTTGAAGCGCGTCAGCGTATAGGCGGCGTTCAACCGATGCGGCTCCTGCTTCGCCATGGTCCAGGCGTGGCACCAGCCGGAGCCCGGCGTCGCCTTGAACCCCCCGTAATTCCAGCCGCCCGTGAGCGTCAGCCCCTTGATGGGCGTCAGGCAGATGTAGGGCGAGGCATCGGGCGTCATGTCCATGACCCCCGCCCAGGAGCGCAGCGCGCGCACGCGCTTGAGTGCGGGCATGAGCGAGGCGCCGGCGGCGAAGATATGCTCCGCCTCCGGCAGCGTGCCGCGCTGCCCGTAGGAGCTGTAGCCATCCAAGCCCCCGCCGAAGACCAGCCCGCCCTTGTCGGATTGGCTGATGTAGAAATGCTGCGCGCCGAAGGTGATGACATGGTCGATCAGCGGCTTCAGCCCCTCGCTGACGAAGGCCTGCATCAGATG
>JAIYDS010000239.1 GCA_027487385.1 Acetobacteraceae bacterium | reverse complement strand
TATTACGAGCCCTATCACGTGGCCCGCGTCTTCGCGACGCTGGACCACATGCTGGGCGGGCGCGTCGCCTGGAACGTCGTCACCTCGCTGAATGACAGCGAGGCGCACAATATGGGCCGCGCCGAACACCCCGCGCATGATTTGCGCTACGACCGCGCGGATGAGTTCATGGAGATCGTCCTCAGCCACTGGGATGCCTGGGGCGATGACGCGATCATCAATGACCGCGCCGCCGGGATCTTCGCCGATCCGGCGAAGGTGCGGCGGCTGAACCATGAGGGCCGCTGGTACAAGAGCCAGGGCACCTTCACCGTGCCGCGCACGCCGCAGGGACGGCCGGTGCTGATCCAGGCCGGGCAGAGCGGGCGCGGCAAGAGCTTCGCCGCCGCCTGGGGTGACCTGATCTTCGTGATCTATCCGAACCTCAAGGCCGGCCAGAAGGTCTATGCCGAGTTCAAGGCGCAGGTCGCCGCCTCGGGCCGCGATCCGGCCAAGGTGCGGGTCTGCCCGGCGGTCTATGCCATCATCGGCAACAGCAGGGACGAGGCGGCGGAGAAGCGCGCGCTGATCGAAAGCCTGGCCAAGCCGGTGGACGGCCTGGCACTGCTCTCCGAGGTGTTGAATTACGACTTCGCCAGCAAGGGCATGGACGAAGCCTTCACCGATGACGAACTGGCCGGCATCAAGGGCTTGCAAGCGATCCGCGACCGGGTCGTGGCCGGCTCCGGCAAGCAGAACCCCACGCTGCGCGACTTCGTCGAGATCAGCGGCCGCGGCACCATCCGCGAATTCCCCTGCTTCACGGGCACGGCGCAATCCGTGGCCGACGAAATGCAGGAATGGTTCGAGAGCGAGGCCTGTGACGGCTTCGTCCTCGCCGCCACCCACATGCCCGGCGCCTATGAGGATTTCGTGCGCCTCGTCGTGCCGGAATTGCAGCGGCGGGGCGTGTTCCGCCGCGAATTCGCCGGCACCACCCTGCGTGAAAATCTCGGGCTGCCGCGCGCCGCCCCCTTCGACTGGCAAAGGACACCCGCCGCATGATCCAACGTCGCAGCCTGCTTGCCGCCCCCGCGCTGGTCGCGGCCGTGCCGGCCTTTGGCCAGGCCTATCCCTCGCGCCCCGTGCGCATCATCGTGCCCTTCCCGCCCGGCAATATGAGCGACCTGATCGCGCGCGTGCTGACCGAGGAAATGCAGACGCGCCACAATGTCCAGGTCATCGTGGACAATCGCGCGGGCGCCACGGGGGCCATCGGCGTGCAGGCCGTCACCACGGCGCCGCCGGATGGGCATACCCTGCTGCTCACCAGCAATTCGCCGGTGGCGGTGAACCCGGCGGTGACGCCCAACCTGCCCTTCGACGTGCTGCGGGACCTGGTGCCCATGTCGCTGATCGGATGGACCGGCTTCCTGATCGTGGTGCCGCCCGACCTGCCGGCGAACAACCTGGCGGAGCTGGTGGCGCTGATGCGCGCCCATCCCGGCCGCTACATCGCCGCCAATCCAGGCATGGGGACGGCCGGGCACCTCACCACAGAGATGTTCTCGCGTCTCACCCGGATCCCGCTGGAGCAGGTGCCCTATCGCGGCTCCGCCCAGGCGCTGCTGGACCTCTCCGTGGGGCGTGTGCATTTCATGGTGGATGCCATGACCAGCGCCATGCCGCAGGTGACGGGCGGGCGCATCAAGGCGCTGGCCGTCCTCGCGCAGAACCGCTCGCCCATCCTGCCCAATGTGCCCAGCATGCGCGAATCAGGCGTGCCCGAGGTGATGGATTTCCAGAGCCTGGCCTGGGCCGGGCTGATGGGCCCGGCCGGGACGCCCCAGGCCGTCACCCTCTACTGGAACCGGATCTTCAACGAATTGCTGGCCGATCCGAATTTCGTGCGCCGCCTGGCCCAGCAGAATGTCGAGGCCGCGCCCCCGGGCGGGCCGGAGCGCCTCGCCGATATCCTGCGCACCGATCTGGCCCGCTGGCAGCGCCTCGTGCAGGAGGCAAATATCAGGATTTGATGGCAATACGTATTTAATGTGTTCAACGTGGGATGTTTCTTCGTTAGTCTCAGGGACTTGGCCTGGAGGCGCGAATGGCATCACCAACTTGGCTGGACTTCGCGCGTCTGAGCGCGGCGGTCTATGATTCCAAGGTTGACCTCGTGGCAGGAGGATGGTCGCGCCTCTGGTTCGGAGTCATCGGGGACGGGTTCAAGGGAGCCCGGTATCAGCGGGCCACTGGCGGTAGACTGGATCAGGTCTGTGTCTACGCCGGAACGGACCCTACCGTGTCGGACGTCATCGCGGATATCGGATTCGCGCAGGGCACACCCTTGTCGAGCTTCTTCCTTTCACCCGTCCTTGCCGTTCTGGTCGCAATCGGAAAGAGCGGCCTGTCGGGCCAGCTCGCCTTCGCCGTGGAACAATACAAGCAGGCGAAGTGGCATGTGGGGCGCACCGGTGGTGAGGTATATCTGACCGGGCACTCGCTCGGGGGTGGACTGGCGCAGATTGTCGCAGCTGATCTTGGCGGTGTGGCGCTTCCCATTTCGGCGCCCACGGTGAGTCAGATCCCGGGGGTGGCGAAGCGATATGCGGAGAACAAGCCCCGCATCGTGAACCTGCGAGTCGATAATGATCCCATCAATGCGACCGAGATCCTGGGCGCCCGGCTGGGTTCGACGGTCATCCTGCCGACTTCTCGGAGCGCCAAGACTGCCCATTCGATCGACTTGACTGTGGAGGATCTTGGACCGAGCGGCTGCGCGACCACCTTGGGCGCCACCAGCCCGGTCTAGGCACGGCGGCGTCAAGCGCCGTCTCTCCTGCCCCCGGAGGCCATGCAGCGGCCCTGTGGTGAGCGAACCAGGGATTTCGCGGTGGGCTCGATCGACCGGCCGAGATAGACAGCGATGCCGAGTCAGGCACGAGGCAGCATGGCCGAGGGGGGCTTTACGGACCCCGGCAGCCCTCGCTAAAGGGCTGCTCGGCTGGGGTGTAGCCAAGCGGTAAGGCAGCGGTTTTTGGTACCGCCATCCCTAGGTTCGAATCCTAGCACCCCAACCAGCCTTTTTCACTCGGGCGTGAGTGCCACGCCCGTCCCGATCATCGAATCCCGGGTCACCAGCGCGGCCAGCCGCGCCTCATCCCAGCCTTCCGTTCCCGCGGGGCGGCGAGGGATGACGAGGTAGCGCAGGTCCGCCGTGCTATCCACGACGCGGATGCGCGTCTCCTCCGGCAGGGTCAGGCCGAATTCGGCCAGCACCCCGCGGGGATCACGCACCACGCGCGCGCGATAGGCCTTGCTCTTGTACCAGGCCGGCGGCACGCCCAGCAGCATCCGCGGGTAGCAGGAGCAGAGGGTGCAGGCGATGACGTGATGCACGCCTTCCTCATTCTCCAGCGCGACGAGTTCGGGCGCGTCAGGGATCGTGATGCCGAGCTTGGCCACGGCGGCGCGGGCATCCTGCTTGAGTTCGGCGTGGAAGGCGGGGTCCGTCCAGGCCTTGGCGATGACGCTGGCGCCGAGTTCGGGTGAGCGCCCCTCCTGCAGCTCGATCTGCCGGGTGATCTGCTCGGCGGTCAGCACGCCCTTCTCGATGAGCAATTCCCGCACGGCGCGTTCCAGGATCTGGAAGGGGCCGGGATGCGCGTCATGCTCTTCGATGGGCGCGTGATCATGATCATGGTCGTGATCATGATGGTCGTGCGGCGTGCTCATGCGGCGGCCTCGCTTTCCAGCCAGTCTTCGTAGATGTCGGCTTCGATCTCGTCCTGCGTCGCCCGGCCATCCGGGCCGAGATGCGCGAAGCGCACGCGGTAGAGGATCAGCTTGGGCAGGCCCGGTCGGTGCTGGGCCAGTTGCGCGGGATCATGGAAGCGCCCGGCACAGGAGAGCACCACGCCGCGATGGCCGCGCAGGTAAAAGGGCGTGCGGCAATGGCCGCGGGGCTGGCGGTTGGCCACGCGCACCGCGGCGCCCGGCGGGAAGCGCGGCTCAATGCTCATGCGCGAGTTCCTCCGTGATCGCCGCGACGCGCGCGTCAATCTCGGCGCGGTCGAGCACATGCTGCTCGACAAGCAGGTTGGTCAGCGCCTGCAGCCAGCGGTCGTAATAGGGCAGGTGGTCGTAATCATCCTGCGAGAATTCCTCGATGGCGCGGCGCAGCGCATCCGTCTTGAAGGCGCCGCAGGCGGGGCTGGTCAGCAGCATGAGGATGGCGTCCACGCGCAGCTCATACAGGGTGCGGGGGTGCTCGCTGCGGTCGATCGGGCCGAAATCCAGGCCGCCTATGTCGTGCATCGCGCGTTCGCTGGTCATGGCGCATTCTCCTCGAACAGGATCATCCGCGCCGGGTCGGGGCGCAGGTGGACAGTCTTGCCGATGCCGGGCGGCGCCGCCAGATCGCCGGCCGGCAAGCTGGCGGACAGCGCCAGCCCCTCTGGCCCCTGGGCATAAAGCGCCGCATGCGCGCCCTTGTAGACGATCTCGAGCACCCGGGCGGGTATGCTTCCGGGCTCGGGCTCAGCCAGGATCGTCATATGCTCGGGGCGGACGCCGATCCGCACCTCGCGCGGCGTGGCATCGCCATGCGGGATCTCGGCGCCGCCGGGCAGGAGCAGTTGGCCCTCAGCAGTCACAACGGCGGGGAGGAAATTCGCCTCGCCCAGGAAATCCATCACTTCCTGGCTGCGCGGGCGGGCATAGAGGGTGGCGGGGCGCTCCACCTCGCGGATATCGCCCGCGAACATCACGGCGACGCGGTCGGCGAGAGAGAGCGCCTCCTCCTGGTCATGCGTGACGATGATGGTGGTGACGCCCACCTCGCGATGGATGCGCTTCAACTCCACCTGCATCGCGTCGCGCAGCTTCCGGTCCAGCGCGCCCAGCGGCTCGTCCAGCAGCAGGATGTCCGGCTTGATGACGAGCGCGCGCGCCAGGGCCACGCGCTGCCGCTGGCCGCCCGAGAGCCGCGCGGGGTAGCGATCCGCCATCTCGCCGAGGCGGACCAGGGCAAGGGCCTCGTCCACCCGTCGGGCGATGGTGCCGCGATCCACCCCACGCATGCGCAGCCCATAGCCGATATTCTGCGCGACATTCATGTGCGGGAAGAGCGCGTAATCCTGGAAAACAAGGCCCAGGTTGCGCTTATGCGGCGGCAGGCCGAGTACGGAGCGCCCGGCGATGCGGATCTCGCCCGCGCTGACCGGCGTGAAGCCCGCGATGGCGCGCAGCGTCGTCGTCTTGCCGCAGCCCGAGGGGCCCAGCAGCGCCACGCATTCGCCATCCGCCACGTCCAGGCTGACGCCGTGCAGGATGCGGTTGCCGCCCAGCGTCACCTCGATGCGATCCAACTCAAGCCGGGCCATGCATGCTCCTCAGCGGGGGATGGACAGGGAGATGATCCGCCAGCGCCGCTCGGCCAGCAGGATCAGCAGCGCGATGACAGCGACATAGGCGGAGGAAAAGGCGGCCGGCGTCGGGTCGAGATTCTGGCTGATGTAGTTGAACAGCTCGATGGGCAGCGTCGTGAGATCGCCGCGCACGAGGAAGACGCTGATCGGGTAATTGTCGAAGCTGATGAGGAAGGCGAAGAGGAAGCCGCTGACGAGGCCCGGCGCCATCTGCGGCAGCGTCACCGTGCGGAACACCTGCCAGGGCGAGGCGCCGAGGGAGGCGCCCGCTTCCTCCAGCGAGGGGTTGGACAGGGTGAGGGCGGCCGCCACCGTCCGCACCGGATAGGCCACCACCAGCACCACATGGCCGATGACCAGGCTCCACCAGGTGAAGGCCACGCCCAGCAGGATGAAGAACTGGATCAGCGCGATGCCGATGGCGACAATGGGCAGCGCGATGGGCGACAGCAGTAGCGAGGTCAGCGCCGCCTTGCCCGGCAGCGGGCTGCGCACCAGGGCCAGGGCTGCGGCGGCACCCATGGTGGTGGCGATGGTGGCGGTGATCAGGCCGATATAGAGGCTCGTGATGGTCGCATCCCAGATGCGGTTGATGCGGCCGATATTCTCGAACCAGCGCAGCGAAAGGCTTTGCGGCGGGAACTCGATGAAAATGGAGCCGCCAAAGGCCACCACGCCGGTGAAGATCACCGGAAACACCAGGAAAGCGAGGCCCAGCAAGGCCAGCACCGCCACCACGGCGCGGAAGCCTTTCGCGTCAGGCATGGTGGCGGAACAGCGCGCGGATGAGAAGCGTATAGGCCAGCAGGATGCCGAAGGTGACGACGGTCAGCGCCACGATCATCGCCGAGCCGAAGGGGAAGTTCAGCTGCACCAGGAATTGCTCGGCCGCCACCTGGCTGATCATTGCCGTGGCGGGCGAGCCAAGCATGAGGGGCGTGACAAAGGCGCTCATGCAGATGGCGAAGGTGAGGGTGGTGCCGCCGAAAATCCCCGGCATGGAGAGCGGCAGCACCGTGCCCCACAATGCGCGCCAGGGCCCTGCGCCGAGCGATTGCGCGGCCTCGACGAAGGAGGGCGGGATGCGCGTCAGCGCGCCATAGATGGGCAGGATCATGAAGGGCAGGGCGTAGTGCACCAGCGCCACGATGGTCGCGCCCTCGCTATAGACCAGGCGCAGCGGCTCCTCCGCCAGGCCCAGCGCCAGCAGAAGCTGGTTGACCGGCCCGGCATCGGCCAGCGTCACCAGCCAGCCGTAATTGCGCACGATCAGGCTGGAGGCGAGGGAGACGAAGATCGTGATCAGGATCGTCGTGCGCCAGAAGGCCCGCAGCTGAAACAGAAACAGCGCGATCGGATAGGCGATCAGCAATGTCAGCAGCGTGGAGATGGCCGAGATGCGCACCGTCCGCTCCAGCGCCCGCCAGGAACGGCCGGAGCCCCAGACGCGCTCGAACTGGTACAGGCTCAGCCCTGGCCGCGGATCCAGATCGGCGGGGGAGGAGCGCAGGCTTTCCTCGACCATATAGCCCAGCGGCACCAGATAGAAGGCCGCCAGGAAGATGAGCGCGGGCGCGATCAGCAGGAGCCCGGTGAGGCGCGGGGAGGCGCCCTGCATCAGCCGAACACGTTGTTCCAGGCATCCGTCAGCCGCGCCCGCTGCTCGGAGAGGAAGCGCCAATCGGCATAGAGGATGTTGTCCGCCGGGCCGAGCAATTCGAGCGTGCGCGGCGAGGGGTTCACGTCGCGATGGGCGGCGCGCGCATTCAGCACGCTGTCGATCTTGCTCTGGAAATCGCGCGACAGGCTCATGTTCACATAGCGCTCGGCCAGTTCCACGTTTCGGGCGTTCACCGGCATGTTGAGGCCGACGATCTCTCCATGGATGCCCTCGGTGAGCGGCACGGCGGGCTTGATGGGGGCGCCCTGCGCGATGATCGGGTTGATGAAGATGCCATAGAAGGGCACCAGCGGAATCTGCCCGGATTGCAGCATCTGGATGGCCTGCGGCGCGCCGGTATAGGCGATGGCGCCATTCTCCTTCAGCCGCGCCAGATGGCGGATGCCGGCATCGAGGTCGCGCTGCGCTTCGGCGAAGGGCTTGCCGGTGGCGATCTGGGCGGCCGTCGTCACCATGCGCACGCCGCTGTTCCAGGTGATGGGCGGGATGGCCACGCGGCGGCGCGAAGACGCATCCCAAAGCTGCGCCCAGGAGGTGGGCTGCGTGGTCTGCGCGCGGGTGTTGAAATAGAGCGTGTGGACCGCGTCGATCACGCCGGCGGAGTAGTTGTCGGCCAGCTTGAAGGCATCGCGCAGGAAGGCCCAGTTCGGGATATTGGCCGGGTTGTGGGCGCGCAAAAGCCCGGCCTGGGCGGCGGCGAAGACGCCGGCTTCGGAGAACTGCATCAGGTCCGGCGGGTTGTCGCGCTGGGTGCGCAGCATGCCCAGCATGTTGCCGGTGACCGATTGCTGCACATTCAGCCGCGCGCCGGTCTCACGCTCGAAAACCGGATGAAGCTCGTCGATCCAGAGCCTCGCCAGAAGCCCCTGGTTCAGCACCACATTCAGCGTGCCGGCGGATTGCGCGTGGCTCGTCACCCGAGGGGTGCACAGGACGCTGGCGGTGAGCAGGGTGCGGCGGGAGGCGAGGATCATGACGGGCTCCTTCGATGTCCGGACAAGCTGTCGCGGAAGCGGCGGCCGCGTCAAGGATGCAGCGCGCCGCCCGCGGCCCACCAATCGCGCGGCATGGTCTGCGCGGCAGCCGCCGCTTCCGCCGGGGCGGCGAAGAGGCCGAAGCAGGTGGCGCCAGACCCGCTCATCCGCGCCAGCAGACAGCCGGGCGCCGCGCGCAAGGCCGCCAGCACATCGGCAATCACCGGGCAGAGGCTGAGGGCGGGCGCTTCCAGGTCATTGCTGAGGCGCGCGAGGTCGGCGGCCATGGCGCGCGCATCGGGCCAGGCGGCGGGCAGGGTGGCGGGGACGGAGAAACCGCCCTGCCGTGCACGGAACACGGCGGGTGTTGCGACCGGCACGCGCGGATTGACCAGCAGCAGCCCGCATTCCGGCAGCTCCGGGGCGGCGCTGATCACCTCGCCGATGCCCTGCATCCGCGCCGGCCGCGAGGCCACGCAAACCGGAATATCCGCGCCCAGCGGGGCGGCGATCCGCGCCAGCGCCACCGCATCCAGCCCGCAGCCCCACAGCCGGTTCAGCAGCCGCAGCGCTGCCGCCGCATCGGCCGAGCCGCCGCCGATGCCGGAGGCGATGGGCAGGTGCTTTTCCAGTTGCAGCGCGGCCCCGCCCGGGCATCCCGCCTCGGCCGCCAGGGCGCGGGCCGCCCGCAGAACCAGATTGTCGGGCTCCGCCGCCAGGCTTTCGCCGAAGGGGCCGGCCAGGGTCAGGCTCAGCCCTGAGGCTGTGGTCGCGGTCAGCCGGTCGGCGGCGGGGCCGAAGACGGCCAGGCTGTCCAGCAGGTGATAGCCATCGGCGCGGCGGCCGGTGACGTGCAGGAACAGGTTCACCTTGGCCGGGGCGGCCTCCTCCAGCGCGGTCATGTCAGCGCCGCACGGCCCGCGGCAGGCCGTTCTGCAGCTTCTCCTGGATGCGCGCGGCCTCGGCGGGTTCCGGGTCCATGGTCAGGGCCCGCTGCCATTGGAATCGCGCCTCGCGCTCGCGCCCGGCCGCCCAATAGACATCGCCCAGATGGTCATTGATCGTGGCGTTGCGTGGCTCCAGCTCCACCGCGCGCTCCAGCGCCGCGATGGCGGCGGGCAGCTGGCCCATGCGGAACAGCACCCAGCCCAGGCTGTCGGCGATATTGCCGTCATTCGGCCGCTGCGCCGCCGCCCCCTCCAGCATGGCCTTCGCGCGTTCAAGGTTCACGCCCATATCGGCCCAGGTATAGGCGAGGTAGTTCAGCACGAAGGGCTGCTCGGGCGAGAGTTCCAGCGCGCGCAGCAGATCCGCCTCGGCGCCCGGCCAATTGCCCGAGCGCTCGCGCGAGATGCCGCGCGCGTAGAAGAGCGGCCAGTCGCCCGGCTTGACGGGCTGGCTGCGGGCGATGGCGGCATCATAGGTCTGCGCGGCTTCGGCGAAGCGGCCGCGGCGGCGTTGCAGGTCGCCCAGGCGGGTCAGCGGCTGGGGCAGGTTGGGCAGCGCCTCGGCCTGGCGGCGCAGCAGGGCCTCGGCCTCATCGCTGCGGCCCAGCCGGTCCAGCAGCCCGGCCTGGCGCAGCTGGGCGGGGCCGAAGAGCGGATCGCTCTCGCTGATCTGGGACAGGGTCTCGCGGGCCGCCTCCAGACGCTCGGCCTCGGCCAGGGTATCGGCCAGCAGCAGCAGGGCAGGGGCGAAATTCGGGCGCAGCCGGAGGGCGAGGCGCGCCATCAGCATCGCCATCTCCTCCAGCCCCTGGCCGCGCATGGCGCTGCCCAGCGCCACATAGGCCTCCGCGATGCCATCGGCCGGGCCCTGGATGGCGCGCTGGGTCAGCACCACCTGCCGCGCCGGCTCCAGCACGGCCAAGGCCAACTCGTCATTCGACAGCGACAACTGATCGAGCAGCCGCGCCGCCTCTGGCTGGCGCCCGGCCCGATAGAGGATGCCGGCCGAGAGCATGGCCAGCCGCAAGGTGGGGTCCGGCTGGTCGGTGAGGGCGAGGCGCACGAATCGCTCCGCCTCGCGCGGGCGATTGGCGAGGTCGGCGATCAGCGCCGCATGCAGGGCGTTCAGTGCGCGGAACCGGCCCTGCTCGGCCAGGGGGCGCAGCGTGGCGATGGCGAGGTCCGACTGGCCGCGCCCGGCCTGGCTCCAGGCCAGCAGCACCGGCTGCAGCGCGGCGACCGGGCCCTGGCGGCTCAGAGCGCGCGCCCGGGCCTCCGCACGGTCCCAGCGCGCCGTGGCCACCTCCGCCCCGAACAGGACAAGCTGGGCGGAGGCATTGTCGGGCAGGCGGCGGGCCAGGCGCAGGGCATCGGCCCGGCCATCGAGCAGGCTGGCAACGAAGGCGCGCTGGATCAGGTCCGGCAGGTCGGGATCAGCCCGGAGCGCGGAGAGGAGGCTGTCCGCCGCCACCCGCGTGTCCTGCTCCTCGCCGGCGAAGCGGCCGACCAGGAAATTCCCGAAGACGGTGCCGCTGACGCCAGGCTCGCCGCGGGAGGGCGCCGAACGGCCGGCACGGTCCACGACATCGGACCCGCTGGCCGCGCAGGCGGCCAGGAGGCTCAGGGTCAGGAGCATCAAACGGGGCGGGAGGCGGCCTGCGCGCATAAGTTGAATGTAGCCGCGCCGCCCCATTCCGCACCATGGGGCGTGGCCTGTTCCCCACAGTTGTGTGCAACATTGTGGCTTTGCTGCATCATCTGCTCCCCGGACCCTTCCATGCCCGCCGAAACGCCCGCCCTCTCACCCCGCGCCGCCGCGACGCGCGCCCGCATCCTGGATGCGGCGCTGGCGGAATTCGCGGCGCATGGGCTGGCCGGCGCGCGGGTGGATGAGATCGCCGCCCGGGCCGGCGCCAACAAGCGGATGCTCTATGCCTATTTCGGCGCGAAGGAGGATCTCTGGCTGGCCGTGCTGGAGACCGCCTATGCCGCCAAGCGGGCGGAGGAGGAGGCGGTGGATGTCTCCCACCTGCCGCCGGCCGAGGCGATGGCGCGGCTCGTCGCCTTCAACCTGCGCTACACGGCGCGGCACCCCGAATTCGTGGCGCTGCTGAACCAGGAGAACATCCACCGCGCCGCCTATCTGCGCCGCTCGGCCGATGTGCCGGCGCTCTATTCGCCGCTGACGCAGCGGCTGCGCGAGGTGCTGGCGCGCGGGGCAGCGGCCGGGCTCTTCCGCGCCGATGCCGACCCCCTGCAGCTCTACCTCTCCATCGTGGCGCTGGGGCACTTCACGGTGGCGAACATGCACACGCTCTCGACCATCTTTGGCACCGATCTGGGCAGCGAGGCCGCGCTGGATGCGCGGGAGGCGCATGTGGTGGCTGTGGTGCTGGGCTATCTGCGCCCTTGACCCGCAGATGACCGGACAGTAAGTAACTGTCTGGTTACTTCAAGCAGGGAAACGACCATGGCGGAACGCCGCATCGGCATCATCATGAACGGCGTCACCGGGCGCATGGGCATGAACCAGCACCTGATCCGCTCCATCGCAGCGATCCGCGCCGATGGCGGCCTGCCGCTCGCCAATGGCGACACCCTGATGCCGGACCCGATCATCGTCGGCCGCAACCGCGCGAAGCTGGAGGCGCTGGCCAAGGCGCACAATGTGCAGCGCATCAGCACCGACCTCGATGCCTGCCTCGCCGACCCGAAGGACGAGATCTTCTTCGACGCGGCGACGACGCAGATGCGCGCGGGCCTGGTGCGCAAGGCCATCGCCGCCGGCAAGCATGTCTATTGCGAGAAGCCCACCGCCGATAACCTGGCCGATGCGCTCGATCTCGCGCGCGTCGCCAAGGCGGCTGGCATCAAGCATGGCGTGGTGCAGGACAAGCTCTTCCTGCCCGGGCTGCGCAAGCTGAAGATGGTGATCGACAGCGGGCAGCTCGGCCGCCTGCTCTCGGTGCGGGGCGAGTTCGGCTACTGGGTCTTCGAGGGCGACCTGCAGCCGACGCAGCGCCCCTCCTGGAACTACAAGAAGGCCGAGGGCGGCGGCATCATCCTCGATATGCTCTGCCACTGGCGCTATGTGCTGGACAACACCTTCGGCGCGGTGAAATCCGTCTCCTGCCTCGGCGCGATCCATATCCCGAAGCGCAAGGATGAGGCCGGCAACTGGTATGACGCCGATGTGGATGACAGCGCCTATGCGACCTTCCAGCTGGAAGGCGGTGTCGTGGCCCATATCAACTCCTCCTGGACGACGCGCGTGCGGCGCGATGACCTCGTGACCTTTCACGTGGATGGCACGCATGGCTCGGCGGTTTGCGGGCTGACCGATTGCTGGGTGCAGCCGCGCGTGGCGACGCCCAAGCCGGTCTGGAACCCAGATGTGCCGCAGACCATCAATTTCTACGAGGGCTGGCAGAAGGTGCCGGACACGCAGCCCTACCCCAACGGGTTCCGCGTGCAGTGGGAGCTCTTCCTGCGCCATGTGGTGGGCGAGGTGAAGGACTACCCCTGGGATCTGCTGGCGGGTGCGAAGGGCGTGCAGATGGCGATGGCGGGGCTGCAATCCTGGGAAGAGCGCCGCTGGATTGATCTTCCGACGCTGGAGGCTTGATCCGATGACCGCAGGGCGCAGCCCGAAGGTCTGAATCGGATCAACAGAGAGGAGTTTGCCATGGCCACGCTGCGCTTGCCGACGCCCAACGGGCTTGAGGATTTCACCACCAGCCCGCCGCGCGAATTCGCGAAGGCGCTGCCGCCGTATCCGCGCGTGGCCTTCGCCGCCGCGCATGTGGTGGCCGATACCCTGGCCGAGCAGGATCCCTGGCTCGACGCGAAGGTGGATTGGGACCGGACCATCGCCTTCCGGAAGCATCTCTGGTCGCTCGGTCTCGGCGTGGCGGAAGCCATGGACACGGCGCAGCGCGGCATGGGGCTCGACTGGAATGCGGCGCAGCAGCTGATCCGCCTGAGCCTGGATGCGGCGAAGGATCATCCCGGCGCGGTGATCGCCTCCGGCGCCGGGACGGATCATCTGACACCCGGTCCGGATGTCACGGTGGATGACGTGATCCGCGCCTATGAGGCGCAATGCGAGGCCGTCGAGAAGATGGGCGGGCGCATCATCCTCATGGCCTCCCGCGCGCTGGCCAAGGCGGCGAAAAGCCCGGCGGATTATGAGCGCGTCTATGCCCGCATCCTGGGCGGCGTGAAGCAGCCCGTGATCATTCATTGGCTGGGCGAGATGTTCGACCCCGCGCTCGAAGGCTATTGGGGCAATCACGACCACATGGCCGCGATGGAAACGGCGCTGGCCGTGATCCACGCCCATGCCGCGAAGGTGGATGGCGTGAAGATCTCGCTGCTGGATGACCAGAAGGAGATCGTGATGCGCCGCCGCCTTCCCAAGGGCGTGCGGATGTATACCGGCGATGACTTCAACTACGCCGAGCTGATCGCGGGTGATGCGGAGGGCCACTCCGACGCGTTGCTCGGCATCTTCGATCCCATAGCGCCCGCCGTGGGTGGCGCGCTGGCCTCGCTCGCCAAGAACGATCTCAGCACCTTCCACGAGATCCTGGCGCCGACGGTGCCGCTGAGCCGCCACATCTTCAAGGCGCCCACACGCTTCTACAAGACGGGCGTGGTCTTCATGGCCTGGCTGAACGGGCATCAGGACCATTTCGTCATGGTGGGCGGGCAACAGAGCACGCGCTCCATCCAGCATTTTTCCGAGCTGTTCCGCCTGGCCGATGCGGCCGGGCTGCTCAGCGACCCCGAGCGCGCGGCGAGCCGGATGAAGACCCTTCTCGCCTTGCATGGTGTGGCGTAATGCGCCCGATCGCGGAGCACCGCAGCGGCGAAGCCGCGAGGAGTGGAGCGTGAATCGGCCGGACAGCAAAGCCCCGCTCAGCCTCAACACCGTCACGGTGAAGGAGAAATGGGGCCTCGCCGATTGCATCGAGGGCTGCGCGCGGCATGGCATTCCCGGCATCTCGCCCTGGCGCGATGTGCTGCATGCCATGGGCGTGGATCCGGCGGCGAAGCGGATCCGTGACGCGGGCCTCACCGTCACCGGCCTATGCCGCGGCGGCATGTTCCCCGCCCCCGATGCCGCTGGCCGCGCCGCCGCCATCGAGGACAACCGCCGCGCCATCGAGGAGGCGCACACACTGGGCGCGCAATGCCTGGTCATGGTCTGCGGCGGCTTGCCCGCGGGCTCGAAGGACCTGCCCGGCGCGCGCGCCATGGTGCGCGATGGCCTCTCCGCCATCCTGGACGATGCCCGCGCCGCCGGCGTGACGTTAGCGCTGGAGCCGCTGCACCCGATGACCTGCGCGGACCGCTCGGTGCTCTCCACCCTCGGCCAGGCGCTCGATCTCTGCGAGGCGCTGGGCGAGGGCGTCGGCGTCGCCGTGGATGTCTATCACGTCTGGTGGGACCCCGATCTCGCGGCGCAGATGGCGCGCGCGAAGGGCCGCATCGCCGCCTTCCACGCCTGCGACTGGCTGGTGCCGACGACCGACCTGGTCTTCGACCGCGGGATGCCCGGCGATGGCGTGATCGACATCGCCGCCATCCGCCGCATGGCCGAGGCCGCGGGCTATGCCGGCTTCATCGAGGTGGAACTCCTCTCGCGCCGCTGGTGGGCGGAAGACCCCGACCATGTCCTGCGCGTGATGCGGGAGCGCCACGCCGCGATTTCTTGAATCCCAAGGGCCAAGCCGCGTAGAACGGCGCTCAAGAACAGGAGGAAACACAAGATGATCCGCACCACCCGCCGTGCGGCGCTGGCCCTGCCCGCGCTGCTGCTCCCTGGCCTTGCGCACGCCCAATGGGCGCCCACGCGGTCGCTGCGTTTCGTCGTGCCCTTTGCGGCCGGCGGCGCCACCGACATCGTGGCGCGCGTGCTGAGTGACCCGATGGGCGAGCGCCTCGGCCAGCCCGTCGCGGTGGACAACCGCACCGGCGCGGGCGGCAATGTCGGCGTGGAAAACGTGGTGCGCAGCGCGCCCGATGGCCTGACGATCCTGATGGGCACCACCGGCACGCTCACCATCAACCCGCATCTCTATTCGAATATGGGCTTCAACCCGCTGACCGATCTCGCGCCGATCGGCCTTGCCTTTGCCACGGACCACGTACTGATCGTGAACCCGCAGGTTCCGGCGCAGACAGCGCAGGAATTCCTGGCGCTGGCGCGGGCGCAGCCCGGCCGCCTCTCCTACGGTTCCGGCGGCAACGGTAGCTCCACCCACACGGTGGTGGAGCTGTTCAAGCTGGTGGCGCAGGTGCAGATCCAGCATGTGCCCTATCGTGGCTCGGCGCCCGCGCTGAACGACACGGTGGCCGGCAATGTGCAGGTGATGCTGGACCAGATCGCCTCCGCCCTGCCGCAGATCCAGGCCGGCCGCGTGCGCGCGCTGGCGGTGACCGGCGCCCGCCGTCACCCGGCCCTGCCCAATGTGCCGACCGTGGCCGAGATCGGCCTGGCCGCCGCCGAGGCCAGCTCCTGGGGCGCGGTGATGGCGCCCGCCGGCACGCCGCCCGCCGCCATCGAGCGCCTGAACGCCACCCTGCGGGAAGCGCTGGCGCTGCAGCCGGTGAAGGACCGCCTGACGCAGGTGGGCGCCGAGCCCCTCACTTCCAGCCCCGCCGAACTCGCCGCCTATCTGCGCGCCGAGACGGAGAAATGGGGCCGCGTGGTGCGCGAGGCCCGCATCACGGTGAACTGACCCATGCTCCGCCGCGCCCTGCTGGCCACACCCCTCGCCACGCCCGCCCTCGCCCAGGGCTGGGCGCCAGTGCGGCCCATCCGCATGATCGTGCCCTTCGTGGCGGGTGGCAGCACGGATGTGGCGGCGCGCATCGTCGCCGAGCCAATGGGCGAACGCCTGGGCCAGCCCGTGATCGTGGAGAATCGGGGTGGTTCAGGCGGCAATATCGGCGGTGAGATGGTGGCGCGCGCAGCCCCCGATGGGCACACGCTGCTGATGGGCGTGACCGGCCTGCTCAGCACCAATATCCACATCTACCGGAATATGAGTTTTTCGCCCGCGCGCGACCTGGCGCCTGTGGGCATGGCCTATACCAGCGACATGGTGATCGTGGTCCCGCCTTCGCTGCCCGTGCGGAACCTCGCGGAATTCGTGGCGCTGGCGAAGGCGCGGCCGGGGCAGCTCTCCTTCGGCTCTTCCGGCCATGGCGCCTCGACGCATACGGCGGCGGAGCTGTTCCGGCTCGCCGCCGGGATTGATCTTCTGCATGTGCCCTATCGCGGCTCGGGCGGCGCCATGGCGGATCTCATGTCCGGCACGATCCAGATGATGCTGGTGCAGATCGCCGCCACGGTGGGCGCCGTGCGCGAGCAGCGGCTCCGCGCCCTTGCCGCCACCGGCCCGCGGCGCCACCCCCTGATGCCCGATGTGCCCACGCTGGCTGAACAGGGCTATCCCCAGGCCACCGCCACTTCCTGGGGGGCCGTGATGACCACGGCAGGCACGCCGCCCGCTGCCATCGCCCGGCTTTCGGAGGCGCTGCGCGGCGCGCTGGCCAGCCCGGTGGTGATCCAGCGCATGACCAGCGCCGGCGTGGACCCCGAGGCCAGCAGCCCCGAGGAGTTGGGCGTCTTCGTGGCGCGCGAGAGCGAGAAGTGGGGCCGTGTGGTGCGCGAGGCGCGCATCACGGTGGAGTAGCGCGGGCGAAGGGCGCGGATCAGCCGCGCGGGAGGGGCCAGGCCGCCTGCTCCATGGCGCGCATGGCGCCAACATCCGGCGTTTCCACGCTGCCGAAGCCGGGCACGGCGAGGCTGCCGATCGCAAGCCCACCCTCGCGGATGGCAAGGCGCGGGCCGCGCGGCGTATCGGCGTAGAGATCGGGATGCGCTTCCATGAAGCGCACCGCCTCGGCCTTGGGGCGCCCGCTGAAGCCATCAATGAAATGATGGCCGTTGCGCTCCACATGGGTCAGCCCCATGGCGCTGACCAGGGCCAGGTCCTGCTGCACGCAAAGCCCGGCCAGGGTGGTCAGATCCTCGGCCGACATGAAGTGGCCATCGCCCCAGTTCCGGCAGCGCGCCAGGTTGATGAGCGAGCGCCAAATGCCCTTGCAGGCCTTGCTGGAGACGCCCGCATACCCCAGGCCTTTCGCCACCACGAAGGCATCCAGCGCGCCGTCGCTCTCATCAATGATCACCGGCCGCGCGGCGGCAAGCGCCGACATGCCCGTCTCCAGCGCGCGCGCGCGCTTCACCGGCTGCTCGATGAAAAGGATGGAGGCGCAAAGCCGCTGCAGCCGGGGCTCCGCCTGCATGGCGCGCCAGAGGGCGAGGGCGCCTTCCGCATCCTCATATTGCTCATTGCCGTCCAGCGTCGCGTGATAGCCATGAAGCCGGTCCAGCACGGCGGCGATGCGGCAGAGCCGGTCCACATCCGCTTCCAGATTGCCGCCGACCTTCAGCTTCCAATAGGCGTGGCGATAGGTGGCGGTGACCTCTTCCAGGGTCTCGGGCAGGCCATCGCCCACGCGCTCCTCCTGGTCGGCCGCCGTGATCGGGTCCACCAGGCCCACCGTGTGGCGCGCATGGATGCGGCCGGGCCTGGGCGTGGTGGCGAGCATGGCCGCAAAGTCGAAGCCGGCCAGGTCCGGGATGGCCGCATGCGGCGCCATGCCGCCGAGATTGGCGCGCAGCCCCGCATCGAAGGAGAGCCCGTGCAGCCGCAGCAGCGCGTCAAACGCCGCGCGGTCCCAGAGGGCGCGGCCGAAGCTTGCCACCAGCGGGTTCAGCCCCTCGGCGGCGCAGGCGGCGATGTGCGCGGCATAGCCATCGGCGTAATGGCCGAAGGCGGTGTTGAAGCCCGCGGCGAGCGATTGCGCCTCGGCGATCTCCAGCGCGCGGCGGAGTTGGTGCTGGTTGTCGGCGTCGCTCAGCGCCGGGTCCTTGTCGAACCATTTGGCGGCCAGCGTCTCTGCCGCCCAGCCCCAGCCCTCGCGGCCGGCTTCATCCTGGATGCGGGCGCGCACCACGGCCTGGATGCCATCGCGCACCGTGATCACGCCGAAGCGGAAGGGCATGCGCAGCGTGAAGGACCATTCGAAGCGCTCGGACTCGGCAAAGCGGAATTTCATGTTGCAAGCCCTTCTTCGATTCCGCGCAGATAGCCGATGGCCCGCGCGGCGCAAGCGATGGGATCCGGGTGGTAGTCGAAGGGCTCCACGCCGCAGATGCCGGCATAGCCGGTGTCATGCAGGGCGCGCAGCACGAGGGCGAAGCGGTCCGCGCCTTGGCCGGGGCCGCGGCGGTTGCGGTCATTCAGATGCACATGGGCGATCTGCCCGCCGGGGATATGCGCCCGGAGCAAAGCCTCGGCCGGCTCCGCCTCGCCGTTTCCGGCGGCGCTCACATCCAGCATGGTCCGCAGCGCCGGGTGCCCGATGCGCGCCACGATGGCCAGCGCCTCGGCGAGCGACGAGGCCCAATTGGTCTGGCCGGGATCCAGCGGCTCCAGCACATAGGTGACGCCCGCCGCACCGGCATGGGCGGCGATGGTTGCCAGGGCCGCCTCTGCCCGCGCCGCATCGCCCGCTTCGCTGACGCGACGCTGCGCCGGTGATCCATGCACGAGGTAGCTGGCGCCCAGATCCGCCGCGAGCTCCACCAGGCCGCGCATCACATCGAGCGTCTGCGCATGCCGCGCGGCGGAGGTGATGGACAGACCGGCAGGCGCCACCAGCAGCCAATGCAGGCCGGTGATGGGTTGGCCCGCTTCCTCCGCCATGCGGCGGAATTCCGCCCGGCGCGCCGGACTCAGCCGGTGCGGCGCCTCCGCGTCGAGTGTGAAGGGGGCCACCTCCAGCCCGTCATAGCCGAGCGCGGCCGAAAGCCGCGCCTGCTCGGCGAAGGGGAGGTGGCGCAGAACCTCGTTGCAGAGCGCGAAGCGCATCGCCCCTCCCTTGCCCCGGGCCGGATGGCCCGGGCCTGGCGCTTCAGCGCTGGCCGCGATCCACGCGCACTTCGACGCGGCGGCTTTCCAGGCTCTCGAAGCCCGGGGTGGCGCCGCGGTAGAGGATTCGGATGCGGCGCGCCGGCACGCCATTGGCGATCAGCGCATCGGCCACCACGCGGGCCCGCAGGCGGGAGAGGATCATGTTCGCCTCGGCCGAGCCGCGCGGATCGGCATATCCCACGACCAGCACGGGGACGCGCGGATTGGCCTGGATGCGCTCGGCCGCCTCGCGCAGCGCCACCTGGGCCGGCTCCTCCAGCAGGGCGGACCAGGCCTCGAAGAAGATCGGCAGGGCGCGGTTGGGGTCCACGGGCGCGGCCGGCGCGGCGGCGGGCGGTGGTGCGGGCGGCGCGGCGGTCACGGCCGGCGCCGGCGTCTCCGCACAGGCCGCGAGAGCCAGGAGGGCGGCGCCGAAAGCGGCTGGGATGAGGCGGCGGGACATGGGGGCTTCTCCTGGATCAACCGCCGAATCGGCGGTGTTTCGAACCCTTTTGCTACAGCGCCGCGCCGCTGTCACCGCTTGACCGGCGGCGGTCCGCGTTCAAGCCTCTGGGGCATGACGCAAAGCCCCGCTCCCCCTGACCCCGCCCCCCATATTCAAGCACCTGGCACCACCTACCCGCGCGACCTGCGCGGCTATGGCGCCAACCCGCCGGATCCGCTTTGGCCGAATGGCGCCAAACTCGCCCTCTCCTTCGTGCTGAACTACGAGGAAGGCGGCGAGAACACGGTGCTGAACGGCGATGCCGGCTCCGAGATCTACCTGCACGAGGTGCCCGGCGGCAGCCCGACCCTGGGCGAGCGCAACCGCACGGTGGAGACCCAGTTCGACTACGGCGCCCGCGCCGGTGTCTGGCGCATCCTGCGCCTCTTTGCCGCGCGCGGCCTGAAGCTCACCGTCTATGGGGTGGGCCGGGCCCTAGAGCTCAACCCCGAGGTGACGCGTGCCTTCGCCGATCAGGGGCATGAGGTGGCCAGCCATGGGTGGCGCTGGATCGATTACCACAGCATGCCCGAGGCCCAGGAGCGCGCCGAGATCGCCCGCTGCGTCGAGACCATCGAGCGGCTGACCGGCAAGCGCCCGGTGGGATGGTACACCGGGCGCATCAGCCCCAACACCCGCCGCCTCGTCGCTGAACATGGCGGCTTCCTCTACGACAGCGACTCCTATGATGACGACCTGCCGCACTACATCGAGGTGGCGGGCAAGCCGCAGCTCATCATCCCCTACACGCTCGACAACAATGACATGAAATTCGCTGTCCCGCCGGGCTTTGGCGATCCGGACGGGTTCGAGCGCTATCTGCGCGATGCGGTGGAGATGCTGCGCGCCGAGGGGGCGGCGGGTGCGCCCAAGATGATGAGCGTCGGGCTGCATTGCCGGCTGGTGGGCCGGCCCGGGCGCGCCGCGGCATTGGCGCGCTTCCTGGATCATGTGGTGGCCTGCGGCGACATCTGGGTCGCCACGCGCGAGGAGATCGCGCGGCATTGGCTCGCGACCCATCCGCCGAAGTAAGGCGGTTGGGGGCGGCAAGCCGCCCTCGGGGCCGGACCAGCCTCGGCTGCGAGGCTGATTCACGCCTTTGGTGTCCCACCAAAGGCGGTCAGGCTCTAGTCTTCGTCGCTGAAGCGATGCGCGAGGCCGGCGAAGGCCGCGCCCAGCATCGGGGCCACCCAGAAGAGCCAGAGCTGCTGCAGCGCCGTCCCGCCCAGGATGATGGCCGGGCCCGTGCTGCGGGCCGGGTTCACCGAGGTGTTGGTGACCGGGATGCTGATCAGGTGGATCAGCGTCAGTGCCAGGCCGATCGCGATGGGCGCGAAGCCCGCCGGCGCCCGCTTGGAGGTGCAGCCCAGGATGATCATCAGGAACATGAAGGTCATCACCAGTTCGGTGACGAAGCCGATGGCCATGCTGTAGCCGCCGGGCGAGGCCGCGCCATAGCCATTGGCGGCCAAGCCCTTCGAGAGGTCATAGCCCGAGGCGCCGATCGCGATGGCATAGATCAGCATCGAGGCGCAGATGGCGCCCGCCACCTGGGCGACCATGTAGGGAATGGCCTCATCCGCATCGAAGCGGCCGGCGCAGACCAGGCCCAGCGTGACGGCCGGGTTGAGATGGCAGCCCGAGACATGGCCGATCGCATAGGCCATGGTCAGCACCGTGAGCCCAAAGGCGAGCGAGACGCCGAGCAGGCCGATGCCCACATCGGGGAAGGCGGCGGCCAGCACTGCGCTGCCCACGCCCCCCAGCACCAGCCAGAACGTCCCCAGAAATTCGAAACCGAGCCTTTGTGGCATACAATGCCTCCTCGTAAATTTTTCTTCCCAGCTCTCCCGACGCTACACGCCAATGCCCCCGGGAGAGAAGAGGCGATTGAAAAATCCCTGTCCATGCAAGGATTAAGCTGAGCGGACTACTCGGTGATCCGCTCGATCCGGTTCACCCGGACCACCTCACGCCAGCGGGCGATCTCGCTTTGCACATGGGCCGAGAAGCGCTCTGGCGGGCCACCTTCGGGGCGGGCGCCCAGATCCCGCAGGCGGGATTGCACCGCCTCATCGGTCATGGCTGCGTTGAGCAGCGCGTTCAGCCGTGCCACCACGGCAGGCGGCGTGCCGCGCGGCGCCATATAGCCGAACCAGGGCTCGATCACGGCATCCGGCACGCCGGCCTCCTCCAGTGTCGGCACATCGGGCAGGGCGGGGTCCCGGGTGCGGCCGCTGACCACGAGGGGCCGCAATTGCCCGCCGCGGATGGAGCCGATCAAGGTCGGCGTGTTCTCGAAGAAGAGCTGGGTGGCGCCCTGGATCACCGCCTGCATGCCCGGCGCGCCGCCGCGGAAGGGCACATGCTGCATGGTGAGGCCGAGCCGGCCATTCAGGAATTCGCCCAGCAGGTGGTTCGAGGCGCCGAAGCCCGAGGAGGAGAAATTCACCCGGTTCCCCTCGCGCTTCGCCCATTCGACGAATTGCTGGAAATTCTGCGCCGGGTGGTCGGGCCGCACCACCAGGGCGTTCATCACGCTGGCACTCCAGAAGACCGGCACCAGGTCGCGCTCGATGTCGAAGGGCATGCGGGCGTAGATCGCGGCATTGATCGCGCAATTGCCGATGGTGCAGGCGCCCAGCGTGTAGCCATCCGGCGGGGATTGGGCCGCGGCCGCCATGCCGATATTGCCATTGGCGCCCGAGCGGTTCTCCACCACCCAGCGATGCGGCAGATCGCGCGAGGCGCGCTCGGCCAGGATGCGGGCGATGAGGTCGGTGGCGCCGCCGGGCGGAAAGGGCAGGATGATGCGCACCGGGCGGTCCGGCTGCCACTCCGCGCCCTGGGCGCGTGCCAGGCCAGGCAGGGCCAGGAGCAGGGCGCAAAGCCCCAATAGGCGGCGGCGCATGGCATATCCTCCGGTTGTTCTTGGAGGGGAGCTTGG
Source organism: Acetobacteraceae bacterium (assembly GCA_027487385.1). Lineage (GTDB taxonomy): Bacteria > Pseudomonadota > Alphaproteobacteria > Acetobacterales > Acetobacteraceae > Roseococcus. Next base: position 1,355 of record JAIYDS010000239.1, on the reverse strand, counting down.
CGGGCCGCGGGCGCGGCGTCCAGCCGGCTTGATCGCCCGGGGCGGGCGGCCTATGGTCTCTCCATGGCGATGATGACCGCATGCTTGATGCTGTCCGCCGGGCTTCTGGCTTCGCTGCCGAATGCCCGGTCGCTCTCCCTCGGCCTTCTTCCGCTTCGACTTTCCCGCCCCTGGGTGTGACCTGAGGCCGCGTGCGGCCCGCACAACTCAGGGGACCCTGGCCCACCAGGGGCATGCACCGGAAAGAATTCGAACCCTCGCGAGACCCCCATGAGCATCAACCACCCCTCCTTCGGCGCGCTGGAAGCCGGCCGCGTCATCATCTTCGACACGACCCTGCGCGATGGCGAGCAATCGCCCGGCTTCTCCATGAACCTGGACGAAAAGCTGCGCATGGCCGAGGCGCTGCATGAACTGGGCGCCGATGTGCTGGAAGCCGGCTTCGCCATCGCCAGCCCCGGCGATTTCGAGAGCGTGCAGTCCATCGCCAAGCGGTTTTCCAAGGATGGCCCGGTCATCGCCAGCCTGAGCCGCGCCAATGCCGCCGATATCCTGGCCTCGGCCGAGGCGACCAGGCCCGCCGCCCGCCCGCGCATCCACATCGTGCTCGCGACCTCCGACCTGCATATGCGGGTCAAGCTGCGCATGACGCGCGAGGAGGTGCTGGAGCGCATCACCGAGAGCGTCACCCTGGCCCGCAACCACGCGGCCGATGTGGAATGGTCGGCCGAGGATGGCTCGCGCTCCGATCTCGATTTCCTCTGCCGCTGCGTGGACGCCGCCATCAAGGCGGGAGCCACCACCATCAACATCCCCGACACGGTCGGCTATTCGCTGCCGGCCGATATGGGGCTGATCTTCTCGACCCTGATCAACAAGGTGCCGGACGCGGACAAGGTCATCTTCTCGGCGCACAACCACAATGACCTGGGCTTGGCCGTGGCGAATACCCTGGCCGCCATCCAGGCCGGCGCCCGGCAGATCGAATGCACCATCAACGGCATCGGCGAACGCGCGGGCAATGCGAGCCTGGAAGAGGTCGCGATGGCGCTGCGCACGCGGCATGACGCGCTGAAGCTGCGCACCGGCATCGAGACCAAGCGGATCCTGCGCACCTCCAAGCTGCTGGCGACCATCACGGGTTTCGACGTGCAGCCCAACAAGGCCATCGTCGGCCGCAACGCCTTCGCGCATGAAAGCGGCATCCATCAGGATGGCGTGCTGAAGGATGCCAGCACCTACGAGATCATGACGCCGGAATCCGTGGGCTGGACCACCAACTCCATCGTGCTCGGCAAGCATTCCGGCCGCGCCGCCTTCCGCGACCGGCTGAAGACCCTGGGCTATGAGGTCGG